>JABHIW010000047.1 GCA_018670825.1 Candidatus Scalindua sp. | reverse complement strand
GTGGTTGGATGGTGTAGCCCGAACAAATCCGGGCCTATTTTCCCACTGGCAACTTCCAGGTGTCTCGGTCTCGGTTGTACGATAAGAGCCGTATGAGGTGAGAATCTCACGTACGGTTCTGTGAGAGGCTTAAGGGGAAGTTCCTTTTGCCTACTCGACTGCTAACTATTTGAAAAGGTTGAACTTTCATCCTCAAGTGGGACCATTTTTGGCTCAATAACGACTTTTCCAAGGGCAAAAAGAGCGATATTGACGGACCACACATGGTAAGAGTAAAAAGACATTATATTTCACGGGCAGATATGGCATATCACTGAACGATGTCATAAAAGGGAATTCCTTCTTAAATTGGCAAAGGATCAGCGACGTTATCTTCAGTGGCTATATCAGGCAAGGAAGAGATATGAATTGAGGATTTTAAACTACACGGTTACATCAAATCATATACACATGCTGGTAATGGATGATAATTTGCGTGATGTAATACCAAAGTCAATACAATTGGTTGCTGGCAGGAGTAGCCAGGAATACAATCAAAGAAAAAAACGAAAAGGTGCATACTGGGAAGATAGATATCATGCGACTGCCATCGAGATCGATCAACATTTTCTGCGATGCCTTGTTTATATTGATCTTCACCCTGTTAAATAGTTGGAGATTGGCATGTTTTATACATATGTCTTGAAGAGTTAAACTGACGGTAACTTCTATACCGGTTTCACTCAGAATCTTAAACTAAGATTTGAACAGCATAACAATGGTAAGGTTGAGTCAACCAAATATAGACGTCCATTGAATCTTGTATATTATGAGGCTTGTCTTGATCGTGATGATGCAACATGACGAGAAAAATATTTGAAAACATATTATGGTAAAATGTTTATACAAAAACGACTTAAATTTTATTTAACAGGGTAAATATGGTGCGTGCAGGAGTTGTGAGTCATCCTTCAGAATGGCCGTTTGGAGGATACAATGAGATCCAAAAATCCAAGCAACATAAAAACAGTTATAGTGCCCCCTGATTTTATTAATATTTCTTGGTTTTTATTAGCTGTTTTACTACGCCCTTAAAGACTCTAAAAAGCAAATTTCTGTCATCTCTAGTATTTCTACAGATCGACTACTGATAAAATTCTTAATATTGAAAGGAAAAGATTATGAAATCAATCTTAATAGTGTCAATTATCTCCATTTTGTTTTTTGTAGGTTTAATTGTTAGTGATGCTACAAATGGAGCCGAAGTAATTGAACTACATAATTCTGGAACCTTAGAAAAGTCAGATATTAAAGGTTTCATAAAAATAAAAAAAAGTAGTTTGGCTAAAACCTGGATACATTTAAACGTATCTATGATTCAAAAAATTGAAGTTGGTGCAGAGAAACAAATTTATAATAGTTCCGTTATTTTTATATATTCTGGCTTAGTCGCTAACCCTGTACCAGTCAAGATTATTATCCCAAAAAGCCTGATGCCTTCTGAAGACATCGTAAAACTCATTGCATCAATAATTAACTCTTAATTCAATCTTGACTTACACATACAAAAAGAAAGATAAATCAAGGTGTGATTAGTGCTATAAATCGGTGTTTATTGTTGACAAATATTGATAAAGCTAATAGATAGTAATAATTAATCGTCTAAAACCTATGAAGTCTCCGTTGTCATTTGTGATTCGATTATTTCAGGCTCTTTGTTTATCTTGTTTTTATCTATTATTTTTTTACCATACGGGATTGTTCCCTTCAGCGTTAGATAATAAAGGAATTATATGAGTTTTACCCTTGAAAAAGTTGTCCCATGGGGACGCTCTTTTGATGAATATACGGCAATGTTTTCATTGTCCAACGCGGATTTGGACAAAAGCATTCTTGGTTGTGGAGATGGCCCTGCAAGCTTCAATGCCGAGTTAACAAGGAGAGGGGGCCATGTCGTATCCGCTGATCCTATTTACAATTTTAATGAGGATGAAATAAGAAGTCGAATAAAGAAAACCTATAAAGAAATTGTAGAACAAGCCAGAAATAATAAGGAAGAATTTGTATGGGATCATATTTCATCAGTTGAAGAACTCGGCACAGTTCGTATGAATGCCATGAATGACTTTTTATCCGATTTTACCGTAGGCATGAATAACGGTCGATATGTCGATGCGAGTTTGCCAGATCTCCCATTTGAGAAGGGTCATTTTGATATTGCATTATGCTCACATTTTCTTTTTCTATACGGTGAGCAATTGTCGGAAAATTTTCATCTTCAATCGGTAAAAGAGCTTTGTAGGGTTTCACCTGAAACAAGAATCTTTCCGCTCTTAGAGTTAGGGACAAAGAAGTCACGACATCTTAAAAAGATCATTGACCGATTGGAGAAAGATGGGTTTGCCGTCAGCATAGAAAAAGTGTCCTATGAGTTTCAAAAAGGCGGGAACAAAATGTTGAGAATTAAACATACATAACTATGACCTGCACTTGACCGCCGCAAAAAGTGCGGCCAAACTTTATGAGTAGGAAGATAAGGAAGCAAGATGAATCAAATTAATATTAAATATTACAAGACCAAGATTGGAGAGCTAATATTGGGTTCTTTTGATGGGAGATTATGCTTGCTTGATTATAGGTATAGGAGAATGAGGGTAACGGTTGATAATCGAATTAAAAAAGGTCTAGGGGCTGATTTTGTAGAAAAAAATGATGAGGTATTGTCAAAAGTAAGAGCGCAACTTGATGAGTATCTTAATGGAGATAGAACAAGTTTTGATATCCCTGTATTAATGGTAGGGACTGATTTTCAGAAGAGTGTATGGGAAGCTTTAATGAAAATTCCTTACGGTAAGACTGCTTCTTATTTAGATATCGCAAAGTTCATAAATAAAGAAAAAGCTGTCAGAGCTGTTGCAAATGCAAATGGAGCAAATTCAATGAGTTTGATTATTCCTTGTCATCGAATCATAGGGAGTAACGGGGAACTTGTTGGTTATGGTGGCGGGGTACCAGTTAAAAAACGATTATTGAAGTTTGAGCAAAATAACTCATACTTAAGTGATAATGAGAAATACAGCTTTATTGGAAGTAAAAACATAAAATATGATGGTGTGTTCTTTACCGCTGTAAAAACAACAGGTATATACTGCAAGCCATCTTGTAGTGCAAGAAAGCCCAATAGAGAAAATGTCATATTTTATGATACAAAAAATGATGCTACTGAAAATGGCTATAGACCCTGTAAGGCTTGTAAGCCATAAAGACTCATAACACGTGTATCCAGGTGACTGCCTTTGGCAGTGCCTGATACAAGCATTATATGTGATGAGAAACTTCAGGTACTTTTTACTTTATCATATGATAGGCATTGCTATAGGTACTTGCTTTTGGTTTTGTATCTATTTCGAACATGCATTTGGTTATACTGGTTTTATAATTTATCCAGTTGTTTTAATAGTCTTTGGTATTAATGCTTTAACTTGGAAACTAAGAGAATAAAGTTTCTATCCACTTGCTCAAACTAACACCTCCCACCCGGTCTCTTAATTCCTTCAGAAAACTGATAAAAAGTCTTAGATAAAGATATGCGTAACATACTGATATTATTGTTATGGAATACCTGTTTATACAGAGATTATGAGATTGCAAAAATATTTAATATGAGTTATTCTTCCTTCAGCAAACAAGTAGTATAAGGCTGAAGTTTAAGGAAGAACCACAAATAAAAAAATATTCGAAAAGGCTAATTTCTATTCATGACGTACACTGTACCCATACTCTAGAGAGGAGTACTAGAAAATGAAAAAATATTTTAGATTATCAAAGATGACTTTCGCTAAACGATTTTTTTGGGCTGTTATAATTGGATCAATACTATTAATCGCACCGGCAGTCCATGCTATTAATGCCAAATTTTTCCGTTTGGACGCGGGTGGCGGGCTACAAGGGGGTGGCAAATTTGAACTGGCAGAACCGCTGGTCTCAAGTGGTACCTTTTTCCTCTGGAGGTAAAAACCTTCTCCTTTTTTATGATAGGGATCAGGGTATCGGCAAGGTTTTCACCTATAGCTCTCAAGGGAAGCTTGACCCGTTCCGGAGCTCAAATTGAATTAAAGGCGGAAGGTAATCCGCCTGATGAAATATTGTTAACGCAGCTTGAAGATAAAAACAAAAAGTTCTCAGAAAAAAAGTTAAATGGTCAAAAGTGAAAGAAGCAAAGTCGTCTAAATTAAGCAAAAAGAAATTCGAAGAACTTAAGAATAAGGTATTACACAATATGCCCAAATGATCCGTATAGCTCTGGAGTAGTAATTTAAATAACCGGTGATTAGCTTTGAGAATAAAATAAACGGTGGTTGGTTGTAACAAACTTCCAGTGGCATAATTTCTTCTCTGACCCTTTATATGATCTACCGTTTTTATTGGAAACGGTTCTTCCGTATTTAACTTAAGATATTATGATATTCGACTATATTATTATTGGCGGCGGCATTGTCGGTATTTCTACCGCATGGCAACTGAAGCAACGTTTTCCAGAGAAGGATATCCTGCTACTGGAGAAAGAGTCGATATATTCTATGCATCAGACCGGCCACAACAGCGGAGTAATCCATGCCGGTGTCTACTACGCACCGGGCAGCTTGAAAGCAAAATTCTGTAAAACCGGTGTTGCATCTACTATGGCATTCTGTGATCAGAATGATGTACCGTATGACCGGTGTGGTAAGTTGCTGGTGGCAACCAATGAGTTGGAAATGGAGCGTATGCATGTGCTGTTTGAGCGCTGCCAGCAAAACGAGATCGATGTCGAGCTTCTCGGGGCAAAACAACTGAAATCCCGTGAGCCTAACATCGTTGGCCTGGGTGGCATCTTTGTTAAAGAGAGTGCTATTGTAGACTTCCAGCAGGTCTCTGTCAAAATGGTGGACAGGTTTGTTGAGATGGGAGGGGATGCGCGGCTGAATCACAAAGTAGTAGATCTGAGTGAATCAACTGATGATGTGGCAGTTGTAGCGCTCTACAATGGCGAAAAAGTTACCTTTAAAGGACGCTTCCTGATTACCTGTACCGGATTGATGGCAGATCGTACCACCAGGATGCTGGGTATCCCGACTGACTTCCGGATCATTCCGTTTCGTGGTGAGTACTATCAGCTGGCAGCTAAGTATAACCAGGTCGTTAATCACCTGATCTATCCGATCCCTGACCCCGATCTGCCATTCCTGGGTGTACATCTGACCCGGATGATTGATGGTTCTGTTACAGTAGGGCCAAATGCCGTGCTGGGCTGGAAACGGGAAGGCTATGGTAAGATCAACATAAACCTTTGGGACATCTGGGATATGGTGACCTTTGGAGGCTTCTGGAGAGTATTGAAATCGCATATTAAAACCGGTTTGATCGAAACCAAAGACTCATTATGGAAGCCAGGCTACATCAAGCTGGTGCAGAAATACTGTCCGCAGCTGCAGTTGTCCGACCTGAAACCATATCCTCCCGGTATTCGTGCCCAGGCAGTATTGAAAGACGGTTCGCTGGTCCACGACTTCCTGTTTGCCGAGAGCCCTCGCAGCCTGCATGTGTGTAACGCGCCATCTCCTGCGGCTACGTCGGCGATACCGATTGGTGGTTATATATGTGACAAGGTTCTTGAGTGAAAAACTTAATCTTAACGATCTTCCAGAGTAGCGCATAACCAATAATTAGAGCTGATTCTAGCGTTAGCTTTTAGGGGAGTTGCAATGAAACAAAAAGTAAAAATATTAATCGCTTTCTCTTTATCATTAAATATTGTAGTGGTATTTTCTCTAATTTATTTTATTCAGTTAAGAGGTGGAATTGACTATTTAGCTCTAAAATTACATGCACTAAGCAAAAAAAATACAATTAGTAAAAATCTGAAATATTTCAAATCAGTTGAAATTACAAAAGATCTGGTTAGTGGTCTTCCTGGTTATTACCATAATAAAGAATTTGTGCGCTTGCCTGAAAGTCAGAAAAATAAAATACGACTGATATTATGGGATTTAAGTAAAAAACCATCTGGAGGGAGGATACGATTTAAAACAAATTCAAATTTAGTGTATGTTCATGCTTTTTCTCCTAATCCTTTTACACCGTACCACATGAATAGCATAATGAAAAATGGTATCGACATTTATGTAAACAATGTGTATTGGGGGAGTGCCTGGCCAGATGGAGCCGGTAATATTAAACAGCTTTTTAAGTTTCAAAAAGAGGAAGAGTTTAATAATATTACATTATACCTTCCGTTATACGAGGAAATAACAGTCCATAGTATTCAAGTTGCAGGAAATTCTGAAGTGATCCCTTCCAATGATTTAATAGAAATGAAGCCGATAATATATTATGGCTCAAGTATTACTCAAGGTGGTGTAGCTTCAAATCCTGGTTTGTCTTATCAGGCAATCTTGTCAAGGGCTATAGGTGTCGACTTTATTAATCTTGGATTCGCTGGAAATGGAAAAGGGGACATTCAAATTGCCAATTATATCGGCACTCTTGAATCTTCATTAATCGTTCTAGATTATTGGGCCAACCCATCACCTGAAACATTCAAACAAACACTACCGGAATTTGTAAAAAGTATAAGGATGCGACACGAAAATATACCGATTTTAGTAATTAGTCCTTTTTATAGTGTGTATGGAATCCAGGAGCAAAGAGAGAAAAGAGAAATAGCATACAACTTTGTAAAATCACGAAAGCAAAATGGAGATAAACACATATATTTTTTTGATGGCAAAAACATGTTATCTAAGAAAACTGCTTACGGGCTGGCTGATGGACTGCACCCAAATTCATTAGGATTTTGGTTCTGTGCAAACGCATTAGAACCAACGATCAGGCAATTAATTGGTCTATAAAAGAGCTAACACTTATGAGGACTCCATTTTCCAAGGAAAAAAGATGTCGCATCTGCCCCTCTGATCCAACTATTATAGGCAAAGATGCTTACGACTATTTAATCCATTGTCTATGTTGTTGGTATTTACATTATTCATAAACACGGTTAATAGCATGAGTAAGGGCGATTTGTCTTTTATACCTATCTCAAAATAGTTTTCGGATAAAACCCAAAAACTATTTTGCCCGAGTAAAGTCCTCTGCGTTTTCTATCCGGGGATAACTGCAAGCAAGGTTTGGTATAATTAAAAGAGGATAAGGACCATTACGATTCTTATCCCCTTTTCTTTTCATAGTAAGTATCTTACTTTTTTGCAAACGCCTGTAAATACCTTATTACGGATGATTTTTCTTCTTCTGAGAATACGGGCATTTTGCCATCAAGGACGACAATTAAATCTTCCCATTTCTTCGATTCCAGTTCTTCCATCTCAGGTGGAATATGGCACTTTCCACATCTTAGTTTAAAAATCTTAAAATCTTTTTTTGATTGCGTCTTTATGTATGAGAGTACCGCCTCTTTTTCCTTAGATTTAATAACGGGCATTTGATAACCTTCCATTGCAACAATCTTGTCCTTCCAATGGTGGAAATTGAGCCGGGAAGGATGAGGGATCGTATGGCAAGCACTACATCTCTCGATATATACCTGCGCATCTGCAGATCTTTCTTCCGGAAGTTTCTGCATAGTTACGCAGCCGTTAAAAAACAGGACCAGTGCTGGTAGTACCAGCAAAACTAAAATATGATATTTCCTTCTGTACATCTTTTTCTCTCCTTTATAATACAAAAATAAAACCTGGGATCATTCCGATGGAGGGATGTAGCCCTCTTTCACTGGGAGTCCAGTATTTAATCAACTCTTAAATTGAATGATTTGTACCCGCCCGTACCGTCTGTACGTTAGGGCGAGTAGTCGCATCCTTTAGGTTGCGTAACATACAAGACATTTGCATATTCCCATCGGATGATGAGAAACGCAGGCTAAAGCCTGCGGCTACATAGCTAAACTAAAAACCCAGAAAATCCAATCCCTTGCTTGACTTCTTCGAACGCCTACTTTTGTGGAGAGGAACTTCAATATAATAGGTAACTGATGCTGTGAAGTCTTTTTCCAGTTGCGTTCCATGCAGGTTTTGAAAAAGTGGAACAGAAAATTGTGCATTCAAAATATGGTTGTGAAATGGCTGCCACTGTACACCGGCAGACAAATCCACAGTACTTCCGCCGTAATTATCCGGATCATACAGGTTACTCATAAAGGCCGCTGTCGGCATGCCCATCATCTTCATGTGGCCATCTCCGTCTTGCTCAATTTCCCGGGCCTGTCCTTCAAGGTGACCTACATATTTACTCTTAATCTGTAATTCACCAACTAAATTGTGACGTGCCTGATACATAGCGTAAAAGTCAGCACGATATTCATCTCCCAGGTTGTAGCTCTTATAGTTTTCATAGGCTCTCGCCAGATAACTAACGTTTGCTCCCCACCAGAGTGGTGAGCTTGAGCCTTCATAGAGTACGCCGATAAAAGGATCAAATGTACCGGAACCCAACTGCATACTATAGGGAAGAATTTGGCCTTTCTCGTCCTGGTTAATTGAACCTGTCGGGATACTTACTCCGAGTAGCATCGAAACCTGACTTGTGGGGACCAGGTAGTCATCCGCATAGACTAATGTCTTAGTCATCAGCATTGTATCACCGGCTCCCTGTGAATACATGCTGGATCTCCTGCCACCCCTTCTGATCATTTCCATATCCTTATTCACATACATGCCCATCATACCGACAAAGAAGCGATCAGAAAAAGCATATCCTACTGAAACACTACTCATATACATGTCCATTTTTCTTGGAGTCATCATGTACTGTCCCAAGGTATCTTTAGTGCTGCGATTATTTGTGCCTCTTCTCATCCCGACCATCTTTCCCCAGTTCAAATTCGTCTTAATCCTGAACTCATGCGGCTCGGGAGTACCTGCGCCGAAGATATTCAAGGGCATATTACCACCGCACTTACCACAGCAGAGACCCAAAAATAGGGGGTAATTTAAATTTTCCGGCCGAGTGAGCTCCTTTGAAATATCAGTAGATTCCCTTTCCTTATCGCCTGTCTCATTCAGGGCCAGTTGGATTGTTTGGCTATTTTCGTGTTTATCTTCGTAATTTATTAAATCATTCAATTCTGCCAGACATTCATTTGGCAGAAATGCCAAGGGAATAATCCAGAAAATAAATTGTAAAAAAAATATATTATTGTAAAAAAATGACGACATACCCCTTCTCCTTACCATCATCTTTCAGAGTGTTTAGTTCATACCTGGAATACTCAATCTTGCAGAGGCAATTCACAAAATTTCCCTACATACAAATCAAGAATGTTGCCAAGCACCTTGTTCAATATTATCAGTATTGCGATCAAGGCAAAGGACGATTGTTTCGCTCTTTGTCGTATTTAACTGTCTGCAAATCGGAAAGCAGGCATACGCCTACTACGGTTCCGCAGACACATTCCGAAAAGATGGATTACGTTAAAAATATAGTTTCTTAGATAATTATGTGAAATTCGTAAGGATTTGTGATTTAGGAGGTTTGTAGGGCGGTTTATTCAGTACATCTTTTCGTTGTAGTGTAACGGCTTCTGCCAAAGTGGTAACAGGCAGGTAATTAATAAAAACAGACTGTGAAAAGAAATAATTTATTTTTGGTGTGGTAAAGATATCATTAGAAGTACCACCACAGGCAGTAATAGTAACAGGTTGCTTGCCATTATCAGATTTACCAGAGCCATCCGGACAGCCACAACTCCGGCATGTGCTTGCGTCATGACCGCAACAACATAATTCTGCATGTGATATCTGGCCGCTCTTAACAGCTTCTTTACTGATAATAAGGTCGTATGGTAGAAATCCCGAAGTAAACAGCGAGATAATAGCTAGAATTATAATCTTCTTTTTGTACATTTTCAGGTATTTGAAAAATAGTATTTTTATTGATTAGTCGTTTTTTAATCAATAATCAATACATATTAGCGATAATTTGATAAATTGTCAAAGACAACAAAAGAATTTTTCACTATTATTCAGGAGGTTAAGCAAACCTCAGTTTATAAATTTTTCTTTAAAAATCTGACGGGAAACGTTAAGCATGAGATTATAAAAAGTGTTGCAACTATACATGGTGATGTTGGAAGATCAAAATAGAAAGAAATATAAAATCCTACTAATGCAGATATTACACCTGTCGTTACTGCTATGATAAATACATTTTTCATCCTGTTTGCCAGAAGCAGTCCGTTCACAGCTGGCATTATCAGGAAAGTAGTTATAAGGAGGTTACCGGAGGTTCTTATACCTATAGATATGGCAGCCCCTACCGTCAGATAAAGCATCAGTTCCCAGAACCTCGCTTTTATACCCGATGTCCTCGCCATTTCAAAGTCAAGGGTGACAGAGGAGAATTCTTTGTAAAAGAGAAAATGTGCAATAAAGATACACGTAATAATACCGATCATAAGGTAAATCTGGAATGGAGTTGCTGCCAGAATATTTCCGTAGAGAAGATCATCAATTTCATGTATTCCCTTTGCACTTTTTGAGACAATTAGGATTGATGCGGCACTTGCAACAACAAACCCAATACCTATCCTGCTCTCATTTGACAGCCTCCTTTCAGAGAACCTGATGGAGAAAATGACAACCCCAAGAAAAGTAAAAAACAGGGAAATGGGTGTTGGGTTCAGTCCGGTTATTAATGCTATAGCTATACCAACTGACGAGACCTGTGTGACCGCTACGCTGACGAAAACTATTCTCTTGAGGACTATGTAAACACTTAAAAAAGAGCATACCAGGGCCACAAGCACTGAGCATGCTATAGAGTATTTAAAAAATTCAAGATTGGAGAAAAATTCACTCATTTAGTTTAGATATAATCGCTTTTTGTCCGTCAATGTTTACAATCTTCACTTGTGTTCCGTAAACTTTGGACATGGTCTCTTCATTAAGTATTGAGTCAACAGGTCCAAGCTTTAATGTGTTTTTATGGATGATGGAGAGTGTTTTTACATAATTGGCTACGATATTGAGATCGTGGCAGACCAAAATTGCCGTAAGAGAGTATTCAGCATGCAAGACCTTGATCAGCTCCATTATGGCGATCTCTCCCTGGACATCCATTCCTTCTACCGGTTCATCAAGTATCAGAATGTCCGGTTCACTTACCATAGCCCTTGCTATTAAAGTACGCTGTTTCTGCCCACCGGATAGTTCCCGGTAATTTCTTTTTGAAAGATTTTTCATACCTACATTTTTCAACATTTTGTTCGCAATTTTGTAGTCCCTGTTTTTGGGTCGTTTAAAGATCCCCATCTTTGCATACCTTCCCATAAGTACCATCTCAAGTGTAGTAACAGGAAATATCTCGTCAACTGATGCGTGCTGTGGTACATATCCAATACTTTTTTTATGCCCCTTCCCATTTTTGAGAAAATTGATTTCTCCTTTTACCGGCTTTAAGAGGCCTAAAATAGCCTTCAGGAGGGTTGTCTTTCCTGCACCATTAGGACCAACTATTCCGAAGAAATCACCTTTCTGTATTTCGAAGTTAAGAGCATTTAGTACGACCCTTTTGCCATAGCCAAGTTGTACATTACTGAACTTAATCATGTGGTGTTATCTCCTGCTTTTCAAACGTACTTGCCAGATTATCAATAATATAATCAAACAGTCCAAAATAGTCTTTGACTTCACTGACTCCTTCTACTGAAACAGGTAGAGTCAAAACGCTTGCACCTGTTTTTGATGATATAAATTTTGGGATCTTGCTCTCGTAGCACGGCTCTCTAATTAATACTCTTATATCTTCAGAAATCATCCTTTTTATAAGGGTCGCAATGTGGGCAGGAGAAGGTGCTATTCCCGGTCTCAGTTCTACATAGCCCACCACATTAATCCCGAACCTTTTTGAAAAGTTTGGCCATGACCGGTGATAGGCGATCACGTTTGTCCCTGAATAGGGTTTCATTTTTTCCATCCACTTGATAAGGCGCGTGTCAATCTCCCTGTCAAAACGCTTTTTGTTACCTTCAAAATATCCGGCATTTTCCGGTGAATTTCTCTTCAACCCTTCAAGGATGTTTTGGGCTATTATTTTACCGTTGAGAGGGTCCAACCAGAAGTGGGGATTTCCATAGATATGTACATCTCCCAGAGACCGGTCAATCATCGCCCCTCCACGCACAGCCAGGCCTTGTAGATCTACACCTACAGAAGCAATAATATGTCCGGGTGAACCAAAGCGTATCTTTGAATTTCTGGCGCCGTCTATTAACAGTTGTGCCCACTGTTCCAGGTCCAGACCAATCCTTATAAAAACGTCGGCTTTGCGGAGTTTTACCATGAAGCTTGGTTTTGCATCAACTTCGTGAGGATTTGCATACCCCTTTGTAAGACTCTCTACATTAACTTTGTTCCCGCCAATATACTCCGCAATGGATTTTAAGTCTGTTGACGTTGTTATTATCTTCAATTTTTTTGCGTGCGCATTGCCAGAATTAAAAATGGCAATAAAAATGAAGATTGAAAAACTTAGTATAGTTATTGATTTTGATATTTTGCCTTTTAACATTTTTCTTCTCCGTAAAAACAATTAGAATGGGTGAGGTCTGTGCGAACCCAGTGAAAACGTTGCTTGCAATGTGAGTGAATTATCTCCTTCTTCTACAGGTGTAGTAACAGAATTTCTCTCCTTATGGCTATACTCAAGTCTGAGACGTGTAAATTCGCTCTGCCAGAAGGTCATATAAGGAGTAATTGCCCACTCACTGTCCTTATCATTTGTTGGAAACTGTGAGTAGTCAAATCGCACTCCAGCAAACAGTCTGCGCGTGAGCTGACATTCAGCAAATGTATAGAAACCGAGACTGTTAATGTCTTTGATGTCTTCCGTAATCCCGTTGCCATCAAAACTGCCAACTTCTCGCTGACTTGCAAAGGCTTCTGTCTGCCAGGTAAATGACCTGTAGAGCCTCTGTCCAGCTGGTCTCCAGACATATGTCAGATCGATGCCTTCCATTGTGTGCCTGAAATTTCTCTGTGTTACGGTATTATTATCATTGTCACTGATATCGCGTGTCTGAAAACTGAAACCCAGTTCAATAGTGGAGTTGTTAGTAATTGGGAAGAAATTCTTCAAGTGTGCCAGATATATCTGGTCTCTTCCACTTACACCTTCTACTCCATCCCGATTACTTGATGGTGTAAGGATCTCTGCGGTAAATTCAGAGTAAACATCCCATGGATTCGGTATCAATCCGTTTATAGAGATTCCGGGCTCCTTTTGACCCTCCGTTCCCAGAAAATTCTTTATGGGACTGGGATAGTCTATCTGTGATATTTCGGGTCTGTGGGTCTTGTTCATCCTTCCAAAACTGGTCCTGAATATACCGGTTTTTGCCTGTAATCCAAACGGAAGATAGAGCCATGTTACAAACCCTTCTTCTATAGATATACTACCGCCGTCTTCAGAGGTAAGATAGAAATCTGCCCGTGCAAAAGGATCAAGTACGCCCTGCAAGCCAAGCTCCATCTCTCTCAGACTGATCCTGTCAGCAAATTCATTTTCGGTAAATGTGCCGTCTCCCCGTCCTTCTTCAATACTCTTTTCCGGCCAGGTAACATTTGCTACAGAATCACCAATGGCGCTTATGTTCATCATGAGGTTCTGGAACATCTGCCCTCCTGTAAAACCTCCGGGTGTAGCCTGTAAGCTTGGCAAAGAAGATAACGCCTGTTGATCATCAAAATCAACCTGTTCATCCTTATCGCTAAATAGTAATTCCAGTTCATTTTCCAGTTCAGCATTTTCTTCCTCTATGGCTTTCTGTTCACTCAGCTTTGCAATCTTATCCTGCATTTCATTAATCCTTGCCTCGTAGTCATTTTTCATTTCCATAATCAAGGTTTTCATCTCCTGGACTTCCTGGCTTAAAATATCCTGATTTGCCAGAACAATGTCCGGCAGAAAGAGAAACAAAGACATACAGCATAGGTATATAAATATTTTTCTGCGCATATTGACCCTCCGTACTCAATAATGATTTTTTGATCAGTTGTATTTCATAAAAAAGTGTAAACGTGGAATTGCGTCCTACCTGTTATTTTCAGGAAGACTGCATGCCATATCCACCTTCAAAATTTACACAAACTGGGAATGTTCCCATTATGAACCTAACTGAAGTTGAATGTTAATAATTCTTTGTTTTTAAATGGATTGAATTATGAAAGGAATAATGGTGGTGCGCGTGAGTGGTATTTCCCGTTATTGAGGAAATAATATGTTTGATGTTTGTTTATATATAACCCGGATGTGTCCGGTATAAAGGATGAAACGTCCAGAGACAACTGGACTCTCTTAGGTGCATGCTTGAGCCATTTACAGATAATACAATCGTCTTCATTATGATCGTTGTAACAGAAAATGGGGGTGTTATTATCAACCGTACCAGCATTCGAAGCAGTATTCTCTGAATGGCCTTTTTCAACGCTATGTCCATGAAATGCGGACTCGTCGAATGCGTGAAACCCACCTGCCGTAATGCAGAGAACTATATAAGGTACTAAAAAAACTATAGATAGCTTTTTTAATTTCTGTTTTGATCTAAAAAAATACATGACATTATCAAAAGTAATTATGGAATATACAACAACTGAAGTTAGCAAACTTTATTTTGGTTGTCAAATATTTTTTCAAATGAAGAGGGTTCTTATGATGACTTAAAAATGGATGATTGCCTGCTTATTAATAGAAATCAAGTTAAAGGCAATCCTTCGTCTCCTCACCCGAAAGTGTCGGGTCGGTGCTCATAGATGACGTCCCACTGATCACATTCATACGCTAAGAGTAAACTCTGTCGAAGTGTTATTCTTTACGTATTATACTAAAACGAGGGAAGGAATACATTACGGTCGCTAGACTATGCATTCAGCCTGATGTCATGATTCCGTACATGGTTTAATAACTCCTTTTTAATAGTAAGGCTAATAGTGTTCATGTTTAATTGTTTGTCGTTGTATTGAGTACTCATTTTGTTTAGAAGATCCAGAACTTCGTTATGTGCTCTTGAGTGGTCTGAATCAAAATTTCTGTTATTTGTTTGTGCCCATTTCTCTTCGAAATCAAAATGGCTGGAAGCTGCCTTTCTAAAGAGTTCAAAACTTTCCTCCTTTGCAACCTGACTTAAGTTCTCTTCTGAGAGTTTCGAAAGCAGTAAATCCATGTTAGCATGCTGAATGTCAAGTTCTACAATTCCTATGTCATAAGATGAATATTTACTGAAAATATTATTTATATAAAGTGTTAATTCAGAAAAATTAACAGGTTTTTGAATTATAAAGTCTGCTTTCAATGCCTCTTCTTTTTCAGTTCTGGGAGAATTTCCCCACCCTGTGATGATTCCCACCTTTGGCTTCTTTTCTAGTGTTCTTACCGCTTTTATAATATCATACCCCGATACCTCCGGCATAACCAGGTCAGTCAGAACAAGATCAAAATGTTCGGTTTCTAATAGTTTGATGGCTATGACACCACTGTTAGCACTCTTAACATTGTGTCCGTCTTCTAAGAAATACTCACTTAAAAGATTGCAGATGTTCTGCTCATCATCTACTATCAAGATGCGTAACCCTTCTGCTTTTATTTCCACTTCAGATTCGAAAGCTAGATCTGGTTTGACAGTTTTCCCTGACATTGGAAGACTAATAGTAAATGTGCTACCGCTACCTACCTCACTTTCTACATCGATCCTGCCATCATGTCTGGTAATTATGCCGTAAGCCATGCTCATGCCCAATCCGGTCCCTGTTCCAACCTTAGTGGTAAAGAACGGGTCAAAAATATTTTTTTGTACATCCTTTTTCATACCCACGCCAGTGTCAGAGATACTGACAAATACTATATTCTCTTCCCTCCATGTACGATAGGAGAGAGTACCGCCATCAGGCATTGAATCCAGGGCATTATTTACAATATTTATCATTATTTCTCTCAATTCTGATTGGTTTCCCATTACACATAATACGTCCTTGAAATCATCCGCATTTATTTTGTAATGTATTCCATTAGCATGGGCAATATTTTGCCATCTTGGCATGGTAAATTCAATCACCTGTTTAATCAAATTCCTTATATCTGTCGGGACAAAATTAGTGTTATCTATTTCTATATTAGTATACTCTCGCATCCTGCGTACGATTTCAGCACCATCAAGAGATGCTTTAATAATAGTATCAACTCTTTTCTCTAATTTCTTATCATCTTTACATTTTTTCTTTATCTGTAGTGCAAAGCCTTTAACGATTGCAAGAATATTATTAAATTCATGAGCGACACCTGAGGTTATCAGGCCCATTGATTTCATTTTTTCTGACCGCAGGAGTGTCTCCTCGATCCTTTTACGTTCAGTCAAATCTCTGGCAATCCCTATAAAGGCTAGTTGTTCATCTTCTGTCTTATAGGAGGATATAGATAATTCAATTGGAATCTCAAGCCCTGCTTTCGTCATTCCTGAAACCTCCATTGGCTCATCAATGATTTTTGTTTTATCAGACTTTACAAATTGATTCAAACCCTCATGGTACGGTATTTTATATTTTTCTGAAATTATGGTTGTAATTGATTGTCCTATAATTTCACTTTTTGAATATCCAAAGATTTTTTCTGCTAATTTATTCCAGACGGAAATCACCCCTTTTTCATCAGTACTGATAATAGCATCCTGTGCGGCCTCTATAAGTTGCCGATAATTTTCTTCAGATTTTCTGAGTAACTTCTCTGCGTACTTTCGATCAGCAATTTCATTTGTAAGCCCCTCCGCCATTTTGTTAAAGTTGGAGGTAAGGAGGCCTATTTCATCTCCTGATTCTACTTCTGCCTTTAGCGAGTAATCACCTTCCGCGATTTTTTGTGTAATCCGTGTTAACTTCTGAATAGGATTCAGGATACGCGTCCTTGACCATCGAATAAAAAGAAGAAAAACAAGAAGAACAAATGCAAAAATAAATAAGTTGATCTGTAAACTTCTTTTTGCATTTAATCCCATCTTTGATATATAAGCTTTTGTCTCTACATCGGCAATCTTCGAGATAGCAAATCCCGTATTAATTGCCTTTGTTGCTGCAGCAAACCAGGCTGACGCGCTTACCGGATAATCTACACATTTAACTTGTTTCATAATTATCCAGTATTTATCGGTATCAGTCTTAACTGCAGGGAAAAACGGTTCATAAATAATTGCATCTCCGGAAACTAAATGTAAAACTCCTTTATTACCTGATAAAATTTGTTCTGCAACGTCCGGGTAATCCTGTCTTATATTCTGGTGTGACTTGTTGAGTGGCTTTACTATTCCCCACTCTTTCGTGTTATCCGGATGATGGAGATAAAACCCATTTTTATCGGTTAGAATGTAGTTTCCTTTTGTTCTATCATCTATTACTTTGTGCGAAAGAAACGGATTATCTGCATATGTAATTACTTTAAAAACGACAACGCCGGCTTGCTTTCCATCCACGAACATAGGCGTTGCAAAATGAATAATATGATTATAAGGAATTTTAGATCTTTCGTTCTCAATGTTAAGTTCAATTGGAGATATGTACACACTTCCCTGAGCCATATTTATAGTTTTCTTGAAATAATGTTTTTTGCTTCTGTCCTTTAATTGCGAGAGAGGGGTTATATGGGTGGTGTTGCCACTAAAGTCAACATGTACACGCTCATGTCCGAACCTGTCTATAAACTGAATCTGGTTATAGGTTTTATGTACTTGAGAGAAAAATTCAAACAGTTTCGTGACAACATTTTGTTGTTCAGATATTTGAGTATTGTTTCCTGAATTCACACATTTAGCCAATTCGGATACATTGATATGCTTGCTTACGCTTAATAGATCTTTGGATATTCCGGAAAAATAATTACTTACATCCATCTTTATCTTTGTAATTTGAGTAGAGGAGATAGCTATTTCATTTTCCTTTTTTCTGCTTGCGTTAAAAATATTTCCCCTTAAAAGTTGAAATGATTGCAGGAACTCTTCCTCAAATCCCAATAAAGCCTGTTTCATTTGATCTGAAGTGGATACTAGATCTTTTAACAATAGTATTTGATCAAGGGGATGTTCTATTATTGCATGGTAACGTTGGATTTCTTCATAAATTTCACGGGAAATAGGTTTTCCTGCTGCAATAGTATTACCAATAAGAGCACGTTCCAATCCGACGAATTCACACAACTTAGCAATATTAGGACCAAGAATATTACTCATATAGATTATCCTTTCGTCCATCTTTTCTGATGTGAAGGCAACATTGCGCAGATCAAATTCATTATTAACATTGATGGTAGTAACATTAAGCCACTCTTCTCTGGAGATGCTATTGCCTGCAATCTTTGGGCGAGCAGATAATAGCCGCTGATATCCTTCAGTCCATATATATAATTCCTTTTTGAGTATCTTATTATCCTCTAACTTTATCATTTTTTTTATAAGCTTTTCTGCTTGAAAGGCTTCTGTATCCCCTTTCTTTCTCATTTCAAGGAAATTTGAGAAGAGAGGTGATGAATCACCTTTACCACTTCCAAGAATGGTAGCCCCATACCCACGTTCAATAGCATGCCATTCCGCCGCAGTATTAAGATGTCCTATAATCTTATTCTTAATTGTATATTCATCTGAAAGCGTTCTCGATTCAAGAGACTTTTTTATCGATTTTCCTACCAGTACAATCAAGATACAAAATAGAATTGACGAAACAACTATCAGCTGAAATTTAATAGTTTTCTTGCTCGGAATCATCGTCTTATTTTGTCTCCCAATCTTAAATTATATGTTTCTGCCTCTGGCCACATCATGTTAAATAATACCTTCTTATCCAATCCTGCTATCTATTTCTTCAATTAATCTTTCACTGACTTCTGTTTTGTTAAGAAATGTAAGGCTTTTATCCATGTCCTTAAGGATTACATAAGCTTGTTCCGGATAGCCGCTGACTACAATGATTGGTATATCAACGTACTCAGGTATGTTTCTTATAAGACGGAAAAAAGTATCACCGGCCATCAGATCTAATAACATATCAAGGATAATTAAATCCGGCTTCTCTTCTTCTAATTTTTCCATCGCCTCATCTCCATCATAAGTACAGATGATTTTGTAATCCGTATCCTCTAACAACTCTGTATAAAGGTCGTGGAAAGATTGGTCATCTTCAACAATCATTATTTTTTTGCTCATTTTTATTCTCCTCTTTCTTCGACAAACAATAAACGTGCTAACTTAGATGATAATATTAATAAATTCTCCATGATTCTCATCAATTTCCAGCATCATCCGGTTTGGTTTTTGCGAGTAACACGTAGGGCAATCCTTTAGGTTTGCTTTCGTACATAAATGGCAAGGCTAACGCCTCGCCCTACGTCTCTACCAACAATTTGGATATTAAAGAACTGTACTCGCAAAAACCTAACCGGACACTACTGATCAATTTTAGGAATATGTACATTAAATCTGCCGAGTACCTTGGGCCTTAGAAAATTAAATTAATATACGGTCTAATCATTATCTAATCGAGAGACCCAAAAACTATAATACACATATTTACTGTGCAAAATAGCGTCTACGGTAATAACCCTAATAATAGATAATTTCTTTATAATGCGCAATCAGGGAATACCTGAATATGTACTTCGAAATACCTGAATCAATTGGGAATTAAAACTGATGGAATGATGGCATAGATGTGGCTAATTAACCACTTTTAGAGGGAGATTATTCCTTCACGTATGGCATATCTGGTAAGGTCTGCGATATTGTTTACATCAATTTTTTTCATAACTCTATTACGATGAGACTCAATGGTCTTTATACTTAAAAGGAGACTTGAGGCTATCTGCTTTGCAGACTTACCCTCCGCCAGAAGTTGAAGCACTTCAACTTCCCTTGACGTCAAGAGCGAACGAATCGAACTATCTCTATCTGGTGATTGTTTCAGATAGTCTTCCGTAACAGTACTAGCCACATCGGGGCTAATATAAATTTTGTCCCCGATAATCACACGAATCGCAACTATCAGTTCTTTGAAAGCACTATCCTTCAACATGTAGCCCGAGGCACCTGCTTTCAACATTCCTTTTATAAACCGCTTATCCGAATACATCGATAAAGCCAACACCTTTACTCCAGGTGACATCTCTGTGATCTGACGGGTAGCATCTATACCGTTTAATTCCCGCATACCTATATCCATAATAACAACATCAGGTGATAGTTCTTTTACGTACTTTAATGCTATTCTTCCGTTCTCTGCCTCGGCAACTACCTCCATATCCGGCTGCCTCTCAAGCAGGGAACGGAGACCGTCTCTTATGATCATATGATCATCCGCAATAATCACCTTTATCATCTTATTATTTTGCACCTCTATCTCCTTTCTGCTGTCCCAATGGCATTGCCAACGTGATATGGGTACCGTGGCCGTGTTTCGATCCAACATCGAAATTTCCACCGAAGTACTCCATTCTCTCACGTATACTGAAAAGGCCAAAACCGCTGAGATCGTTTACTGAAAATTGAACTTTTGATGAATCAAATCCGATACCATCATCCTCAATACTAATTTGGATACTGTTCCCCTCTCTTTGCACTGACACCTTAATTCTGTCTGCCCGGGCATGTTTGATAACATTAAACAGCAATTCGCGTACTGACTTGAAGAGAAAGGAACTTACATCATCGTCAAGTATCTTGCCTTCACCATTACCTTCATAATCTATCAGGATATTATGCCGTTCCCTGAATTGTTCTATTAACCACTCCACGGCAGACTCAAAACCTAGCTCGTAAAGAATAGGTGGGCTTATTTCAAAAGTTAATGCCCGTGTTTCCTGAATTGCATTACTCAGAAGTTCTTCGGTTTCACGCAAGACACGGTCACTATCAGTATCAACTTGAGGGGCTTTTAGTTCTTCCAGCTTCATTTTTATGACAGTCAGGGCCTGACCTATTCTATCATGCAGATCCTCTGAAATACGGCGACGTTCACGCTCCTCGGCTAATGACAACTCGGATGAAATATGCTTGAGCTGTGCCTGATAGGTAACCAGCTTTTCTTCCGCACGTTTACGATTGGTGATATCATGATAGTGTTCAATACGACCGCCTACGTAAATCCCTGATTTAATCGGCATGCTATTGTGTAACAGCCAGCGTTCTTTCCTCTGTCCTTCCGGAAGTACGTGACATTCGAAACTCTCTATATAAGTGTTATTGCTGTATGTTGCGAATACCCTCTCGACAAAGGTTTCCTGATCATCGAGGATGTGTACAAGTTTCTCACGAATGGTCTGTCGTTTATCCTTGCCTATAATCTCTTCTCGGCACAGACCAAAATACTGTTCCAAGGCTTTATTGACCCAGATAATCTGGAAATTAGCATTCAGGATAAAGATTCCAACAGTAGAATTGTCCAGCACATCGTCAATCAAAGAGCGGAAAGTGGCTTCAGATTCTTTCAGGTCCTTTTCAATTTTCTTGCGTTTGGTAATATCTTCAGCAATACCTTCCACCGAGATGACTTTATGACTTTTATCAAAGACGGGAACCTCTTGAACAGACAAAGTACGCACGGAACCGTCCTTGTGGTATATTTCAAGTTCGTAAGGAGGTTGTTTAAAGCCCTTTATACTCAAATCTGTGTGTCTTGCCACCTTGCTGTTACTTGGATTATCCGTTAGGTATTCAGAATAGTGTGTAAGGAATTCTTCAGCATTATAGCCAAGAATGTTGGTAATCGCAGGGCTTAGATACGTGAATACGCCTTCCGTATCGTGAGAATAGAGGAAATAATTGTCCTGAAGGTTTTCTATCAGCCTGCTATACTTTTCTTCTGATTTATGTAAAACTTCTACAGCTTGCTTACGCTCGGCGATGTTACGGACATAGGCACATATATGTTCTTTGTCGTTGTACTTAAGATAACTTGCTGAAACTTCCACCGGAAATACATGCCCGTTCTTACTCTTATGACGTGATTCAAAAGACATCGAACCGTCCACCTTCATCTGCTGCCAATGGGTTGACCATGATTGCGTATGGAAGTCAGGATCTACGTCAGGGACCGTCATAGAAACAAGCTCTTCGTAAGTATACCCCAGTGATTGACATGCTGCATGATTTACATAAGATATGTTTCCATTAACTCCTATCCAAAAGGTAGCATCAGAACTTTTGTCAACGGCAAACCTGGTAAATTGTAAAATTTCGTCCACATGTTTACGCTCCTTGATTTCATGTTCAAGAGCGAAAACCTTTGTCTGTAATTTATCTACTAAACGCTCATTGTATAGCTCAAGTGTGTCCCTGTCATCTTCCAATACTATCTCTTGTAGCTTTGTTTTATCTTTATCTACACCTGCCATTAAACCTTGTACTATCTTCAAAAATTCCTCTGGTTCAATGGGTTTTCGAATAAATTTTACTACTCCCAACTTTAAGGCAAGTGCTTCATCTTTTTCATCAGTAAAAGAAGCGGAATAAAAAACAAAAGGAATATTTTTCAACCTCTTATCCTTCTTCACACTTTTACAAAGCATAAACCCATCCATTACGGGCATGAGAATGTCAGAGATTATAAGATCATAGCATTTTTGGGTATGGAGCTTTTCAAGTGCATCTTTACCGTTAATTGCCGATACGACACTGTACCCAAATTCTGTTAGTAAAGCGTCCAACAGTATAAGGTTACCTTCCATATCATCCACTATTAGGATATTTCCGGTCTTTGATTGTGGATTCTGGATTTCAGTTTTTATTTTCAGCACTCCTTGATATTGTGTAATTAAAAGAACTTCATATCCTTAAACAGAAAACAAGGTTGAATATCGGCAGTTTTGATAATTCTACCTATGTGTAGCTTACTTTCTACAAAAAATACAAAAATTGGCAAGAGAAAAAATGGAATGGAAAAGGCAAAATCTACCGTCCCCCATTAACGTTTATGCTCCTACTTTTCAAACAGGGAACGGAGACGCTCTTTTACGATTTTGTGATCATTTGTAATAACCACCTTTATCATTTTGCGACTCTATCGCCTTTGTGTTGTTCCAATGGCATTGCCAACGTGATACAGGTTCCCTGCCCTGGTTTCGATTCAACATCAAAATTTCCACCGAAATGCTCCATTCTTTCACGTATACTGAAAAGGCCGAAACCGCTGAGATCGTCTACTGAAAATTTGATCTTGGAGAAATCAAATCCGACACCATCATCCTCAATGCTAACTCTGATTCCATTCTTCTCTCTTCGTACTAACACTATTATCCTGTCTGCCCTGGCATGTTTGATGACATTAAACATCAACTCGCGTGCTGACTTGAAGAGGAAGAAACTGACATCATCATTCAATACCCTGCCATTACCATTACCATCATAGTCTATTGGAATATTGTGCCGCTCCCTGAATTGTTCTATTAACCATTCCATGGCAGGTTCAAAACCAAGCTCGTAAAGGATAGGTGGGCTTATTTCAAACGTCAATGTCCGTGTTGCCTGAATCGCATTATCCAGAAGCTCTCCGGTCTCATTCAAGACACGGTCGCTATCAGTGCCAACATGGGGATCTTTCAGCTCTTCCAGCTTCATTTTTATGGCAGTCAAGGCCTGCCCTATTCTATCATGTAGATCCTCTGAGATACGGCGACGCTCACGCTCCTCGGCTAATGACAACTCAGATGAAATATGCTTGAGCTGTTTCTGATAGGAAAACAGTTTTTCTTCCGCGCGTTTACGCTTTGTGATGTTTGTTGATATTCCACATATCCTATCCGGAATCCCACTTGAATCAAATAATGGAAATTTCAGGGAAATGTAAGTATTCGGACCATCATCTTGAAGCACAGTTTCCTCCATCTCCAACGGAATACCTGCTTTGATTACACTCCGGTCGTTTGCCCGTAGTGCCCCAGCCATCTCTCCAGGGAAGATATCCATATCTGTCTTGCCCATAATCTCATTACGATTAACGTGAAATAGAGTTTCAAATTGTTGGTTTACGAGTATGTATTTGCCATTCATGTCCTTAAGATAAATTATGGCGGTAGAATTATCCAGGATGGATTGTATTTGCTCCTTACTCTTTTGCAATAAATCCTCAGCTTTTGTAAGTTGGACTATTTTTATCTGTAGTGCTTCGTTTGCTTTTGCCCACTCTTTCGTACGCCTGGCCACTTTTTGCTCCAGAGATTTGTTGAGATTTTTTCGCTCATTCTCTAAATGTTTGCTTTCAGTAATATCACGTGCAGATCCAAGCACGCCTATTATTTCTCCTTTATTATCCCGTAATGGTATATTTTTATATTCACACAATACACCTGTATCTTTGAAGCATACTTCTCGTTTAAGGCTTTCACCTTTCAATGTCCTTGTATATAGCTCCGTTGCCTTTTTAAGATTTTCTTCGTCAAACAGAGGCGCAAAAGATTTACCAATAAACTCTTCCGGTTTATGACCGGACAATTTTTCAAAAACTCTATTTAGAAATAACACATTTCCTTCTGTATCACAGATGTATACCAGATCAGAAATATTATCAAATAATAATCCATATTTCTCAAGATCACTGTTCTTTTGCTGGAGAGTTGCGTATTCTCTATTAAGTTGTCTATCTGCGATTTTAAAAACTCCTTATAACTCTTGAAACAAAAAGATTTTAATCAACACCTGTTATTTTACCATATTCAGGAATTTTGATGATTTTAATTTGTAGCGGTAAAACCAGGAAATGTCTTGGTTACTCTATATAACAAGAGCACTTATGTCAAGCACGCAAAATGTTTGTAAATCTTCTTTGGCTTTATTGGACATGCCATTTTCATTTGACACCGTTATGTCAGTGCAGATATAATGATTCCTGCTTTATGAAAGTAAAATTCAAAATATGGATGGAACAGGATGGTAGTATGGCCTTTGCCGAAGGGAGGAGGATGCTGCTGGAAGCTGTGGATCGTTTAGGTTCTTTAAATGCGGCAGCAAAGGAGTTGGGAATGTCGTATCGGGCAGCATGGGGAAAGATAAAGGCGACAGAAAAGGCGTTAGGTCTGAAGCTATTAGATGTCACAACCGGCGGAAAGGGTGGTGGTGGAGCAAAATTAACTCATGAGGCGCGGGAGCTTGTTTCATCATATAATAATTACGTAAATAAAATGAGTTTAATTGTTGAAAAAGAGTTTAAACTTATGTTTAAACAGAAATAGGATAATTTGTATTAATTTCAGCAGTGTCCGGTTAGGTTTTTATATGTAACACGTAGGGCAATCCTTTAGGTTTGCTTTTGTGCATTAAGCGTAAGTCTAAAGCCTCGCCCTACGTATTTTCCGAAAGATCGGGTATAAAAACAGTACGCGCAAAAACCTAACCGGATGACGCTGTATTAATTTATTATTTACGGGATTATTATAAATGGCCAGTAAGGTTTGCGGTACGATTACCAGGGTGGTTAAAGGGCATATACATGCTAATGTTCAGATCTTGTGGAAGTCTATTCCTCTTAGCGTTGTTATTACAACGGCGTCCTGTGAGGATATGCACATTTCTGAAGGTGACTCTATTACTGTCCTCATCAAGGGTACGGACGTCATGCTTGCCAAATCCTTCTCTGGTATGATCAGCGCAAGGAACAGGGTCAATGGAGTAGTAAAACGGATTATTGAGGGAGACGTTGTGTCCAAGGTGTTCGTAGAATCCCAGGAAGAGATGCTTCATGCAATTATTACCAATACTTCATTGAAAGAGATGGATATCAGTGAGGGTAATGAGGTTACGGCAATTGTAAAATCAACGGAGTTAATACTCTATAAAGATACTTAATTTAGTGCTCTACGGGTGGACTTAGCCCCTAGCATGTCATTCTGAAGGAGGAACGACTGAAGAATCTATTCATGAAAATCTCATTAACCTCACGAAATATATTGACTTACTAACGAGAGATTCTTCGCTTCACTCAGAATGACAACGGTATATTTTCTTGTGGCATAAGTGAATAAAATTGGGATTTCTATATAATTAAATTATGAAAATAAATACAGGATACGGGTTGTTCATTGTAACCATCTTGATATTTGGTTTTTCTCTTTCTGTTCAGGCAGGTGACAATATTCTGATTGCTGCCGCATCGAATCTGAGATTTGCCATGCATGAGGTCTGTCAGGATTTCCAGGAAGAGAATCCTTCAATTCAGACAAAGGTGTCATATGGTTCTTCAGGCAACTTTTTTGCGCAGATAAGTCAGGGGGCGCCTTTTGATATCTTCTTTTCTGCGGACACTACATACCCGGAGCTGCTTGAGAAGGAGGGCTTCACAGTAAAAGAGTCTCAAAAAGTTTATGCTGTGGGAAAGATAGTACTCTGGTTTCCGAAAGTCTCTAACGCAGATCCTGATAAAGGGTTTCAGGCCGTTACATTTCCTACGGTAAAGAAACTCGCCATTGCAAATCCTCGGCATGCACCATATGGTCGTGCTGCAGAGGAATCACTTCGTTATTACGGTCTCTGGGAAGACGTCAAAGAAAAACTGATATATGGTGAAAACATATCACAGACAGCACAATTTGTTCATACGGGAGCTGCTGACGCGGGAATTGTTGCCCTCTCTCTGGCAATCTCACCAAAGATGTTACATGAAGGACGGTACTGGGACATTCCCGATGAGTCACATAGCGATATCGAACAGGTTTATGTTGTTTTAAAAAAAGGGAAAGAAAAGAAAAGTATCAGGAAATTCCTGGATTTTATCCACGGGGAAAAGGGTGGTAATATACTTTCCCAATACGGTTTTGTCATTCCCGGTACCGGAGAAAACGGGTCATGAACTTTGCCGCACCACTTCTCCTAAGTCTGAAACTTTCAAGTGTCACCACTCTGTTACTTCTTGTTTTGGGTGTACCCTTTGCTTACTGGCTTGTTTTTACCAAATTTCGATGGAAATTCCTAGTGGAATCTGTGGTTGCACTCCCACTTGTTCTTCCACCTACGGTACTGGGTTTTTACCTGCTTATAGTCATTGGGGCAAACAGTTTTGTTGGGCAGTGGTATGAGAGCATTTTCAACAAGCCACTTGCCTTTTCCTTTCAGGGTCTGGTTTTAGGGTCATTTCTATATAGCCTTCCCTTTGCTGTACAACCCATTCAAACCGCTTTTTCATCAGTAGACAAGAAACTATTGGAAGCGTCCTGGTCACTGGGCAGATCAAACATATACACTTTTTTTAGAGTTATTCTCCCACTATCACGCCACGGTATTATTACCGGCTGTGTGCTTTCGTTCGCACACACCCTTGGAGAGTTTGGAGTGATACTGATGATTGGAGGAAACATTCCTGGCATTACCAGGGTTGCTTCTGTGGCTATCTATGATGAGGTGCAATCTTTGAATTACGGTACTGCCAATATGTACGCGGCCATTTTGTTGTCATTTTCATTTATCATCTTGGCGCTAGTGTACTTCACTAACAGGAGATTTACTCGCACCATGTGATCAGGAGAAGTTAAAAGTGTCTACTTAACTGCCAATCAGTTCGGGCAGGATGTTTGCCCGCCCGGCAAGCCGATCGGACGGGGAGTGTGCTAAATTTGTAAAAAATGAATATGTATTATACAAAAATTAATGATTCTCTTTTTTTTCATAACTTTAGTCACTTTAGTTCACTTCACACTTTAGTCACTTTATCCGGAGACTATTATTGCTAAGCATCAACCTGAAAAAAACCTGGAATAGCTTTGTGCTGGATGTCTCTTTTGACATTCCTCGTGGAAAAATAACTGCGTTGTTTGGGCCGTCTGGCGCTGGTAAATCGAGTATATTGCGCCTGATTTGCGGGCTTGAAATGGCTGAAGATGGGTTTATCTCCAATGGAAATGAGACATGGTTTGATAGGGCAAAGGGAATTAACCTTCACCCTCAGCAACGTTCTGTTGGATTTGTTTTCCAGGATTACGCATTGTTCCCTCACATGACGGTAGAAAAGAATGTGGCGTACGGGGTTAAAGAGAAGTGGAGAATGAAGGAGATAAAGGATCTCATCGACATTGTAGGTCTTTCTGGTTACGAACGACACTACCCTGCACAATTATCTGGTGGGCAGAAGCAGAGAGTCTCCCTGATCAGGGCCATCGCCAGGAAGCCTGATATTCTGCTCCTTGATGAACCTTTTTCTGCACTGGATTGGCAGACACGTATTCAACTGCAGGATGATGTTAAAAATATTATCACACAGTTTAATGTAACAACTATGTACGTTACTCACGATGTATCGGAAGTCTACAAACTGGCAAATCACGTAATTGTACTAGAATCAGGTAAAGAAGTTAAGCGGGGAACACCGGAAGAGGTTTTTTTAGGGAAAAGGTTGAGTACGCGAGTCCAGGTAACAGGCAAGGTGGTGGGAATAGAACATGATTCTATCATGGCATCTGTTACTATTTTGCATGCAGACCAGTTTTTTAAGACATTAATAGATACAGAAGAATTGAAGTCCTTGAATTTAGCGATAGGAGACGATGTTATTGTAGGTGTAAAATCTTCTGATGTAATCCTGTTTAAGATATGAAGAAAGTTATAGTAATCTTATAACGCCGGAGTCAGATTGTACGCCCTTGTTACATGCATTTATCATGCGCAACCTTAAAAGCCCACTCTGAAAAAAGTCTTTCAGAGGCCACTCTCTTTCTACCAGCATCTTCAATATTTGATACACTCGAAGAGCTTTTCAATTCAGCTAAGAAATTATCGAAGTTACTAACCAACTTATTGCTAAAAGCCTTCAGATGCAAATCGTCTTCAATAAATAAAAAAGGTAATTCTATTATTGGCGACTTTATTTGAGTTTCAATTGGAGTTGAGAAACTCCGCTTAGTTGGCGATTCAACTTCCAATGCTCTGATGTGTTTAAACAGGCTATATTCAATCGTATTCTTTTGAAAATAGAAGAGATCGAAATAGATGTTTGTTGTACAGCCGTCCTTTTTTTCTGGATAAGTAATATATTCGATATTAGGGAAAGGTATGCATAAATTTTCACTTCTAAATCTTACAACTGGAACTTTATGTAGCTCAACTTTTTTGTATTTTAAGTGGTAATAATATTTTGTCGTTTTTTCAGTTAAGCCTTCCTCCCACCAAAACTTTCCTCCATCACTCTCAGAGTCTCCTATCTCAATCGTGAAATCAGGATCAATATCGTAGAACGCTGAATCAATTCCATCATATTGCCAATTATTGAAATCTAGTAAAACCTTCTTAAAACGGTCAGACGCTTTGTCATTAAGCCCGAAACGTTCTCGCCACATAGCCTCAATTTCATAAGGGTTGGCACAGCGGTCTTTAGGTGTATTTGTGTCACCTAATCTAGAATAGATAACACCTGATCTAACAGTAGATTTACCATTTTTTACATCTTCGGTAATGAAATAAGTTTATTCTTTGAATCTCTAATTGTTAATAGATCGATTTCTATATCATCAAATATATGTGAGCTTAATTCCATACTTGGTATGTTGTAATTAGCAAACCTCATTTTTCTAAAGTAATCTAAGATATCAGCTTGAGTATTTCTTTTGTCATCAGCATTAATCCCTACCATCTCATAGTCATCATTAACACCAAAAATGATATAGCGATCACCTTTGTACAGAATATTTGCCATGCATAGAACATCATGTAGAAGATCAGGAAGATTCTTATGGTGCTTTAATTTGAAATCCCACCATTCACCTTCTCTTTCTTCTTGCACTAACTGTTCAATCAAATCTCGCATATTGCTCCAATTCTAAGCATGTAACAGTTAAATATACAGCGACTATGATATTGGAAATATACGGCTGCCGTATATTTCCAATATCCTGACAAATGTCTGTAAATCAAAAAAATAAAACATAACCTGTCCTTATCGAGCGGTAACAACTTTTTATTTGTAAACTTACAATAGGCGTTATAACCTACTCACGCCTAATAGTTCAAGGGGATTTTTTTGTATTACTGTTTGCTATCTAAAGGAAGCAATTGAATTGAAAAAAGATTTGTAAGGATTACGTCGGGTATAGAAACCCGACCTACAAAGAATATTGGCATCATGTAGGGCGCGTTTCCATACGCGCCTGCCAACGGTATTGTCAGGCAATAAAAAACCCATCGTTCTATCTTTTTACAGATAAAACGATGGGTTATATTTTATCAAAAACGGTTATTCTTATTTATGTCCGTTTAATTTTTCAATCTTAACTGCACACGACTTGTACTCAGGGATCTTACATACCGGATCGAGTTTGTCGTTAGTCAGGAGATTTGTCAATGCATCTCTGTTATGGAATGCAAGGAAGGTAATACCTGGCTGTACT
>JABHIW010000175.1 GCA_018670825.1 Candidatus Scalindua sp. | reverse complement strand
TTCTTGTTCCTGCTATTGGCCTTACGTTAATGTTTTCGTCGTTCACTTTTACCATAACTTCGGGAGAGGAGCCTATCAGCTCCAAATCCTTCATTTTTATATAGAACATATACGGAGAGGGGTTGATTACCCTTAGTGTGCGGTAAATATTAATAGGCTTAGCGTTTATCTCTGTTTGCAGGCGTTGCGAAAGAACCGTCTGTATTACGTCTCCGGCACGAATGTATTCTTTACAGGTTTCGACTGCCTGTAGAAAGTCAGATTTCTTGAAATTCGATGAGAACTTCAGGCTTAGCTCTCCTTTTTCGGTAATATCATCACTCAACGTCATTACAGGGGTGCGGAGCTTATTAGTAACATTATCTATCTTATTAACTGCATCTTCATAGATATCTTGAATATCTCTTTCGTCTATATGGGCTGCGCAAACAACTTTTATCGTTTTGTTTAAGTGGTCAAATACAATTGTTTCATCATAGAACATAAAGTACATATCCGGCAGATTTAAGTCATCGACTGTTGAATCCGGCAGCGTTTCGACATAGCGCACAGAATCATAGGATGTGTATCCAACTGCCCCGCCAAAAAAGTCCGGTAAGCCATTTACGCGTACGGGAGAGAATTTACTAATCTGTTGTTCCAGCACTTTGATGGGATCTGTGGTTTCCAAACGCGTAATTTCTTTGTCGTTAAAGATCTCTACGTTGTGGCCTTTACATTTGAATCCTGAAAAGGGATTACTGCCTATAAGTGAATATCTCGCTATTTTTGCGCCACCGTCTGCGCTCTCCAGGAGAAATGCGTAATCTGTATCTGAAACCTTCTGAAATGCAGTTACGGGAGTCAGAGTATCCGCAAACAGTTGACGGTATACGGGTATTACATTCCCTTTCTTTGAAAGTTCCCTGAATTCGCTGAATGTCGGGTAATATTGTGTTTCCATAACTTGTAAATTTCGCTTGACTTTAAGTTTTTTTTACATAGAATTAACTGCTAAATTCTGCCTAATTCATTGACGACTAAATAGATAATATCGGTTAATATTCCTAATGTCAAGATAAGATACTTATCTTAAATACATATAAGATTATCATAAATGTGGAAGAGAAAAAAGAAACAAAAGATAGCTAAAGCATCGGAAGAAACCCCTTCTTCAAAAGAAGAAGCGGTTGACGCCGTAACCGAGGAGTCCCCCTCTTCTGAGGGAGAAGAAACGGTTAGTGCTGTAGCCGAAGAGGCCCCATCTACGGAAGAAGAAAAAGCAGTTAGTACAACTGAGGAGGAGGTTCTTCCTGCGAAAGAGGACGAAAAGGTTGGTGTTGGAACAGGAGAAGCTCTTCCTGTAGAAGAAGCCCCATCTTCCGGAGTTTTCATTTTTGGCAGTAGAATTGAAAGCCGTTTTAAGAAGTTTTTAACGGTTCTGTTTTCAATATTTCTTCTACCGCCTGTTATCGTATTTGGCTTGTCAGTAATAACGATTGTTGTGCTGATAGCTTTTCCTTTGATTTCCATCGTTTTACCAATAACGTTGTTATCTTTATGTATTCTTTTTATATTACTTCCTGTTGTGTTGCCTCTCTTTACGATTATCGCCCTTATTACGGGAAGAGGAAAGGTGCAATTTGGACTGGAGAATAAAAAATTTGCGATTAAGGTTCTTGGTATAACTATTCCCCCCTATGCAGGTCGCTAGCGTATATGTTAAGACAAACTAATTAAGTATAAATTTTTTAAATTATAGAGATTCGAAATGGAAAAAAGCTTTAACCCAAAAGGTGTTAAGAAGACGCCACTTGTTTCTAAGAAAATGGTATTTTTTGTCATTGTACCCATAGCCTTGGTCGTCTTACTCATTGTAGGTGGTAGAAGGTTGACATGGAAGGAGATACAAGCGGACGAAGTTGCCGTGATTATCAATAACATTACCGGTCACATAACAACCATAGACCGTGCTGGTGCTGTAGTTTACTATCCTTTCATTCAGGACCTTTACATTCTTGATAAAAGAGAGCAGGAAGCGCCCATGGCTTCATCGAATATTTCTGCGGATTTCCCACAGGGAAATCCTATCATACTTAAGACACGTGATGGTGGTGACGTAAGTATAGATTTGATCATACAATATAAATTAATTTCAAAGATAGCAGGTAAGGTTGTACAGGACACCGGTATAGGTGAAGAATTTAAAGAAAAGTGGATATGGGACTATGCAAGGACCATTTGCAGATATGAGTTTGGAGACTTGTCTATCAGTGAATTTCCTGACTCCGTTAAAAGGGAGGAAAAGATACGGGCCTCAACTGATGAGCTGAATAGTTTGCTGAACCCACATGGAATATTTGTAACCTCCTTGAATTTTATTGATTATCGTTATTACCGGGAATATGCGGAGAAGATACACGAAAGAAGGCTTGCTGACAAAGAGGTTGAGGAACAGGTGCAGAGGGCATCAGCCGCCAGAAAAAATCAGGACAGGGTAGTAACTGAAGAAACGAAGAAACTGGATGTGGCAATATCCAGGTTCATGGGAACACTTCATCGGATGGAGATAGATGCAAAAGCAGAATCCGATAAAATAAAGGATGCAGGGAAGGCATATCTTATTAAGGCGGTGCTGGATGCCGATGCCGATTACGATAGACTGGAAAAAGAAGCAGCATCAATACTTGCGGTAAGGAAGGCTGAGGCGGAAGGTATCTTTGCTCTTAAAAAAGCGCTTGAGGGTGCAGGTGGCCGCAATCTTGTCAAAATGGAATATGCAAAGAGATTGCGTAATGCTAAGATAATAGGAACACCGGTTTTAAAAGCGTCAGAGGAAATACCTCAATTGAGAATAAGGGAAAGACTGTTTAAGGAAGCGGGAGAGGCGTCACAACCCGCGAAGATGAAGGAAGAAGAATCCTCTCATGGAGGAGGACATACGGCACCTTCAGTACATGGTGAATCGTCTGGACATGGTGAATCATCAGGACATCCAGCGGCGGCAGGAGATTCAGGGCACTAAATATCAGAGGACTAATTTGAGTAGTTTTTATATCATGCCTGTACCTGGGTTATATTAGAATAGAATAGTATCAGGAGAATGAATTAATGTTAAAATTGTTGGCCAAATTTTTTGCTAAATATTTCATACCCATAAGCATTGTAATCGCTATCATAGTTATTGTTGTTGGTGTCAGGTTTATGATAATCAGAGTTGAGATTGATCAGATAGGGGTTAAAACTGCAATATGGGGGTTTAAAAGAGGTGTTATACAAAAAGACTATAAACCAGGCTGGCATAGATTTATAAGGCAAATTGAAACATGGGATTTATTTGACGGTACGGTACAGACACTTTCTTTGACACGGGAAGCACGTAATGCAGAAGGCAAGATAGAATCAAAGGAAATACGCATAAGAACAGCAGATGACTATGAAGTTTCCGTTGATATCATAGTGAAATATCAAATAATGGCAGGTAAAGCGAACAAGATTCGTCAGGAAATAGGACCGGGTAACAGGTACAAGATGTTTGTAGACAGTGAAACAAAAGATGTTGCCAGAAGCGTTTTGGGAAAGATGACAGAAAAGGATCTTTATAACCCTGATGAGAAACGCAAACGGGCTGCAGAAGCTAAAATATTGCTTGAAAGTCAGGTTAAATCACGTCACGTTCGTATTATCGACTGGCTTATACTTGACATGAGGTTTGACACGCAGTTAGAAAGAAAAATTAAAAATGTTAAGCTTGCGGAGTTAGATGAGCTGTTGAATGTTGCAAAAGAGAAAGCCGTTGGCAAAAGAGGTATTACCCAGACAATCGATGCCTCCACAGAGGCACTTGCACAGAAGATACAATCAGATAAGGATGGTAAAATAGTGTCCTTGAAAGCAGAAATGGATACCAAAGTTACGAGGGTTGTTTCCAGTGCGAATAAGTTCATGGTAGAAAAGAAGGCGGAAGGGGATCACTACATGCATGTAAAACATGCGGCAGGCGAACTACTGGTTGACAGGGCAAAGGCGGAGGGCGAAAGGTTGCGAAGATTAGCGATGACGGGTTTAGGAGGAGATTTAATCGTAGCGCTTGAAGCTGCCAGGAATATAAATCTGGCTGATATAGTAGTATCTACGCAGGACATGGATCTCCTGGATGTAGATGAAATGATAAAAAAGTTAGGGGCAGGGGTGGATAGAGACTTGCCTATCATACTAGAACTTGAAGATTCTCCGGGATTTCTTAAACTGTCGGATGACTTACCTGAGGTGCTGAGAGATCATGGGGGACATGGAGGAGGACATGGAGGAGGTCATGGTGGGGAACATGAAAAGCATGAAGATCCTTTAATGGATCACGACACTGTGCCCCATGAAGAGAAGGAAGAACATGATACTGCTCCTTACCAAGAAGACCACGGTGCCTCTTTAATGGAACAGGGGCATGAAGCGACTTCTCACGAAGTGCCAGCTGAAACACATGATACCGCTCATGAAGAATGGGGTTCTGCCCTTACCGAAGAGTTTCCTGTCTCTCAATAAGAACTTTTAAATGCTATTTCATATCTTATCGATATACGGGTTGCACGCCCGCAATAATCTCTTCAAAGGCTTTTGTGTCTCCTCTATTAATACTATCTTACTGAGAAATCAAGGCTTGTAATCATGCCGTAAGTCTTGCCATATACTTTTATAATAAAAGACGCATTGTAAAAGTCATTTTCTGAATTGTTCTTTATGTTTCCTGTCACGGTAATGGTGGGGAACATGAAAAGCATGAAGATCCTTTAATAGATCACGATACTGTACCCCACGAAGAGAAGGGAGAACATGATACTGCTCCTCACCAAGAAGACCACGGTGCCTCTTTAATGGAACAGGGGCATGAAGCGACTTCCCACGAAGTACCAGCTGAAACACATGATACCGCCCATGAAGAATGGGGTTCTGCCCTTACCGAAGAGCCTCCTGTATCTCAATAAGAACTTTTAAATGCTATTTCATATCTATCGATATCTACGGGTTGCACGCCCGCAATAATCTCTTCAAAGGCTTTTGTGTCTCCTCTATTAATACTTCTTACTGAAAAATCAAGGCTTGTAATCATGCCGTAAGTCTTGCTATATACTTTTATAGTAAAAGACGCATTGTAAAAGTCATTTTCTGAATTGTTCTTTATGTTTCCTGCCACGGTAGAGGAGGATCCAAAGCCGTTAAATGAAACATTGCCAGCGTAAAATCCATTGCCAACACCTTCAAAGCCTTCCGGTGTCTCTGGAGAAGCTTTCTCATCAAATATCAAATCTTCCAGGTTATCTGGTGCTGGCTCTTTTGTTTCAGCTATAGCAACCGCATCTTCTCTCTCTATGATTTTGATTGTACTCTCTCCTGTTTCGGAGACTAATGGCATCTGGGTAGGATAAATTGAATACTTACTAATATCTTTGGGGCTGACGCCAACAATTATTTCCTCAAAAGACTTAGTTGAATCTTTACTAAAACCATAAAGGGAAAATCCCTGGCTTCCTATAATGATATTTTCTTTATCATAAGTCTGAGCTTTAAAGTCAGTCATTCCATAGTCCCTGTCAGATTTATTCACTATTTTACCTCTTATCTGGGAAGACGAACCAAATGATTCAAATTTAATGTTTTTAACAAAAAACCCTTTGCCTATGTCTATGAGGCCTGTCTTTTCGGCATGTGCTTTTGGTTCTTCGTGGTGTACGGTTGATGCTGAAACATGTCTCTTCGCTTCTGCCTTTTCATGGTGGGCTTCTGATGAAGCTACGGCATGAGCATCTGGAGTCGTCGCATGTGCTACCCCGGTTTTTTCATGATGTGCGCTTGTTACGGCACCATGTTCAGTTGTCTCAGCTGTTCTATGGTGAGTGTCTGGCTCCGCAAAATGTTTCTCTGCTTCAGTTTTTAACTCTCTTTTTTGTACTATATATCCTGATTCAAGTATACTTAGTCTCGCACCCAACTTCTCAATGCCCTTTATATAAGCTTCGTCAGGAGATGTCTGTTTTTGCAGGCTCTCTTTCATAGATAGGATTATCTTTTCCTGGTTTCCCAGTTTTTCTCCCAGTTTATCGATAACACGCTTCTGTTCATCAATAGCCTGCATCAAAGTGTCTAGTGGTTTATTGGCCGTTTTATACATTCTTTCAAGTACGGCAGTTTTAACCTCCTGATCTTCAATCCTGTTTGCTAGTTTAGAAAATCTTTTTTTGAAGACATTCAATGTCCCTTCAAATGATTTTACGATCTCTTTTACCCCTTCCAGTGAACTCATATTTGCAACCCTCTCAACTTTAGCGTCCATATCGCTTAATAGATTTTCTATATTAGCCAAACCCTGGTTAAGTTCTGCGGCTTGCTTTTCACTAGATGCTTTATCACTTTCCAGACCTGAAATTCTGTTGTTCAATTCTTCGATTTGTGTTACCCAATCTCCTAAAGATTTTTGAAATTTATCCAAATCCTTTAAGATATCCGAGAAGCCAACAGTGCCGGAAAAAAAGAATGTTAACATGAAAGTGCATATAATTAGCAGTTTCTTCATATACGTGTCTCCAAAAGAAAGCATCCTTTTTCGTTTGTAAGGATGTAAAATTATCATAGGCAAATATACACCAATGTATTTTATGACGCAAATAAAAACAGGTATTTTCAAACCGTATACTTTTTTCCTGGAATTTCAGTAAAATGTGGTTTGTTAGATTTTGATTAGTAAAAATAATATATGGTGTATCGGTAGGGAGCTTTATTTTATGTTATTAGCAACAAACCACTTGCGAGGATTGTTCTTGAGGTTTTTAATTATTATTGGCATATATGATTCCAATTGAAATCTGGGTTGCCATTTTAATGTACTTTTGGCTTTATCAATATTAAATCGATATTTCTTGTCTGTCAATTTTAGCATCCACGGTTTAAAAAAATAACATCTTCCTGCTAACAAGTGAAAATTACTTGCAATATAAATACAAAGCCACACGACCCGCTTTGGCAGATGTATTATGTTCAAGCATTTACCATAAATCTCGCGGGATATAAGTTCGCAAAGTTCATTATTTGGGATAAGGCTTTCTTCAGATAAAATTATTATTGAAGCAGGTGGTATTTCTTTGGCCATTAACATAGACTTCTCAAAGGCGTCAAGTACATCTTCAATATGTACGTAAGATATACCCCCTACCCCTTTCCCAGGCAAAATTCTATAGCCAAAACTTCTTTTCCAGATAAAGGCGATTTGGTTTGCCAGCGGTATAGACCTGCAATCCTGGGAATATACTGCAGAAAGCCTGAAAATTGTTGCTTTTATCTTTTCCTTGTATGCTGATATTATTTTTTCTCCCGCAATCTTTGAATTTCCATAATGCATGAATGAGCTTAAATCTGAATCTTCATTTAGTTTGTCATCACCCATAGTTGGTTTAAAAACGACTGTACTACTTGTAAAAATAAGATTATTCACATTAAAATGTATCAAATTATCCAGTAAGTATCTGGTCCCGTTTTCATTAGTTTCACGATACCTCCAGCTCTCTTTATTTGTCATGTCATAATATGCCGCCAGATGAAACACATAATCGATCTTTCCCGAAACTTTTGCTTTTATTTCATGGAAGGTAGAGTGTAAAAGTTCCTTATCTGAGATATCAACTTTATACCATAATACGTTACTGTCTCTATCTTTATGTAGTGTTTTATCAATACCAATAATATGATATTTTTTGTTCAGCCGTGTGATCAATGCAGTGCCAAGAAAACCACTGGCACCTGTTATTAAAACAGTTTGTCTGGTCATTTTGATTATAGAATTGACATATTATAAAACATGATATATTATCAAATTTGGAACAAAAGAACAAAGCGGGCATGGTTCTTCCTGTACCGCTTATCTGGGCAGAAAGAAAAGCGGGATCGCTTCAGGGCAAAAATTTATAAAAATATGAAGGCCTGTTAATGTCTTAAGTATAAAAGTTTTCTCAAAAACCTTATGTATCTTGTTTTAATTGTATCTTTTTGTTCGGTTTTTCTATTTTGATTTCTTTTTTACTCTCAGGGGTCGTTTTTGCTTTTTCCTTAACGGGTTTTTTAGCAGATAGTTTTGCTTTCGCTTTTGGTTTCTTGGTCGTCTTTTTTGCCAATTTTTTTACCTCCAAGTTTGTATTGTAAGATAAATTTTCCGTACTGTTGGCTATGTTGTATTTAACTACAGCAGGGATGGGAATTAACTAAATTCGAAACGGTTAAGACGGCAAAAAGGGCTTTTCTCTTGCGGAGAGAAAGCCCTTCTGCCGTCAGGCGACGAGGGGGAAAGGAGTAAGACCCCCGTCAGGTGAGTACGGCAAAGCCCGATTACGCTGTGACGGCACACGGGAGGGCGAGGCTTGAAGTAACGGAGATGAAGGCTCCGGCCACATTTACCCCCGTACTCATCTAGTTTCGGAAAAACCAAACGGTAAATAGAAAGTTATTAATTTATAATTATTGCCTCCCTGTATCACTGTATAATTTAAATTTTTTAACTTCACTTTTGAGTGCCCTGCTCAATACCATAAGGGCGACTTCGCTATCTGATCTTCTCCTGTAATACGGAGAATCTTTTGCTTTTCTTAATTCCTGAATCATCTCTTTGATGTTTTCATCCCTTTTCTCGTTATAATAAATCTGTAAACAGCTGCCCATGTCTTGCCTTTCGTTAAATCTATTCAAGTTAAATCAAGTCACTTTAAGTCTATGTACATTGTCTAGCAGGGACAATGGCTATTGTCAAGGACAAAATACAACATTTGGTATGTTTTTTTATTATGTTTACAATATATAGTAAGAATAGTGTAAGTACATTGTCAGTATATTGTCAAAAAATAGTTTATAGCTTTGTATAAAAAAGAATAAAGAGTAGTTTTTTTTTATTATGGGTTTTAGTTATAGGGGAGGTATTTCTCTGTAGGAAAGTTGGTAATTGGTAAGTAGGGGAGATGGTTTCGCGTTTATTCTGTAATTACTATCTGTTTTCTTGCCCTGCTAGCCTATTTTATCCACTTTACGATCTAGTAAGGATGTGGCTGTTTGGCAGGAATTAGTGCTTCATTGATTTAATTTTGCCTTAAGCGTTTCGAACGTTTCTGCAATAAGTTTAGATGATAATACTCTTTCATTGTCTTCTGTTGAGCTTCCCTTAATCTTAACAGCCCAAATCGTTTCATTTGTAGTTACGTCCACACATCTTATGGCAAATGAAACTTTTGTTACTAATGGCGATATGAACAGCCCGGTAGCTTTGGGCTTGTAGGAGATGCCAAAGCCCTCAATGCTGCCAACGATTACTGCATCAACGCCTATTTGTGTTCCCAGGTTCAAATAATTTTGCGTATGTAAAAAATCTTCTTCTCTGAGTTTTTTCAACTTCAGTTCTCTTTTCAGCGTTTTTCTATCGACAACAATATATCTTCCCCATTTTGCCAGTTCCCTGGCAGTCATGCTTGGAAGGATTTCTTCTGCATCCGGGGATATAGAAGTTTTTGAAATGGCCCAGCTTCCTTTTTTTTCTTCTTTGGGTATTTCGAACATAATTACAGCAATCTTTTGAATCTCATCATGAGGGAAATTTTCGTTAATGTCGACCTCAGAGACCTGATTTATTGCTGCGCAGCTAGATAGAAGCAAGAATACTAATACATATCTCTTCATACAATTTTTTTAAAATTTAAATTTTGATCATAACAATTTGCCCCTTGTGTGTCTATTGATAAGTATACAGGAAAAGCTAAAGGACTAAAAATAATCTGACATTTTCTATCTGCCTTGATATAGGGTAAAAACTCTTGACAAATTATGGTGGTGTGTTAGAATTTTCTTCTTTGTTTTTATCATATCCATAAGTATTTCCTCATTTTATAGAATACTTAGAGCACTTATATTTTGAAAAGATAACCTTTGCATTTTAATTGGAAAATCCCTTCTGAAAGCAGAATAAAACTACCTTTCAAATAAGGCATCCCAAAAAGATACAACCTGCTGGAATTTATTGAATTTGATTATCCAGAGGACAAATTGGCTTTGAATTATGGAGTGAAGCTATCTATTATATTGGACTGAAAGGAATATTAAAAAATGACAATTAAAGTAGGAATAAATGGTTTTGGTAGAATAGGTAGAAATGTATTTAGGGTAATCGCAGGGAGGGAAGGTATTGATGTGGTTGCCATAAATGATTTAGCTGATGCCAGAACATTGTCTATGCTTTTGAAATATGATTCAGTCCATGGAAGGTTTGATGGTGATATAGAGGCAAAAGAAGATGCGATCGTTGTAAAAGGAAAAGAGGTTAAACTGACGAAGGAAAAAGATCCTGCCAGGCTTCCTTGGAAAGAGTTAGGGGTAGACATCGCTATAGAGTCTACGGGTATTTTTACAACAAAGTCAGATTGTGCAAAACATCTTGAGGCTGGTGCAAAAAAGGTAATCTTGTCAGCACCCTCAAAAGATCAGCTTGACGCTACGATTGTTATGGGGATCAATGAAAACGATATCAGGCCAGAGCATAAAATTGTTTCCAACGCCTCTTGTACTACAAATTGCCTTGCACCTCTCGTAAAGGTGATTAATGATAACTTCCAAATAGAAAAAGGTCTTATTACGACTATTCATGCCTATACAAATGATCAGAATGTTGCAGATATGATGCACAAGGATTTGAGAAGAGCAAGGGCGGCAGCCGTAAATATAATCCCAACAACCACCGGAGCTGCCAAAGCCATTGGTGAGGTAATTCCGGAACTTAAGGGAAAACTTGATGGTATGGCAATGCGAGTACCTGTCGTAAATGGTTCAGTAACTGATTTAGTGGCAACGGTGAAAAAGAATGTAAGCATAGAAGAGGTTAATAGTGTTTTAAAGGCTGCGGCAGAAAATGAATTGAAAGGTATATTGGAATATTGTGAAGACCCCATTGTCTCTTCTGACATAATAGGTAATGAACATTCATCTATTCTGGATGCCATATCCACATGCGTTATTGGTGATAATTTGGTAAAAGTAATAGGCTGGTACGATAACGAATGGGGTTATTCAAATCGTATGGTTGACCTTGCAGTACTTATCGCAAAAATTTAAGGGGATTCTTTTTAATGAACAAACTGTTTATCAATGAGCTTGACTTGAAAGACAAGAAGGTATTTGTGCGGGTGGATTATAATGTTCCCTTTGACGAACAGGGGAATATTACCGACGATGCCAGGATAAGGGCCACTTTGCCAACTATTAATTATTTACTTGATGAAGGCGCAAAAATAATCCTTGCCTCCCATCTTGGCAGGCCTGGTGGAAAGGTCTCGCTGGAATACAGTTTAAAGCCGGTTGCCAAGAGGCTTACCAGGCTTCTTAATAAGGAAGTCACCTTGGCAAGAGATTGCATTGGTCCAGAAGTGAAAAAACAGGCGGACGCAATGCAGCCTGAAGATGTCTTGCTGCTTGAAAACCTGCGTTTTCATAAAGGAGAACGGGAAAATGATCCCGAGTTTGCCAGGGAATTGGCAAGCTTATGTGATGTGATGGTACAGGATGCGTTTGGAAATTGCCACAGGTCGCATGCCTCAATGGTAGGTATGAATAAGGAGGTATCTCAGTCAGCGGCAGGATTTCTTGTGAAGAGAGAACTGGATTATTTTGAGAAGGCGGTCACTACTCCGTCAAGGCCGGTGGTTGCTATAGTTGGTGGCGCGAAAGTTATAGACAAGATAAAAATAATAGAAAATCTGGTAAAGAAGGTTGATAAAATAATAATTGGTGGTGCAATGGCATTTCCTTTCCTCGCGGTCCATGGATATGGTGTTGGCAAGGCAACGGTAGATGAAAATGTGGCGATGAAGGTCCTCATGATAAATCAACTTGCCAAGGAAAGAGGCGTCAAAATATATTTGCCCGTGGACTTTGTGGCTGCAGAAAAATTTGACGGAGATGCGGAGACTAAGTTGGTCACCTTCCAGGAAGTTCCGGATGACTGGTTTGCTTTAGATATTGGGCCGGCAAGTACAAAGCTTTTTACTGAAGCTATGCAAAACGCAAAGACCATACTCTGGAATGGCCCCATGGGGGCATTTGAAATTGACGCCTTCAGCAGAGGTACATACTCAATGGTCGAATCTGTTGTCACTGCTTATGCGTTAACTATTGTAGGAGGTGGAGATACAGACCTCGCATTTCACAGGATGGGGGAATCGTACAAAGTATCATTTATATCTACAGGCGGTGGCGCATTTCTGGAGTTACTAGAGGGTAAAGAATTGCCTGGCATAGCGGCTCTGACAGATAAACCCGGGTCATAAATTAGTGAGTGAAAGGTATGCAAACAAAAATATCTGCTTCAATACTTTCTGCTGATTCAACTCAGTTGGGAAGTGAAATTAAGAGGATAGAGCAGGCTGGTGTTGACTTAATTCATGTCGATGTAATGGATGGTCATTTTGTTCCGAACATTACAATGGGACCATTTATTGTTGAGGGACTAAAAAGAATTACTAAAGTCCCTCTGGACATCCATCTCATGATTGAGAATCCGGATAAATATGTAGAACCCTTTACGCAGAAGACAGAAAAGGACGATATCTTGACTTTTCACATCGAGGCGACAGATGATCCGCTGGGTGTTATCGATTTAATCAAAAGTCGAGGTTTAAAAGCGGGAATTGCTATTAACCCTGATACGCATGAACGGACAGTGGAAAAATTGCTTGAATCGATAGATATGCTTCTTGTAATGACGGTCTATCCGGGATTTTCAGGCCAGGCTTTTAAGAAATACGTATGTGAAAAAATAAGGAAATTGAGAGAAATAGCCCCTGAGAATCTTGATATTGAAGTGGATGGTGGTATAAAGCCGGAAACTATTTCTGACGCAGCATCTGCCGGTGCAAATGTTTTTGCCGCGGCAACATCTATATTTTCAAAGGATGACTATAAAGACGCGATAGAAACGCTTCGTAAAGAGGCTCAGGAGAATTCCTATCAGTATGTGAAAAACTGAGATTGTTCGTAGTAGGAAATACCAGGAGTTGAAGGGTTAGATAGGGATCTTGAGTTTTTTCGTGTAACAATAATGAATCAAAAGTTTTAATAGAAATGTTGTGGGAGAAAAATAATTGTTCTTTAAGAAGAAAAAGAATATACCCGATGGATTATGGCAAAGGTGCGACGGGTGTAAAAGCGTAGTTTATAAAAAAAAGGTGGAGGAGAAACATAATGTTTGTCCGGAATGTAACCATCATTTTAGAGTATCTACCAATGAGCGCATAAATATTACGCTCGATAAAGACAGTTTTGAAGAATACTGGAATGATATGATGCCTGCTGATCCACTGAAATTTAAGGATCGTATAAAATATAAAGACAGAGTTGCAAGTGAACAGAAAAAAACAAAGTTAAATGAGGCAGCAACGGTTGGAAAAGGCCTTATTGATGGAAAGGAAGTTATTTTTGGCGTTACGGATTCAAGTTTTATAATGGGAAGTATGGGGTCCGTGGTGGGAGAGAAGATTACGAGAGCAGCTGAAATGGCATTGGAGTTGGGATTGCCGCTTATTATAATCTCCGGTTCCGGAGGCGGTGCCAGAATGCATGAAGGGGCCTTTTCTCTTATGCAGATGGCAAAGACGTGTGCCGCTATCGCCAGACTCCAGGATGCGGGGTTGCTGTTCATATCTGTGCTTACGGATCCAACATTAGGGGGCGTCATGGCAAGCTTTGCCTCGCAGGGGGACATTATTATGGCAGAACCCGGTGCACTTGTGGGATTTGCTGGCCCAAGAGTTATTAAAGAGACTATCAGGAAAACGCTTCCCAAGGGATTCCAATCGGCAGAATCTATGCTTAAGCATGGATTTATTGACATAATTGCTGGGCGCGACCGATTAAAGTCGCAGATTTCAAAAATTCTGGATTATTGTAACGGTAACGGCAGTAGATAAATTGTAAATATTAAAATTAATGTTATAATACTTAGCATATAGATATTTGTTCGTAAGAAAATCCTCGGTGGCTCAATGGTAGAGTGGGTGACTGTTAATCACTAGGTTGTAGGTTCGAATCCTACCCGAGGAGCATTATAATAAAAAGCCCACCTTCTTGGTGGGCTTTTTTATTACACTTTCTTTTGAATTGAGCAGGCAAATAGGGATCGTCACCCCTATTATTGCCAAAAGCACCTACTTGACAATTGAAGGCCCCCATTTTTCCTCAACACTTTTAAAATACCGACTGTTGGATCAGAGACCAAGAATATCGTTAATTTACTATAGAGAATTTCAATGAAATGATGGTAAAGTAATAGTATGGCAGAGCAGAAAACGCTATTTCAAATTATTAAATTTGCGGTTGTTGGAGCTATCAATACTGCTGTTGATTTGAGTGTTCTTAATATGCTGATATTTATTACCGGTATCGCATCCGGTTTTTATTTCTCTGCTTTTAAGGCACTGTCTTTTGCTGTGGCAGTCTTAAATAGCTACTTTATGAATAAGTACTGGACTTTTGCCGTTAATAGTAAAAAAAAAGAGAGAGAATTTTCTCAATTTTTCATAATAAGTGTTGGAGGGATTATCCTAAATGTGGGTGCTGCCTCTTTTATTGTGAACGCGGTTCCTGATATTTTGAATACTTCACCTCAGATTTGGGCCAATGTGGGAGCTTTAAGTGGAACGTTATTTGGGTTGACTTGGAATTTTCTGGGATATAAATATTTTGTTTTCAAAAAAATAACCAAATAGAACACGCAATTCAAATATCAAATAGCCTGCCGGAAATTAATTGAGTGAGCGAACCGGACGAACGTATCGGTTTTTGTAACGCCAGCGTACGTTACCAAGGCTGAAGTAAACGCTCCAGGTACTACCCCCACGTTTGTCTCCAGACCAGATTCCCCATTGCTCTTTATCAAAGATGGGGTCTATGTGGAGGGCATTCGTCTTGCCCGGCTCAAGCAGTGATGCCGCTTCTTCTATCGTCGGCAATCTCCAGTCGTTATACCCCGCAAACTTCAGGCTGTTCAACTTCCTTACCCATCCATTTGCAACATTCCACTGCATATATTCTTTAGAACCGGATTGGAGCCACATCAGTCCCGTGGTATGGTCTATTACGACATCGCCTCCTTTAATCGACTTCTTCTCGTAGTTGTGAATAATTGTGCTATGTCCGTAAAAACCCCACTCATCGAATTTTCGTATATAAATATTTGGCATCGAATATACTTCAGAAACAGACAAATTACTGTAAGACGAACGCAGGGTTATTCTTTGCGGGCTTTCCTCCGCGGATTGTACAATCCGGGCTGCAAGAAGAAATGATACAACTAAGATATAGAGTAACGGTTTTTTCATATTTGTTTTGCCTTTTGGAGGACTGAATTAAAAGTTCAAAAGCTGTTAAATTATGGAACTAACATTTTCCCATTCTATACATACTGGTATGCATCTGATTCCAGCGAATTAACTGCTGTGAAGTGAGGATTATAATCTCACGAGGGAATTAGGCAAGCGTTTTTTTGAAACATATTTATCATCTTATTTTTTATGATATGTCAGTAGTCTCCGGTAAGGTTTTTGCGCGTACGGTTTTTTATACCCGGGGCTGTCAAAGAGACGTAGGGTGAGGCTTTCGCCTTGCGCTTAATGTACTAAAGTACGAAAACAAACCTAAAGGATTGCCCTACGTGTTACCCGTAAAACCTAACCGGAGACTACTCATGATATGTGAAAGTTTTTGTTTTCTGTAAAAAACGGATATTACAGATTTAATGGCAACTATGTTTTGTTGCCAAACTGGATAGTTTTAGTACTAAACTTGATATGCCTATAAGCATCAGGAAGGCGCCAATAAATATTGATGCTTTACCGTTGAAGTATTTTATCGGTTTTTTTACTAATAGTGAAATACCTGATAGCGCGGGAAGGGTGCCTATCCAGAAAGAGGTAAGCAGTACGCCTCCCCAGAGAGGGTTATTTGTTGCGACCGCTATTAGAATGAAACCGTATAACCATCCACACGGTAATAAAGGGCTTAGCAGGCCTATTAAAAAGCTTGAGACCGAATGAGACATTTTACTTCCCAGTATCCGGCCAACCCTGTTCTGGTAAAATAGTTTCAGGAAAGCAGGTTGTTTCATATGTAATTGTCCTTTTCTCATAATACTGAATCCTATAACGAAGAAACTGACACCTAAAAAAACAGTGGAGACAAGGGAGATATATTTCATCTCAGAATTAATAAATTCTGACCCTAAGAATCCGGCCAGAGCGCCTACACTGAAATAACCAAGCAGGCGTCCAATGTGGTAATTGACAAGGCCCTTTCTGCTTTGCGCGCCTGCCGTCATTGCCAGGGCACCGCACATTCCGACACAGTGTATGCTGCCGATAATGCTTGCCGCAATAATTGCAAAAGGTACCATAACGGGCAGCATACTATTTATCTGGTTAATTATGTTATTAGACAGGTCCAGCAAGAGTGATTTCCTTTATATATTTCTGTGTTATATCTTTTGATTTTGTCGTAATCTGTAATTGGAATTTGTGGTGGCTTCTCTTTTCTAGCATTGACTTTAGGAATTTTATAAAAATATGATTCTTCTTTGACTTGCCGGGTAGAATTGTTACCGGAAGTGTTGCTGCTATAATTTCTATCTCTGTGCCTTCAACCTTTTCTACCCGTATGATATCAACTTCCATTTTCAGTGAACTCTGATTTTTAAGGTTAAGTGTAAAATGGTTTGCTATTAACGTTTTCTCATTCGATGTTTTAAGTATCTGATAAGGATTTTCATGTGCCCTCAATACCGTGATGTCTAGTCCCGATCTATTAAATATAAACAGAAACAGTCCGATAACGGAGAGAAGGGTTAGCCCAAGATAGATATTTGTCTTCATTTTCCAGAAGACTGTTTTCTCGCCTTTCAGTCCGTTTTCTGATTCGTATCGAATGAGTCCCTTTGGTTTTTTTGTTATTCGCATTATCTCGTTGCACGCATCGATGCAGGAGGTACATGCGATACATTCCATCTGGATGCCGCGGCGAATATCAATTCCTGTGGGGCAGACGGCAACACATTTGAAGCAGTTTATGCAATCACCCATCTCTTCAGATTTAGTGTTACTCCCCTTTCGCGGTTCACCCCTCTCTTCATCATAAGCGACAACAAGAGAATCTTCATCCGTTAACACGGATTGAAGTCTGCCGTATGGACAGATGATAGTGCAAAACCTCTCTTTAAACCATCCGAAGTTAAGGAGGATAGTGAGTGTTGTTGTGTTTACTATCAAAAATATTGTCAGGTTTTTTGAGGGTGAGCCCAGGGCCATGGACAACAGTTTACCGGGGCCGGTAAAGTAGGCAAAAAAGGTGTGCGACAGGATTATGCTGACAGTAAGAAACAGAAGCCATTTGATCGCTCCTTTTACTATTTTTTCATTGTCAAAAGGTTTTTCATGAAGTTTTTTTCTGGCAATATAATTTCCTTCCACCAGGGTTTCAATCCTTCGAAAGATTCCATCGATAGTGATTGTCTGTGGACAGGCCCAGCCACACCATACCCGTCCCCAAATCGAAGTAGCAAGCAGCAGACCCAGTGAGAAGCTTGCTAATACAAAGAAAAGCAGTGGTGCATCGTGACCCCAGAAGCTCAGGCCAAAAAATGTAAATCTGCGGTCTGGTAAATTAATGAGAATTGCAGGCAGGCCGTTTATTTTAATCCAGGGAAGAGCGATGAATACTGCTATCAACACCCATTGAGAAAGGTCCCGGTATTTCCTAAAGAACCCATGTGCCGCCATTGGGAATAGATTTATACGAAGGCCGTCTTCCGGCACTTTTTGAGTACTTTCCACCATCTTATTCTTCTACAAGCTCGCCGTCAGGCTCTTTTGCGTTCTCAGTCACGGTCCCATTTATTGACTTTATGTAAGCAGCTATGTGCAGGATTTGTTGTTCAGGAATTCTGTCTGCCCATGCAGCCATACCTTTATCAGGAATTCCGGAACTGATAGAAACTGCTATATCACTGATCTTTCCTTTACCGTGCAGCCAGTAGTTGTCTATTAGATTCGGTCCAATCATACCTTCTCCGGAATATCCATGGCAAAGGGCGCATTGATCGCCAAAAATTTCCCCTCCCTCTGCCAGGGCATCAGGATCCTGTAAAAGCGCTAACAGTTCACTTTCATTGACTTCAGGTTTTTGTACAGATGTTTCTACCGGTGTCTGTGTTTGTGCCTCTTTTAATTTTATCGCATAGGCTTCAATAGTAGCATTCTTGCTGTTACCCCCAAAATGGTAGCCTAGGAAGAAAACCGCCAGTAGGGCGGTAAAATAGAAAATATAAAGTAACCAGACAGGGCAGGGATTGTCATATTCAGTAATACCATCATACTCATAACCCTCTAATATTTTATCATCATATAGTGGTGTTTTATCTTCACTCATGTCCGGTTCTCCTCACGAAGTGGTAGTTGAGATAAGTAGTCATAATGTTTTTTAGAGCCTTTTCTGTAGACCCAGAAAATAGCGCCTATAAAGACGGAGAAGAATAGAAAGAATCCAATTACAATTAAATATATCTCATTAAATTGGGATAATGCAAACTGTTTCATATTACTCTCCTCCTTTTTGCCCGAGGGCCTGGAGATATGCAATCAAAGCCGTAATCTTCTTGTCTGATACATCTTCTTTTACACCCTGGCTTTTCAGCACATCAGCAATTTTTTTAGCCTGCTCTTTTGCCCGGTTATTTGCGTCAGACAGGTCTTCGTCAGAATAAGGAACACCCAGTTTATTAAAAAGTGATACCTTCTTTTGCAAACTGTCGAAATCAATTTTTGAAGTAATTAGCCACGGATAAGCCGGCATAATTGATTCTTTTATAACCGCTCTCGGATCTTCCATGTGCATGTAATGCCAGAGGTCCGGATATTTTTTGCCAAGCCGTGCCAGATCAGGGCCGGTACGTTTGGATCCCCACTGAAATGGTCTGTCGTACATGGATTCTTCAATTGTAGATGCTGCTCCATATCTTAACACATCAGACTGTATTGTTCTGATCATCTGAGAGTGACAGGTATAACAACCTTCTTTAACGTATATGTCTCTCCCCGCCAGTTCTAATGGTGTAAATGGCTCGACTTTATTTTCTGTTTTAACGTATTTATTGATAGAGAGAGTTGGCGCAATTTCTATTATAGAACCGACTAAAATTGCAATAAGCGCTAATATGGTAAAGGCAGCGGCCATTCCTTCCAGTTTTCTATGTCCCCGTTCCGGATGAATAGGCGTTGAAGAGGATATCCTCACCTGGACTGTTTCTTCTACCAACTCTTTTGGCGCCTGCTTGATAGTTTTGTAAACATTATAGAGTAGGAGAACATAACCTGCCAGGAACAATACGCCACCTAATGCACGGAAGAGAAAAAGAGGTATAATGCGGATTACTGTTTCTACAAAGTCAGGATAAACAAGCTGACCATTTGCATCCACGGCCCTCCACATTAAACCCTGGGTAATTCCAGCTGCCAGCATGGAAACGTAGTAGAAGAGAATTCCCAGGATACCGATCCAAAGATGGATATTTGCCATTTTTTTACTGTATAGCTCAGTGTTCCACAATTTTGGGACTATAAAATACAACATCCCAAAGGTGAGAAAACCATTCCAGCCCAGGGTTCCTAAGTGTACATGACCGACAATCCAATCGGTATAATGTCCCAGAGAATTTACGGCCTTTATTGACAAAAGAGGTCCCTCAAAAGTTGCCATTGCGTAAAAGGTTATTGCCGCAACAAAGAATTTTATGATGGGATCCGTTCTTAATAAATGCCATGCACCGCGAAGTGTCAGTATCCCGTTAACAGCCCCCCCCCAACTTGGAGCCCAGAGCATTACGCTGAATACCGTTGCAAGTATTTGAAGCCAGCCGGGTAATGCGGTGTTTAAAAGATGGTGAGGGCCTGCCCAGATATACATAAATATGAGAGACCAGAAATGTACAACTGATAGTCTGTAGCTGTAGACAGGCCTGTTTGACGCCTTTGGCAGATAATAATACATTAAGCCCAGAAACGGTGTAGTCAGGAAAAAGGCTACAGCATTGTGCCCATACCACCATTGTATAAGGGCATCCTGTATACCCGCATAAACTATGTAACTTTGAAATAAACCAACAGGTATGCATATTGCGTTTACGATATAGAGGAGTGCGACAGTGACAATAGTTGCTATGTAGAACCATATAGCTACATACAGATGCCTTTCATTACGTCTTAAGAGCGTACCAAAAAAATTGATAGCAAAGACAACCCATATGAGTACGATGGAGATATCTATAGGCCACTCCAACTCTGCATACTCTTTGCCCTGTGAAATACCAAGGGGCAACGTAATTACGGCCAGAACAATAATGAATTGCCATCCCCAGAAATGAAGTTTACTTAATCCATCCGAAAACAGTCTCGTCTTTAAAAGTCTTTGGGTAGAGTGATAAATACCCGCAAAAATCGCATTACCGGCAAACGCAAAGAGTGCGGCATTAGTGTGCAATGGTCTTAAACGGCCAAAAGTTAACCATCCTGTAAGGTTAAGTTGCGGGACTGCCATTTGTAAAGCAATAATAATTCCTACTAAAAAGGCTATCGTTGCCCAGAATATGGTTGCCAGTGTAAACATCCTGACTATCTGGTCATTATATTTGACCTGTATCAGTCCGGAGTTGGTATCGTTCGAAGAGCTCATTTCCCTGTTCCTTTCCCATAATTTCGAGTTGGTTTCAAATCTTTACTTTCTTTGGTTTATCATTCCAGTCATCAATCAGCATCTTATGGGCCGGTGTTTCAAGGTCATCAAATTGTTCTGTTTTGACAGCCCATAAGAAAAAAAAGACGAAAAATGAAGCTAACATAATTGCGATAGGAATAATAACGTAAAGAATTGTCATCAGATTTACTTATTCTATAAATATTAATATGTCTATTGCTGATTATGTCGGATAATAAACCCGATATTATAATATAATGTTTGTAAGGCGGGTTTCTATGCCTACCTGAAATATTGTGACTATATCAAGGTCTGACAAACCTGCCAAACAGTAATGATTATTGATTAGTTATTTTATCAAATTTAGTTTAATTGTTAAGTGAAAAATTTATTTTGTTGAATCTTCTCAGAAATTTTGTTCCCAGGGCAGAGGAAGACAATACCACTAACGAACTAACGGGCATCAGTATCGCTGCCGTTAATGGTGAAATGTAGCCTAAAAGTGCTGCAAGTCCCCCAGCAAAATTATAAACAAAAGAGAAAATAAGATTTCTTTTTATGACGTCAAAGGTATTCTTACTTAATAAGATCAAATCTTTTACCGGTGAAACACCCTTTTTGGTAACATAAATGTCGGCGGCAACTAAACAAGATTCCACGCTCCCCTGAACTGCAATACTTACTGTATCGGCAGACATGGCAAGCGAATCGTTTGCACCATCTCCAACCATTAATGAGTTAGGGAAATTCTTAATTATTTCGTTCTTTTTCTCAGGAATAAGACTCGATGAAAACTGTTCATTTGCTATCTGAAGTTTTTTTGCGACACTTGAGACTGGTATACTTGTGTCTCCGGACAATATGTAGGTTTTTATGCCCATATTATTTAATTGGGAAATTGTCTGTTTTGCATCACTATGAAGCCGATCTCCCAAACATGCATACGCAATGAGTTTTCCGTTTTTATATAGAGCCGTGAGGCTGGATATAATGTCAGAATCGCTTTTGTCGTTATCATCAGGTAATGCCGATACTATTTTGTAATAATCATTATCTATCGTTCCGGATATTCCGGATCCGGGGATTTCTGCTAAAGAGTGGACAGGTAATTTTTTTACACATTTTCCTTCAAGGTGTTTTACTAAAGTCCTGGCGATGGGATGTTGAGAATAAACCTCGATTGAATAGATAGCATTAAGCGTCTCCTGGTCAGGAGAAAAATTTCCCGATTCTTCTTGATGAGGAGATTTCCATTTTAAAAACTCAAATTGGCCTTGAGTAAGCGTACCCGTTTTGTCGAAAAAAGCATTTTTTACATAGTTCAATTTTTCAAGTGATTCAGCATTCTTAATTAAATAGCCTTTCTTAGAGGCTTTCTTTAATGATAGACTTTGCGTTAGCGGGGTTGCGAAGGCTAACGCGCAAGGACAGGCCAGAATGATTAAGGCGAGTGTGCGTTTAACAGCTTCAGTAAGGTCAACGTTCATGTAAAATGAAAAAAACAGTGCTCCTGCTATAAGGATGAATATGCTGAAATATTGTGCTGCCTTGTCGGTTAATGAAATCAAAGGGGTTTTATTATAAATTTGCTCTTCAACTTTTTTGAGTATTTGCCCAATCCGGCTGTTACCTGCAGTCTGTTTTACCAGTATTTTTGCATAACCTGCAACAACCTGAGTACCAGCATATATGACAGAATCCTTGAAAAGTTTTTGAGGAAGACTTTCTCCTGTAAGGATAGAAGGGTTTATATTTACCCATTCATTCAAGACGATTCCATCTGCGGGGACACGCTCTCCCTCCTTAATAAGTACTTTGTCATCCACGTTTAAGAGTCTCGCAGGGATTTTGTCATACTCCTCGCTTTTATCATTCCATCGTTGACAGGCTTGCGAGTCGATAAATGTTTGCATATAAGAACTATTTATAAACGTCTGTTGGGTCCTGCTCAAAAGATATCGGCTTGCCAGGAGTAGAAAGATTAAGATCGAAAGCGAATCAAAGTAGAAATCATCATTCCCCTGGATTAAATTTAACAGGCTCAGAGCAAAACCGATGATTACTGCTGCGACAATCGGCAAGTCTATGCTTGGACGCCCGGCTTTCAGTGACCGCCACAGGTTTCTATAAAATGGCTGGGCACAGTAGAAAAGTATTGGTAGAAAAAAGGCAAGATTCAGATATCCAAAAAAACCGGCCATTTGTCCTTTTAGTCCTGAGTAAAGAGAAAAAGAGAACAACATGATATTTCCTGAACAAGCGGCAGCAACTCCCAATTTCATTAATTGCTGGTGATTTTCTTTCTTTAGGAAATGTTTTGCTTCATCAAGGCTCTTAATAGGGTAGGCCTTATAACCTAAGGCAGATAGAACTGATGCAACTTTTCCAAAGTATCCCGGCTCTTTCAAAGAAACAAGCAGCGTATTCTGGCTCATATTTAAATGAGCATTTTCAACTTGAGGAACCCAGTCAGGGATTTGGTCAATTATCCAGAGGCAGGCAGTACATTGAATACCTTCAACGAAAAACCTCATACTCTTTTTATTATCAACACTGACAGAATAGTCTTTCAAAAAAGAGTCGGTATCAAGGAAATCATATTCAGGCAGACAGGTAGATGGCTTGTTAATTAAAGAAAAATTACCTTTTTTCAAGATTTTATAGACCGTTTCACACCCCCAACAACAAAACGGATCTCCATTATTACTGAAAACGGCTTTATCTCTATATCTAATGGTGGTTCCACAATGTATACAGTTTGAATGCTTTTCTTTCAAACCCACAGCACTTTCAGCAACCTGTCTGTTTTCAGCTTCAGTAATCACGGAAGAATCATTCATAAAGGTTTATATGTCCTGGATAAAATCGTAATGGATATGATAATAGCATATCACGTTATAAACAAATCTTTAGTTTGAAATATTAACTTTTTTCCTCTTTGCTCTCTGTCCGTTATTTTGCGCGTGAAACTTCATGACACGCAAAGCATACTTTCTTCAGCATTGCTTCAAAACTTTCATAGGTTTCGGCAATATCTTTATTTTTGGCAACTTTGGCAATATTTTCAGATGCCTCGATAACTGCTTTCGAATACTTTTCAAAATCTTCTTTCATCGACTTAACTGCTTCAGGGTCATCAGGATCTTTTCCGACTTCATCAAACCATTGATCAACCTTTTTCCCATCCGGGAAAAACATTCTCATTATGGCATTGCCGGCTTTTGCGACTTCATTGGATTTTTTGATAACGGTATTGAAATCACCAACTATTATTGCTTCCAGTATCTTTGACGTATGTGAATTGATTATTCGCATCAGAGAGCTGGTAGGTCTGGATTTTTGTATAAAAGGTGTTTTGTCATCATTGCCAAAGGCCTTGCTACATTGCCAACCATGGATTGTAAATCCGCTGGTTGCTACAAATACAAAAAAAACTGCGATACAGATTCGATTAACTTTCTTCACTTGATACGTTTTCCTTTCAACAAGGTTGTTTTATAACACAAATAAAATACAATAAAAAATTTTTAATAATCCAGCGTTTTGCTCGTACTTGGGACGAAAGAAGCATGGCGGTATGCGGAGGATTAAATGTTCCGCTATTGGTGTCCCTATTTAGGATTTATTATACTGGATTGTAAAATGTTTGATACAAAGGATTTTGACGGTTGAATGCACGTGAAAATACTTATTTTATATAAATAATTTTGAGTAACAGGCGGTGCAAGAAACCGGGCTTTTTGGCGATATCAACTGGTGCCGCATCAGATGCAAAAATTCCGATTTTATTCCAGGCGGGAGCTACAATGAGGAGGCCAATTTACATGGGCTACTTCCTGCTGACAACATTTTCAAACCCTTACCATATCCTGTGTCCCTTTTGTATTTATATCATACATGCTACAAATCACTATCAGTAATGTAGCAACATTAGTGCCAGAAATTTATTTTCGCAAGCTATAATATATTGCAGTCATAAGCCGTTTTATAGCAACCTATTAAATGCGTTCATGGCAATAATAATAAATCTGGACATTCTGATTTTTATATAATTATACGAAAATATTACGTTTTTTTGTAATGTGGCAATGGTGGGCAGCGATATATTTTCGCCATATAGGGTCGGAAAGTTTGTAAAAAGAGTCAGTTATTTAGTATGGGGATTAGCGGCAAACAGACCAAAGTGAATAAGTTTTCTTTGATCGGGGTTTCTCTGCCTAATTGCTGTAGGCGGAATAGATATAATGAAGGTGGCAGGAATGGTTTCAAAATTTACACTCTTACTTATCTTTGATTTACCTTTATTTCTGTTTGGGAGACTCTGTTCTCACTGAGAACTCTCTCAATTCTTATTATTTTATTAAGTAACTTTATGCTTCATCTTCTGACTGCAACAGTTCAGCGTTCCATCTCCACCTTTCTCTACTATAACTTCAGTTCCACATACTTCACAATAGTATAACTCTCCTTTATGTGAAGACATTTTTTGGCTCCCTGGTTTATATCAATTTTCTTTATATACTACATCATCATATTCTGTTTCAATTTTTGCTTTATGTTCTAATTCTTCTGCTGCCAATTCCTCAAAGAGGATTTTGACCTCTCCGCTGGTGACAACCTTTAACATCCTGGCATAAAACTCATAAGCCTTTTGTTCCCTCTTCATTGCATGTACCATTATATCTTGAGAGGTAGAAGTCGGAGTAATCTCTTTATCCATTAAATAATCACTAACATGAAGATCGTGTGTTTCCGGAATAGTATGATGCTCATGCGCGACATCATCTAAATTGAATTCTTCCAATTTTTCCTTGTGCTTTAACTCAATGGTTGCCAATTCTTTGAGTAATGTTTTCGCGGAAGGATCTTTTGCGATATCCGAAGCGGTTAAATAAAATTCATTTGCATCAGTTTCAAACTGAATTGCCATATCCATTATTTCTGTTAACTGTTTATCAGCCATTTTTAATCCTCCTTATTATAAGGTTATTCACGATACATTACATCCCAGAATAGGGCCTCGATGTCCTCTTTGTGTTTCGTTTCTTCTTGTGCTAGCCAGACAAACAATTTCTTTAAATTGGAATCTTCCACGTGTTGAGACATGTTGCTATAAAACTCATAGGCTTTTTTCTCTCTTTTTGCAGCATAAACGAGTACGTCTTTAAAATCCGGGTGCTCACCAAGGCCTTCATCAGTATCAGTAAGGAATTCTGTTATTCCCTGTCGAGATGTTTCGACTGTTTCAACCTTTAATTTTTCCAACATATCTACACTGAAGCTTTCTATTAACTGCTTGTGTTTCAGTTCTTCTTCGGCAAACTTATTTAAGACACTCTTTGTCTGTAAGTCTGTCATTTTGTCTGCAGCATTTTTGTACAGTAAATATGTGCCATTTTCATTCGCAGCAGCTTTTTGTAAAATTGACTCTATTTTTTCATTTTGCATAGTTTGGCTATTTCAATGTCATATGTTGATCACAGCACTTGAGCATACCACCGCCATCTATTGTGATCTTAACCTCATTGCCGCATACCTCACATTTATATCCCCTTCCCGCTCTCTCCATCTTGGGAACGTAATTAGTGATTTCTCTGAATTCACATGATTTGCCGCATGAGGGACAGATTTCCGGTGGTTCGTTTGCGTCATATTGAGCGCCACAACTATCACATTTCCAACTGTTCATAAAAAACCTCTTTAATTTATGTGCTTTGAGTAAGAAAACAGAATACTTCCGGGTGTTATCTAATATGAGAGTTTAACCAGTGCTTTCTTTCTTGCGCTCCATTCTTTGGCCGCAGCACTCCAATATACCAGATGTCTCTTCCACCACAGTTATCTGCTGTCCGCATTTGTTGCAGACATAGGTTACGCCTCCAACTGGTTTGGGATGGACGGATGTCCATGTCGCCATCATACCCTCAACCAGCTTCATTTCCTGCCCACAGCAGACAAGTACTCCAAAGGCATCTACCGTTACTTCAACCTTTTGCCTGCAAATCTCACAAAAATATATTTGTCCTTTTTGGCCCATTTCGCACTATATTACCACTGGAATTTTTAAATTTGCACTTTTTTATTTTTATTAACAACCATATGTCGTGTTTAAAGAAACGATATACGTATTTTTTATGCTTATCTGTTATACAAACAATGCAATTATTGTAACATTTTCTCAGTTACTTTAAGCTCAATACCGCAGGCTGGGCATGTGATTTTATCACCAGCCTTCGCGTCAGGTGGTATTGGGAGTTCGAGCTTACACACAGGACATAAAAAACCACGAAAACTGCCGAATCGAGAATTCAAATCAAACATCTGTTTTAACAGCTTTTTATCAATATCTGAATAATTTGTTTTATTTTTTATGACCTTTGTGACTTCTCTGGCCTCCTGTACATTACCAACAAACAGCGCACCAACCACTTTGTCATCTTTCATGACAAGCTTTTTGTAGACATCAATTTCAGGGTGAGGATAGTCGCCCCTCATTATTTTATGGTCGCCGTTTAATGGATTTGAAACACCTATTGATACTATATCAATTCCACATATTTGTGTTGCACTAATCCTTGCAATATCATCATATTCCGCGTTATTACCTGCCATATTTGAACCTGCTACCTGCCCCTGTTTCCATGCCTTCAGCCATCGGACATTAATCTCCGGGATTTCAGAGTCCAAATCGACTGGCAATTGAGCAACATCACCGGCAGCGTAAATATTGTCAAAATTAGTAAGCATTTTGTTGTTTACCAAAACACCGTTGTCAGTATTAACACCACTTTCATTCAAAAACCCCATACTGGGTTGTAGCTTATCAACAATACCAAGAATCTGACAGTCAATTAGTTCATCATCTGTCGTTATTACCCCATGGACCAACTTATTTTTAACATACACTTCTTTTATGTCAGTTCCTTGTTTTATCTTAATGCCCTTTCCCTTCAATCTGAGCATAAGTATATCAGAGGCATCTTTGTCCATGACTTCAGGCCATAGTCTGTCCCCTCGCAACAAATAGGTTACCTCAAGTCCGCTACCATGCAAGGCCTCTGTTAGTGCCAATGTCAAAAAATCTTCACCGACTACTACAGCGCTCTTTGCGGATTTAATCTTTTCCTTTATATTTTTGGCATCGTCAATCGTTTTTAATTGGACGACACCTCCATCTAATTCGCACCCTGGATAGCTCCTTCTTTTTATAGAACCTCCGGTTGCGATTAGTAATGAGTCATAATTTATCGTAGTATCATCTTTTAAAATAACCTCATTAGTATCGGGCTTGATGCCGGTTACTATCTTTCCAAGGTGTGAAATAATATTGTTTTTTTCATAAAAATCCTTCTTTTTTCCCCACAACCTCTCCTCTTCGATCTTCCCGGCAACAAATTCCGGAAGTTGAGGCCTGTAATAGAAAGCATAGTCCTCATCTCCTACCATTGTTATCTTACAATTGGAGTCAAGTTTTCTGATTGTTTCAGCAGCCTTTATACCGGCAACGCCATTACCAATGATTACGTGCTCTGCCATATTTAAAACTTTCAATAAATTTGTATGAGAAATAAAAGTAACTTATATTTCGGGTAGTCTACCTTATAACAGCATTCGAGTCAACCTTTTGATGCCGCAAATTGTTCTGACAAAGAAAATAAATTTATGTTTTTAGGCGTGATATCATAAGGAATATGACTCAGTTTATTCCAAGATCAGGGATAATGCCATAGGCGGCTGGCACCACCGAGATTCCCGGGAATACCCCTGTGGTCATTACTTGGGCATGGATCAACAGGGAAACTGCTTTTCAGATTACAAACTGAATTCATAGGGTCATCCCGGTGGCATCTTTACGCCTTTCTCTATGTAAGGGCTGTTGGAGACTGTTACGCTTCAAACTCTGCAACCCAGAGATCGTGTTTGTTGCAGAAGCTGGTAGCATAGAGTTTTGTGGTGTCCCATGCATATTTTGAACTGGTATCCGGTAGATCAAATACTGATTTTGCTTCTGCATCTGATGGGGAAAATGTTTTCTCTCCCAGTACTTTTCCACATTTGGAAACTATTGTATGCCTCACTATGTAGTGTGCTTCGCTCATACCATGAGTGGTTGTGACAGTTACTGTATTTCCTTCTACTTTAACATTTGGAACGTGCCCTCCGGTTTTCCCAGACCACTTCCCTGGATTTTGCTTTGTATAAACGATACCCCCTTTTGGATAAGAACAAGTTGGTCCGGCAGATACGGAGGATATGTGGCCAACGGCAAAACCTGCAGCTACTGCTAATGATGATTTTAAGAATGTTCTTCTATTCGACATAGCATTTTCCCTTTTTAATAATTGTTAATGAAACGATTAATAAGATATTTTAGGTTTCTGAAAAGCATTTTTAAATAAATAGTATGTTCAAAAGTCGCAATAATTATACCAATTGTTTTCTTCTCTAGAAAAATGCCTAAGATAGCATGTAAGACCTAAAATGATAACGCCTTATAATTTCATGCAAAAAATATAACAACCGTTTTCTGGCAAAGCCAACGAAAAACTTGCGCATACTCCTGCTTCGGCAAAGCTTGTTGCCGAAATATATGCGCCTTGATTTGTGGTTGGCATTGTTTACTTCCCCCCTCAGGGCAATTTCTTAGTACTTAAGGCTTTGCTAGATTATGACTTAATGGTAGTTTTCTGTTTGGTCGGTAAATATTTCATTATGGGTATCAATATTGCGAGTTTAGTTTGTACTCAGAGCAATTCATGAGTTGCTTTTGCGGTGAAGGGAAAAAAATTACGTTGTGATAGGATAGATTGGGCAAGTCGTATCCATCTCACTTAAAATATAAGAGTTTTTTTAAGTAATACCCAGATTCCTAACTATGCATTTAATAAATGGGAGATTTTGTTTTTATGTTAATAAAACCAAAAAATAAATTCTCTTTTATGCCTAAATTAGTCTTAAGTATGATGTTAACAAAGGAAGGATATAAATGATGAAAGCTTCTGATTTATTTGTTAAAGCACTTGAAAATGAAGGTGTCGAATATATATTTGGGATACCAGGTGAAGAAAATTTAGATTTTTTAAACTCCCTTAAAGGTTCTAAAATAAAATTAATTTTAACCCGTCATGAACAAGGTGCCGGTTTTATGGCAGCCACTGTTGGTCGCTTAACAGGTAAACCGGGAGTTTGCCTTGCCACGCTAGGGCCCGGCGCTACCAATTTAGTGACTCCGGCAGCTTACGCTAATTTAGGTGCGATGCCCATGCTCATGATCACAGGCCAAAAGCCCATAAAGAAAAGCAAACAGGGTCGTTTCCAAATTATTGATACTGTCGACATGATGCGCTCTATTACCAAATATAGTCGGCAAATTGTTAATGGTAATAGTATTCCGTCTATGACGAGAGAAGCGTTCAGAATAGCCCAGGAAGAGCGCCCGGGAGCGGTGCACCTGGAATTGCCGGAAGATATTGCTGCCGAAGAGTGTGGGGAGCGTATATTTGAGGTGGTTGGCTACCGGAGGCCTGACGCAGATGATCAGGCTATCACAAAAGCTGTTCGGATGATTAAAGAGGCCAAGATGCCTTTGATTCTGATAGGTGCTGGAGCTAATCGAAAGCGAACGAGCGAGGCCCTTCGGAAATTGATTGAAACAACTCAAATGCCGTATTTTACTACCCAAATGGGTAAAGGGGTTGTTGACGCAAGGCATCCTCAATACTTAGGAACAGCAGCATTGTCAGATAATGATTTTTTACACTGCGCAATAAGTCGAGCCGATTTGATTATCAATATTGGTCATGATGTAATAGAAAAACCGCCTTTTTTTATGACTGATCGCCAAAAGGTCATTCATGTCAACTTTTTTCCGGCTCATGTAGACGATGTTTATTTTCCTCAACTCATTGTAGTTGGCGATATCGCTACTTCCGTAGAACATCTTGCTCGTCATCTCAAAGAAAAGTGTGCCAATTGGGATTTTTCATATTTTAAGCGTATTCAAGAGAATGTGAAGGAGCACTTATCAAAATATTTTGAGGATAATCGCTTTCCAATACTCCCTCAAAGAGTTGTGTACATTGTTAGAAAACTGCTTCCTGATGATGGTATTATCACCTTGGATAATGGTGTTTATAAAATCTGGTTTGCCAGAAGCTATCCCTGCTATCAACCAAATACTCTTCTTTTAGACAATGCTTTGGCAACAATGGGAGCGGGATTGGCATCCGCCATCGCTGCTAAAATGATAAAACCTGACAAAAAGGTGATTGCTGTCTGTGGAGATGGCGGTTTTATGATGAATTCCCAAGAGCTGGAAACTGCTGTCAGGCTGGGTTTAGACCTGACGGTAATTATCCTGAATGATGGCGGTTATGGTATGATCAAATGGAAACAGGAAGGTGTGGGATTTGACAATTTTGGTTTAGATTATAATAACCCTGATTTTGTTAAGTATGCTGAAAGTTATGGCGCTATCGGCTATCGTCCTGATAGTGTGCAAAGCTTTGAAGATATACTGGGGAAAGCACTGTATACCCGTGGTATTCACGTGATTGATTTAGCCGTTGACTACTCTTTAAACCACAGTATATTAAACATTTTGCTCAAAGAAAAAACCTGTATCTTATAATCAGGAAGAAAAGGATTTGGAAAATGACAGTTATCAAAGTTAATAGACCTCATGATCAGAGCTTAATTCAGGAAGTACCTCTGATGGATGCTCAAACTCTGGAAAATATTATAAGTAAAGCTCACCGGTTATTTCTCAATTCTGAACAGTGGTTGCCTGCTTATGAACGGATAGAAATCCTGGAAAGAGCTGCTCAAATTATGACTGAGCAGATTGATACGTTGACTAAAATTGCTGCCCAGGAAGGTGGTAAACCTTATCAAGATTCTAAAGTAGAAGTCTTAAGGGCAGTTAACGGAGTTAAACTGGCAATAGAACATATCGCTCAAATGAAGGGTGAGCAAATTCCTATGGGACATACACGCTCTTCTTCTCAGCGCCTGGCTTTTACAATGAGGGAACCTATTGGATTAGTTGCATCAGTGAGTGCTTTTAATCATCCTCTGAATTTAATTGTTCACCAGACAGTTCCGGCAATTGCAGTGGGTTCACCTGTTATTATTAAACCTGCTAAAGCCACCCCTCTCTCCTGTTTCGCCTTCATGGATATTTTAAAAGAGGCTGGTTTGCCTGACGGTTGGTGTACCGCTTTCATAGGAGAAACAGAACTTACTCAAAAACTAGTCACGGATTCACGGATCAATTACTTCTCTTTTATCGGTTCTGCCAAAGTTGGCTGGGATTTACGTTCAAAGCTATCACCAGGTACACGCTGTGCTCTGGAGCATGGTGGAGTTGCTCCCGTCATTGTGGAACCCGATGCAGATATAGATGAGATGTTGCCAGCGCTGCTTAAGGGTGGATTCTATCATGCAGGCCAGGTGTGTGTTTCTGTACAACGTGTCTTTGTTCATGAGAAAATTTGTGACGAAGTGGCTAAAAGGTTAGCCGCTATGGTGAAAGAACTTATTGTGGGTGATCCCCTGGATGAAAAAACGGAAGTTGGCCCTCTCATTGTGCCCGGAGAAGTTGATCGAGTTGAACAATGGGTCAATGAAGCTGTTGAAAAAGGAGCGGTTTTGTTATGCGGAGGCCAACGACTATCAGATTTCTATTATGCCCCAACTGTTCTTTTGAATCCACCGGAAGATACTAAGATTTCAAATCAAGAAGTATTCGGGCCGGTAGTTTGCCTCTTTAGTTATACAGACCGAAATACGGCAATCAAACAAGCTAATTCTTTGCCCTATGCTTTTCAAGCCTCCGTTTTCACTAATAATCTAAATGCCGGTTTGGAGATAGTTAAAAAGCTAAACGCGACAGCAGTCATAGTCAATGACCATACCGCATTTAGAGTTGACTGGATGCCCTTTGGTGGTCGAGATGAATCAGGAATTGGTATGGGAGGTATTCCCTACTCTATGGAAGAAATGACACGGACGAAAATGATGGTTATTAAAAATAAATATTTGTAACTATCATTAATATCATTGGTACAATTTAACTCAGTAGTGTCCGGTTAGATTTTTGCATGTTTTATTTATTGCCACAAAGCTTGTCTCCGTGCTCGCCCGGATGAATTCGTTCGGGTGGGAAAACGGGAAAGCTCCCGGATTTGACAAAAGCCGCATGTGCAAATTTCTAACGGGACACTTCTCAATTAAACTAATCTTTGGACACCTTATAAACTGTTTTGTTAGAATGAGATATTACGGAAACTGTGCTATTTTCTAATTTGGTAATTTTAGGAGAATATACATCATGGCAAAAAAAAATGTAACATTAATATTAGTGTTTATATTAATGTTATTCTTCACAAGTCCTAAAGTAACTGCAGACGAGACAGCAGACTATTTTATGGATGTGCCTAAAAAGCCTTTGCAAGTAATGGAAGAATTGTACAAATCGGTAAGGAACATGGAATTAGACCATGCGAGAAAGACAGTACGGATGCTTGATGATCTTTATAAGACTTATATCGTTCTCATTACTGAAGAATACGTTGATGACCCCTCTGTACTCGCGGCGGCCACACTGTCCAAAAGGGTGTTCAAGTCAATGAATAAAAAGGGTTGGCACGAAGCGAGGCTACTGGATGCAACCGGCACTCCGTTTAATCCGGAAAATAATCCCAAAGATGAATTTGAGAGAGACGCAATTAATGCAATGATTTCAGGAAAAACATATTTTGAAAAGATTGAAAAGATTGGGGGCAAAGACCACTTGAGGGTGGTTACCAGTGTACACGCGGTTATGAAAGGATGCATAAGCTGTCATCCATCAAGTAAGGTTGGGGATTTGCTGGGCGGGATTGCATACAATATTTCGTTGGAAGAATAATAAGTTAGAAGTCTAAAGTTTGAAGAGCGCTAAAGTTGTGGCTTAAAAGCAAATATTTTGTTTTTAAATTTTAGGCACTTTAGTTCACTTTAGACACTTAAAACTTTGTTGCGGCTTTGCCGCACATGTGTAGTTAGTTGTGTTTTAATTACAATAATAAGTTGAATTTTTTTGGAGATCTAAAATGTCAAATGACAAAGCACTATTTTGTAAAGTTAATAAACCTGAAGATGTAGAGTCGGATTCACCTGTTGCGAAGAAACATGTACCGGTTATTACCGCGCCATCTGTTTTTAAGGTAGGTGAGTTTAACGATATAAAAATTACTGTTGGAGAGATAGAGCACCCGAATGAAAATGAACATTTTATTCAGTGGATTGAATTTTATATAGGAAGTGTATATCTGGGCAGATTTGATTTCGCGCCGGTAATGACAAAGCCTGAGATAACTATTCCTTTGAAACTGAGTCATCACGGACTCAATTCTACACTGCGGGCAGTAAGTCGTTGCAATTTACACGGCCTTTGGGAAGGTACTGCTCAGGTAAAAACTGAATAGTTAAGCGAGGAGAGTTAGGAGAGCGTCTGCCTGGTGGCAGACCTCTCTTTCAAGAGGACTCCAAGACTGGAGTCCTCTTGAAAGAGAGGTTGTTGATAATGGGATAGGATAAACCATAAGCTTTAGTAAGGTATATTTTAATGGATATTGAAAACAAACAGCACCGTATTGAAAAAGATTCATTAGGTGAAGTAAATGTACCGATGGGCTCATATTATGGTGCTCAGACAGTCAGAGCACGGGAGAATTTCCCAATCAGCGGCATAAGACCTCATCAGGCTTTTATTAAATCAATGGTTTATATTAAAAGGGCTGCGGCAAAGGTAAACAATGAACTCGGGTGCCTGGATGATGAAAAGGGCAAAGCAATTATCAATGCCGCCGACAGGATAATAGCAGGAGAGTTTCAAGACCAATTTGTTGTAGATGTCTATCAGGCGGGTGCCGGCACATCATGTCATATGAATGTGAATGAGGTAATCGCCAACATTGCAATTGAATCGTTAGGTGGAAAGAAGGGGGACTATTCCGTCATCCATCCAAATGACCATGTCAACTTTGGACAATCGACAAACGATGTCTTTCCCACTGCAATGAGGATTGCCGCATTATCTTTATTAACAGAGTTATTTCCTGTAGTAGATGAGTTGGCGGACAGGCTCAATGAAAAGGTTGAAGAGTTTGATAGCATCATAAAATCGGGAAGAACGCATCTTCAGGATGCGGCGCCCATAAAGTTAGGTCAGGAGTTTTGCGGTTATGCATCAGCGGTTTCAAAGGCAGTAGAAAAAATAAGAAGAGCAAGCGATGCGTTAAAGGAGCTAGGCATCGGTGGCACTGCGGTAGGGACAGGGCTTAATACCCACCCTGACTATGCGCACAAGATCATTTTTGAATTGAATGAGATCACTGGTTTAGGTGTAAGGGCTTCTTCCAACTATTTCGAGGCAATGCAAAGCAATGCTCCTGTCACAGAAGTTTCGGGTGCTGTAAAAGTATTAGCAATAGAGCTGATCAGGATTGCAAATGATCTGCGCCTTTTGAGTTCAGGCCCAAAGACCGGCCTTGCGGAGATAACACTTCCTGCAGTACAGCCAGGTTCTTCAATCATGCCCGGTAAAGTTAATCCGGTTATGGCAGAAATGCTAAACATGGTCTGTTTTGCTATAATAGGAAATGACCTTACTATTTCTATGGCATCACAGGCAGGACAATTTGAATTAAACGTCATGATGCCTGTAATGCAGTACAAACTGCTGGACTCAGTTTCAATCCTGACAAACGCATTGGAAGTATTCACCAATAAATGCGTAAAAGGTATTATGGTCAATGAAGAGAGGTGTTATCAATATGCCACCGGTAGTATGGCAATAGTAACAGCTTTGAATCCTTATATCGGATATTCAAAGGCGGCAGAGGTAGCAAAGGAGTCGTTGTTGACCGGCAAACCGATAAAGGAAATCATTCTGGAAAAGAAATTAATGTCTGAAGAGAAGCTCGATAAATTACTTTCGCCTATATCAATGACGAAACCGGGTTTTATTTCAAAATAGTATTAAAACTTAACTATGAAACCAGCTCAGATACTAGGGATATCCGGTAGCCCCAGAAGGAACGGAAACAGTGAATTACTCATAAAAGAGTTTATGAGAGGTGCTGAGGAAGTCGGCCATAAGACCGAATTAATTATACTAACCGAATTAAAAATATCACCATGTACGTCTTGCGGTTCTTGTCAAAAGAGTGGTAAATGTGTTATCGCCGATGATATGCAGTTGATGCATAAAAAACTTCTGGAGGCGGATTGTATAGTTTTTGCATCTCCAATCTACTTTTGTGGAGTCAGCGCCCAGTTAAAATCATTTATTGATCGTTGTCAGACCTTGTGGTCTCGAAAATATATTCTTAAGCAGGCATTGGTAAGCCCTGACAAAGGGAAACGTTCAGGATATTTTATTTCCACTGCAGGATCGAAAGACTATAATAAAGTTTTTGAAGGTGCCATTTATGTGGTAAAGGCTATCTTTAGCACACTGGATATAAAATACACAGATGAATTATTTTTTAAAGATATGGAGCATAAGGGTGACATTCTTAAGCACCCTGATGCACTGCGGATGGCATTTGAAGCAGGTTCATCGGTAAAAGTGACTTAATTAATTTTTGAATTTAAAAAAGGATTGTTACAAATGATAAAGACCATAAAAAATTTGAATGTCATGAGTATCGTCTTTTTAATCGTTTTATCATCAGGATTAATAGGAGCGGAAGAATTAGATTTGCCCGAACCTGACCAATTGCAGGAACCTTACATGGTTGGAAGCAGAGATGCAAAACGTAAACAATGTAGTGAGGAGGTGGCTCCTGCTTTAGGAAGAAAATGCTCTTTCTGTCATAATGTTAATGCTTCTGAATTTACGAAAAAAGGAAATAAGGCAAAGGTTATGATGAGAGCGGCAGTGGCACTTGGTGTAAAATGTAAGTTTTGTCATGCCGGGAAAAGGCAATTTACCGAGAAATTAGAGGTAGCAGCAAAGATGTTTAAACTGGCAGAAATGATGGATGTTGAATGCAGTTTTTGTCATGCGGGAAAAGGCAATTTTACCCATCAGGGCAAGACGGCAAAGACTGCTATGGTATTGCAGAGATGGTCAAAAACCGGTAATAAGAAATGCCTGGATTGTCATGATGAAAAGAAGAAATTTGAGTTGAACTTTCATGGATGGGAGATCCTCAATGCCCAAAAAGGGGTTATGGGTATGTAATATATTTTTTTGTATTTGATTAGCTTTATAAACCTGTTTTTTGAAGGAGAAAGATAATGGTAAAAGTAAAAACATTCAGTTCTCAACTCAGAATTTTTCATGTTAAAGAAGAACTGGACGCGCTTGATAAGTCAGTGAATGATTTTATAGAGGAGAACAAAATCGAGAAAGTTATCTCGGTAAGTGATTCTTCGACCGCAAATGCCGATGGCAGTACAATGGGCTTAATACGTGTAGTCGCTTACGAATAGTAAAATCATCAACTGTTGTCCGGATAGGGTAAAGCCCCGCTGAGCGTGGCAAAGCAGTGTGATTAGTTTACCTATGGCAGTGCATCCGCCTTTTGGCAGATGCGCTGCCATTTTTAATTGTGGAGTGGTGTAGACTCTTTAGGATAATCACATCTTTATCGTCTTACAATCGGCAAGGACGGAAAAGAGAGCTAAGCAGTACGAATATCGTTTATCATATTCCACTCTTACTCTTCATCAATATTTGCCGGAATACTGCTGCGCATATTTTTTAAGATATTTTTTAAATCTGATATCGTCTCATTAAGAGCTATAATTTGATTGTCTACTTCCTCTTTTGTATAGTAATGCTTATCAATGTATTCTTGTGTGTAAGCATCCGGAGTTGAAGCATTAATTACCTCTTTAATCTCGTCTTTAGTATATATTTCATCATTTGTATAACGGTCAGGAACCACCGGGATTGAATCTTTAATCGCATTAATCCTCTCTTCAATTTCATCGTTTGTATAACGATCAGTAATTGATGAAGTAGAATCTTTGGCAGCAGCCATCATATTACCACTCATTTCTGCTTCCTCTCCTTGTACGTTCGCTATAGGAGTGTGCCACAAGAAAACAATAACAGTGATTATAGAAAAAAATTTAACAAATACCGAAAGCACATTGATCCTATATATTCTTACATTATTTTTCATTTTATCCTTTCCCAGTTATTAGTCCGCCATAAGATCAGCAGACAATAAATTCTCTATTTCATATAACCGTCGGTAAAAAACCTGTGGGTTGGTAGCTGTGGTTTGGCAAAACGCTAGGGATGCTGCCTGCCTGCTGAAAGTGACGATCGACAACTTCACCCATTACATTTCTGAAATCAATGTTATGTGCAAGATATCGCTCTCTGTAAAGATTGCTTTCCTGCAAGCCCGGCCAGTCACCATATATTCCACCATTCACATTATTTCCGATTACAAAATATGCTGCAGCATTGCCGTGGTCAGAACCTCCGCTGGCATTTTCTTTTGCGGTCCGTCCAAACTCAGACATCGTCAATATCAATACATCATCCATCCTGGAACCCAGATCATTATACAGGGCCGCAATTCCTCCAGCAAAGTCTGCGTGGCGATTGGCCTGGCTGCCTGTCGCGCCACCTTGGTTGGAGTGATTATCGTAACCTCCAATACTGACGGTTGCTACTTCCAGTCCAACGTTCTCTTTTATAAGCTGTACTGTTTGCCTGAGTTGCGTTCCATATGAGGAAGAAGGATACACCGCGCCATTCTCCGGGAAATAATTCTCTGTATCAATTTGCGAAAGTGTATTCAGGTTTTTCAGCATTAGATCTCCCTTCTCAAGCAGCATGGAATGGTAGCTTTCAGGAGCAGACCCGGTCTGAGAATAGACATTTTCCAACTTTGACGTCAATTCACTATCAGAAAATACAAATGAATTTAAGTCTGAAAAGGTTGAAACAGGCACCTCTCCTCGTAACGAATGTGGTGTTGAAGATCCGAAACCGACACCGCGCAAAAATGTACCATTTTGCGTAGTTGCCATGTAGCGGTTCAACCAGCCATCAGGCAGGCGCATCGAGGAACCACTTTCAATATAGTTTTGACCATCAAAATGAGACCTGGAAGCGTTATCATAGTGTACGGCCGGTAATACGGCAACAGTACCTTGTTGATATATGTTATGGAGTGGCGCTAAAGCCGGGTGCATACCAAACAGCCCGTTTTGGTTACCCGTAGGATCAACAAGATCAAGTGCGCCTTGAGCACTGCCCGGAGGCGCAATGGATATGCCTGGACGAAGATTATAATATTCTCCGTCACCATATGGTATTATCGTGTTTAGACCATCACATCCTCCTCGTTGAAATATAACAACCAGGGCCTTTGCTGTGCTTTCTTGAGCTAGTCCCAGGATAGATTGAAACGGGTTGCCATAGACAAACGTCGCTGCCGCAATCGGAGCAGAAATCATATATCGCAAAAAGTCTCGTCTGTGCATTGCTAATCTCCTTACTATTGTAATTGATAATTTGGAAAACTAAAAACAAAGCCAATCAACTTGCGTATTCTATTGTCGGCAGATTCATCAAAAATATCGAATTGGGAACTGCCATTATCAGTCAGGAGAGACACTGCCTCATTCCATTCCAATTCCGTATAATCCAGGCTGAGTGCTAAATAAAAGAGATAACCGACAACACCCTCAAGAGTCTCGTATCCACGGTCTGTAAAAATACCGGATGGATTATCCACAAAGGTATTAGAACTTCCGGTCCTATTAAACGCAACACGATTTGCGAAAAGAAGTCTTTGAAGCAGTTGATTTGAATTCAGCCAGGTTGGTCCTGTTTCACTCCACCCGGTTGGTATCGGGTTTAAGAACAGTGGCATGCCCATATTGTTTAAGGCGTCTTGTGTATCGCGACTGGACGCCACAGCATTAATATTGCGTACTACACTGCCGATAAATTCAAGTGGTGTTTTCAGCTTACCATGAAAATTCTGTGTATCGGCAAATGCATCGGAATGTAAAATAGTATCAACGACTTGAGCAATTTGATCAGCATCATCTTTTGCATTAAGAAATACTGTGGAACATTCATTTATAATTCCGTCTGCAGGTGTATCAGAAATAAACATACGGACCAGCTTTGTACAGATGAACCTGGCTGTGGACGGATGAGAAGCAAGTACATCCAGCACCTGCTCTCCTCCCTGCATCCTCGATCCTGCAGGAATAATTGTACCTAATACCAGTTTTTCATCATCGTCATGGTGGTATTGGTTAAAATAAAACTCGTTGTCCCTTATTCCCCACCCGGTGAAAACCCTGGCAACCTCTGCAACATCTGTTGCCGTATATCCGCCGTTTACACTCAATGTATGGAGTTCCATCAATTCCCTTGCATAGTTTTCATTGGGTTCTTCACTGCGGCTCAGATAGTTATCCAGATATCTGAGCATTGCGGGACTTTTCGCACTAATTTCCAACAGATTTCTGAAATTGCCTAAGGCATTTTGTCTAAACTGCTGATTCTCATTAATCTCGTAACTTATTTTTGTTTTCGTAATATCAGTGTTGAAATGGTTGTCCCAGAAAAAGGTCATAACTTCCAGTAATTGCTGTTTGCTGTATAGAGTGTGAAGCAACTGATAGAATTGAAGTTCACGGGTATTATCCGGCAGTTCCATTGCTGCCAGAGCAGTTTCAAATTCCGTATTATCTATGTCTCCAGGGTGTAACTGCTGATTAATCAATCCGTCTACTCCTAATGTACTGGCATCTTCAAGCAACTCTGATGTTGTACCAAATGTGATACGATCAAGTAGATGTCGTGTGCTTTTAACTGCAGGAATTACACTCAAATCTACTGTTTGAGTTGCAGTGTTTCCTGCCATATCAACAGCCTCAACAGAGACTACCACATTACTATCTGCATTTAAGTTGTTGACAACAAATGCCCAACGCCCACTGGAGACAGATACTTCCACTGATCTTTCAGGTAAAATCTGACTCTGAAACGAGTCTTCAACATTGGCCGTAAGCTGAGCGACTCCGGTAATGTCACTGACGTTTCCTGCCACAAGGAACCCTGCATCTGCAACTACATCACCATTGTTATGAGAGGTTATAGATAATGATGGGGCTTCAACATCGTGAATAACACTGACTTGAATACTGTCAGAGGAGACGTTAAGCATTCTATCGTATGCTCTGGCTATAACCGTTACTGTTTCTCCTACCGATACCATATCTCCGGTTACGGTAATATTCCAGTTCCCCGTACCACTACTTGCCTCTAACATTGTTGTCCCTAGTAATGGGTCCTCTATGCTGACAGAAACTCTAGTCAACAATTGATTATCATCAGCCATTCCTGATACGTTGAAACCACTGCTACTGACAAAAGCACCAGGCTTGGGAGTTGCTATGGCGATAAAAGGTGGAGTTCGATCCAGAGAATAGTCTCCATTCCGACTGATCTCAAAAATCATCGGGCCTTCCTGTAAAGCAATATCGCTATAATAGCTTTTGTTCAGCCCGAATGCGTTGTACGTATTAAAAACATAGGCAAAACCGTTTGAAAAGCCATCCAAATCAAAATGAACTGTTCCATTGTTATCACTTATTCCTGATCCTGCCCATTTTATTTGGCCATTCGGTAGTTTAATTTTAGCTGATATTTTCTTGTTTATAATCGGTACGCCATTATCTTTATCTATAAGGGTAACAGGCATTTTCCCGACAAGAAAATCATAATCACCGGAAGCCATCAAATCATCACTGTAAACACTGCCCGCATTATACGGCTTTGCTCTTAATACAAATGTACGTCCATCATCAATCCCGTCAATATCGAATATGACTTTGCCGTTACTGTCAGTATCGCTACTGTATGTCCATTTTTTACTACCATCAGCCAATCTTTCATAAACCGTTACTTTCTGATCTGGCAAAGTGGCGCCACTTATGGCATTTTTCAGTGTGACATTTAAAGGTGTATTACCGACAACAAATGTTACCGATCCGTTACTGGTAATCGGCTCACTGGATCTCCATCTTCCATTTATCGTACTTTTTGCTTTGAATAAATAGGTTTCAGTGCCACTGTCCAGACCGGCAAGATCAAAGCGTGTAATGCCTTCACTATCACTGATACCCCACTTATACCACTTAGTATTTCCGTTATCCAGAATCCTTCGCGCATAAACGTTTGTATCCGGAAGAAGTTCTCCGGTAGCACCGTTAATCAAGGACAGTTCAACCTTACCGACAAGAAAATCAAAATCTCCCGTTTCTGTCACATCATTGCTGTACACAGAGCCGGTGTTGTATGGCTTGGCCTTCAACACAAAAATGTGTCCCTCCGAACCCAAATCCTCAATATCAAATACCACCTTACCTTCAGAATCCGTAGTTTGCCTGTCTACATATCTGGACTTTCCATCCTCTAGACGCTCATAAACGTAAACATCCTTGTTCGGTAGAGGAGTATTGTGTATCCCATTTTTCAGTGTGACATTTAAAGGTGTATTGCCGACAATAAATGTTACAGGCCCGTTATCAGTAACCGGTTCACTGGCTCTCCATCTTCCATTTATTGTGCTTTTCGCCTTGAACAGATAAGTTTCGGTGCTATTTTCAGCATTATCGTGCAGGCCGGCAAGATCAAAACGTACTACGCCTTCACTATCACTGATCCCGCTCTTATACCACTTTGTATTACCGTCACCCAGAATCCTACGCGCATAAACGTTTGTATCCGGAAGAAGTTCTCCGGTAGCACCGTTAATCAAGGTCAGTTCAACCTTACCGACAAGAAAATCAAAATCTCCCGTTTCTGTCACATCATTGCTATACACAGAGCCGGTGTTGTATGGCTTGGCCTTCAACACAAAAATGCGCCCCTGTGATCCCAAACCCTCAATATCAAATACCGCCATACCTTCGGCGTCTGTAGTTTTCCTGCCTACACATCTGGACTTTCCACTCTGTAAACGTTCATAAACGGAAACCTCTTTGTTCGGTAGTGGGGTATTGTGTAAACCATTTTTCAGTGTGACATTTAAAGGTGTATTGCCAACAACAAACGTTACCGGTCCGTTATCGGTAACCGGATCACTGGATCTCCACCGTCCATTTATCGTGCTTTTCGCCTTGAACAGATAAGTTTCAGTGCCACTGCCCAGTCCGGCAAGATCAAAATGTGCCACGCCTTCACTATTACTGGTCCCACTCTTATACCATTTAGTCGATCCGTCACCCAGAATCTTGCGTGCATAAACTTTTGTATCCGGTAGCAGTTCTCCGGTAGCACCGTTAATCAGGGTCAGTTCAACTTTGCCGACAAGAAAATCATAGTCACCTGAAGCGCTCAAATCATCGCTGTAAACACTGCCTGTGTTATATGGCTTAGCTCTTAAAGCAAATGTGCGGTCATCATCAATTCCGTCAATATCAAATGTCACTTTACCGTTACTGTCAGTATGGCTACTGCATGTCCATTTTTTACTACCATTAGCCGATTTTTCATATACCGTTATTTTCTGATCTGGTAAAGCGGTGCCGTTAATAGCATTCTTCAGCGTAACATGTAAAGGTGTATTGCCAACAACAAATGTTACCGGTCCGTTATTGGTTACCGGTTCACTGGATTTCCACCTACCATTTATCGTGCTTTTTGCCTTGAACAGATAAGTTTCGGTACCATTGCCCAGACCGGCAAGATCAAAACGTACTACGCCTTCACTATCACTGATTCCCCACTTATACCACTTAGTATTGCCATCATCCAGAATCCTTCGCGCATAAACTTTAGTATTTGGAAGAAGCTCTCCGGTAGCACCATTAATCAGGGTCAACTCAACCATACCGACGAGAAAATCGAAATTTCCCGCTGCTGTTACATCTTCACTGTATACAGAACCGGTGTTATAAGGCTTTGCCTTTAGCACATATACTCTGCCGCTATCGATACCTTCCAGATTAAATTCAGCTTTTCCGTCATGATCGGTTGTTTTGCGTTGTGCCCATCTAAGCCCTCCATTGGGGTTCCGCTCATAAGCAGTAATCTGTTTATCTGCCAGTGGCAAATTGTTTAGTCCGTTTTTTAAGGTGACATTGAGTGTAGAGTCTGCATACGCAGTGAGAGGAATGAGGCACATGAAAAGTAATAGAGGCAAGAGAGTAAATTTTCGATATTTAAGAAGATTATGGATTACACACACTAAAAATTCGGTAACTGAAATCTTCTTACCCAATTCACATAAGGCATCATTTTTTGTCATAATTCTTTCCTTTTTACATTAATTGTAAACAATGTCATATATTGTGAGCTACATACGAAAAACGAGATTAATACTATTAATTGATAATAAATATTGATTTGCCTGGGATAGTGAATTACATCAATGTTATATGATCTTTTAACTATCTAAAAAAATCTTCCTTACACTGCTGAATTGTATATTATCCTTTTCTTCAGGAGCTTGACAAAATAAAAACCAAACGTCTAATTCAGTTAAAACTATGGCAATTTTCATACCATTATGTAGGTTGTATTTGTAAGCCTTTTGAGATGTAACATTTAAATTATTATTGGATTGAGGGAAATTATACCATGCTACTTTGACTGTGCTCCATTGTGGATCAACTACTCGATGTTTAATGGAAAGTGCTTCATTATGAAACATGAAATAAGAAAAATAATTTCTGTAAATGATTCTTCAACTGCCAATATTGATGGCAATACAATGGGCTTAATACGCGTAATCGCTTACGAATAGTAAAATCACCAACTGTTAGCCGGATAGGGTAAGGCAGCGTAATTCGTTTGCCTGTGACAGATGCACTGCCATCTTTAATTGTGAGTACGGATGTGACACCATTTCCTCGGAAAATCTCTTTTCGCTCGTTCCCTCCTGATAGAACGTAATAAAATGCACCTTCATATTCAATACGCAACTGCTTTGTCATACCAAGGCGATATCGCATGTCCATAAATACTTACGCTTAAAAAAATGATATAGCCAAACGAAATGCTTGTTAATTAATCAGCTGTTATATGCCAAAGGCACAAGAGTGTGCCGTTACAAAGGTGTGCCATGGCGCACTTTTGCGGGGTCAAAACCTGATAGTTTCCACTCGCTTCCATACCACTTTAAAAAAAATATCCTTCTCGCAGCGTTCCAGATGTAGCCTGAGCTTGCTCAGGGGGAGTCTCCCGGTTCTACACCTCCTTGCTTCGCAGCAGTCGAAATATCTACAGTCCCCTTGTGTTGCCGTTTTCTGGCATGCTGTTTGTGTATGTACATTTATAACACTTACAAAACGTGCGGATCGAAAATATACAGATAAGTCCTTATTGATATTACTCAGCAGTGACAACGATGCGATCAAAACGGTTGAAGAGTGCTGTCGACACTCTGCACAAATCTTACAAAAACGAAAAAAGAGAAACGTTGAATAAGGTAATCATCTTTATAGATGCCACACGGCAAAAATACCCACTTGCCACCCGCTTCCTGCCAGGGTAGTAGGTGGGGGCTTGCCGTTCGGAATAGTTATTTATAACACTTCCCGGACAAAAAACACCGAGGACAAGAAGCCGCGAAGAACGCAAAGGAAAGAATATAAATAAAAGCACTTTTTGAGGTAATTATGACAGAGATAGAAAGGCAAAATCCAGACGAAGCAATTAGTAGTTTTCCAGAAGCATTAAAGGAATACGATGAATGGAATCAAAGATTTCGTAAAAAAATTGAGCTGATGATCAAGAACTCTTTACCAAAAAAGGGAATTAGGGCGAGGTGTCAACATGTAACACCGCCTTGATTGCGTGTAAGGAGTGTGGAAGGTTAATAAGTAAAGGCCTTGGAGAATTCGAGCAAGATATACCAGTCACGAAATGGAATTAGGTAGAGACGTAGGGCGAGGCTTTAGCCTTGCGCTGATTGTACGAAAGCAAACCTAAAGGATTGCCCTACGAAAAAACGTATAAATATTTATATTAAAGCGCCTAAAAACCATTTTGATATGGGTATAGAAGTAAAAAGTGAATGGATATGATGCTTATCATGGAGGTACTCGATACATGAATTATATGGCGAGTACCCCCAACAAAGCCTTTGTTGGCCTGTTTCTCCCTGTGTGTTCTGATGTTTATTTTCCCATATAAATTAAAATTTCATTATTTTACAAAAATTAATTAAAGAATAATGGAATATTACCGATAAGACAAGAAAAGTGTTTTTTTGAATAATTGAATTATAGTGGAGGGATAAAAAATGATCAAAGAAATGGCCTATTACAATTGTGTTAATTTTAACAACCACGAAATTTGTACACTTCATGATGATTTAAAACAGGTTCTTAGTGGCACCGAATCGTTTATAACGAAAGAAAATGAGGCTATTAAATGTTGTCGCACTTGCAACTCGTTCAGGGACATATATGAGTCCGTCAAGAATTTTGAATCGATAAAGAGTAGAATGGCCAAGATCACGTCTTGACAGGATGTCTGAGAATAGGTGTTTTAGCCGATTTTCGAGTCATAAGTCCTTTAATATTGATCTCCATGGGTTTAATTCCCCGTAGCTTGCTGTGAGATATAAAACACTCAAATGTAATACCCCGTCAGCTTGCTGCGGGGTAGTTTATTGCCGATTTTTTGGGTTTTGTATTCTTGGACAGTCTGTTGAATAGTGAATTGGTTTTACCGAATATTTTTTGTTTGTGATTCTTTTCTTAAAATACACTTTTTCTCATCAAAAAGTATCTTCTAAGGCTAGAAAAATATGGCAAAATCAACCTATCTTCTATTATGACAAATACTTGACCTGGTCCGACCCTAATTGGCCTAATTGATTCCATTAAGAGAAAACAATTCTCATTATTCATCCTTGAATATTTCTTCCATAGGAATTCCTTCAAGATTTCCGTCTCTATACGCTTTTAGTCTTTTTTCTGCTTCTTCTGCCCAGATTTCATCAATCTTTCGATCAGGCTCATCAAGGCTTTTCAATAAGCTCTCAACGATCATAAACCGTTCATCCGGTTTAAGTGCCATAGCTTGTTCTAGTATCTCTTTGCTACTCATTTTGGTACGCTTCATTCTTTCAAAAAATAACAGTTAAATAGTCAGTTGCTACGATTTTTTTTATTTAAAAGTTTTACGGTTGTATACTGTGCTGCATGATGTGCATACCGCTTTTTCATAGGAATAATTATCTCCTTTCGTTATAACCCTATCAATAGCTTTGTCTACAGGTATTTTCTCTTTCTCCGTAGCACTTTTATATAGGTTGAATTTATATTTGACAATATGTAACCATTGTTGTCTAATAACGGTATCGTATATTTAGTAGTCTCAATTAGATTATTTTGTTTTTGTGAAGAATATTCACCATGAATTTCAGTAGTTTTCCGTTAGGTTTTTTGCGCGTACTCTATTAATTTTTTAAAAGCTGTCATGCCCGCCCGCCTTTATCGGGTATCTAAAAACCTGTTTATCTCAGATTCCCGTTAAAAGAATGCGGGAATGACAATTTTTGGATAATTAATGGAACATGTACAACGACCTGTCTGGGAACGATTTCGTATATAAAAGACGTTAATATAACTATCCAGTAAGTTGAGAAAAACTTATAGATTAATGTTTGCTCCTTTCCCTCAACTTACTGGGTAAGTCTCAGGCTTACCGAGAAAAGCCGCATTTAATAATATGGATAGTTACTATCAGAAGTTAGTCTGGTAATAACCAAATTAAAGGAGTGCGTAAAATGAAGAAGAATTATGAAGGTGCTGATCAGGAATCTCTAAGTTTGCTTAAGAAAATGGAAGAGCATGGTATCGAAAGCTCTTATGACAGATATGACGCGCAGCAGCCGCAGTGTGGATACG
>JABHIW010000170.1 GCA_018670825.1 Candidatus Scalindua sp. | reverse complement strand
TTATATTTGTGTAAAACAAAATACTAAAACTTCAATCTAAAATCCCTGTTATCATTAAAAATGATAACACGAAAAAAAATCTTTTTTTTCGTGCAAGGGAGGTTTTTTGTGCTTGACAAAAGCCTACTAATGGGTGACCCTCTATTCTTTCTAAACATATAATCTGTAGATATCCTGTCTGTTGAATGATACCCATGGGGGTAAAGGGTTAATATAATATGAAGTTCACTAAATCTACTATTTTTCATCGGCTATACGTTGCTGTTATGGTGGTGATTTGTATTGGAATATTATTGTCTATTGCGATGTTCAATTTTGTGCGAAACGAAGAATATCGTAATATACAATCCGACTTTAATCTAGCAGCATTGAACAGGGTTAATTTAATACAAAAAGAGATAGAAAAGAATATAGAAGTACTTCGTTCTCTTTATCGGCTGTACAAAAGCAGTGAATTTGTGACAAGGGAAGGATTTCTAACATTTTGCAAGTCTTCCATTTTGCACCATAATGATATTCAGGCACTGGAGTGGGTACCTCGTATTCCTCACAGCCAACGGAGGGATTATGAAAGGAACGCACAGATCGACGGATATCCAGGTTTCCGAATCACCAAACGAGAGGAACAGGGCAAGATGGTTAGTGTAGATGAAAATGAGGAATATTTCCCCGTCTATTATTTGGAACCATATAAAGGCAATGAGCTTGCCTTAGGCTTCGATGTATCAACTAATCCAGTGAGCTTGGAAGCCCTGAATAAAGCACGTGATACCGGAGAAATGATAGCTACAGGAAGAATCACACTGGTACAGGAGCCAGGTAGCCAATATGGTTTTTTAGCATTTGTGCCAGTCTATCGTAATGACGTGATAACAGATACTATTGAAAAGAGACGAGAGAATCTGATCGGATTTACGTTAGGAGTATTTAGGATTAGAGATATTGCAGTACAATCATTAGCTTATTTGGAAGCAACAAGTATAGATATCCATATTTTTGACAAGTCGAGTTCTCAGGAGGAACAATTCCTTTATACGCATATATCTCGATTTAGACGTGATATAGATCAAACAATTACTCAACAGGGAGCGAAGGGTAATGATGGAATGTATGCTTCTCATACATTCCATGTAGCTGATCGGAAGTGGGAGGTGCGATGTACAGCTCTTCCAGAGTTCATTGAACAGAGAAGGACTTGGTTTCCACTGATGTTTTTGTATGGAGGTCTCTTGATCACGGGCTTGCTTTCAGTGTACTTGTGGAGTAGGATTAGTAAAACCATACAAGCTGAAGAATTCGTATCAAAGCTTACTCTTGAAATTCACGAGCGCAAGAGAGCAGAAGAAAGTATGGCAGGTTTTGCCTATATTATTGAAGAGTCATTGAACGAAATATACATATTCGATGCTAAAACCCTCAGATTTATTCAAGTCAACAAAGGTGCAAGGCTGAACCTGGGTTATTCTCTGGAAGAACTCAGCTGTCTTACTCCTCTGGATCTAAAACCAGAACTTACGCCCGAGTCATTTATGAAAATAATTGAGCCTCTTCGGGTTGGCAAAAATAAAAAAATAGAGTTTACCGCAGTCCATCAAAGGAAAGACGGTTCATTATACGATGTTGAGGTACACCTTCAACTCTCATCCTTTCAATCTGTTCCAGTATTTGTAGCTATCATTCTTGATATCACCGAGCGTAAGAAGATGGAAGGTGCACTTATACAGTCAGAAAAACTAAAGTCTATCGGTACAATAACCGCAGGAATTTCCCATGAGTTTAATAATATCCTTGCCGTTATTTCTGGTAAAACACAGCTGCTGAAGATGGATTATGAAGACAACGATAAATTGATTGATGAACTTAGTATTATTGATAAAGCAGCCGATGATGGGGCAGAAATATCCAGTAATATGCTTAAGTTTACTAAGACAAGACCAGACACTAAAGAGTACGTGACATTTGATATAAGAGAGCTAATAGAGCAATCAATTGAATTCACAATGCCCAGATGGATGAATATGGCACAGGCGAAAGGCATCAACTACCTTATAGACAAGAAAGGTATGAAGAAAGCTCCATCCATAATGTGTAATCTTACAGAAATAAGAGAGGTATTTATAAACATAATAAACAACGCCCTGGATGCCATGCCTGATGGAGGTAGCATTTCATTTTGTACATGGAGTAAGGATGATACTCTTTTTATAAGCATTTCAGATACAGGCAAGGGCATGACCAAAGAAGTCAAGTATCATATATTTGATCCATTTTTTACCACAAGATGCCCGGAAGGAACCGGATTGGGCATGAGTATGGCTTACGGTATAATAACCAGGCATGGTGGCAAAATAGAGGTGGAAAGTGATCTGGGGAAAGGCAGTACCTTTACCCTGCAATTCCCAACTACCAATAAAAAAATCAGTCCAACAGTGACTCCTGAACCGGAACAAGAAATAAACAAAAAGAATCTACGCATACTGGTGGTAGACGACAAAGAGGATTTTTATCACATACTGGATCAATTTCTTTCCAGAAAAGGTCACAATGTTAAAACTGTTGATAATGGTGCAGACGCTATAAATATAATAAAAGCTGAAGATTTCGATCTCGTTTTAAGTGATCTTGGCATGCCGGATGTCAATGGATATGAGTTGGCCAAGGCTATAAATAAGTTAAAAAGGAGGCCAAAGATTGGCATAATCACAGGCTGGACATTAGATCTAAAACGGTTTGATGAAGAAGAGAGGAAGGTAGACTTTATTCTCACAAAACCTTTTAAGAACTTAGAGTTGACTAGACATATAAATGAATTATTCGGTGCCGATAGTAAATGATAAAAAGCTACAATCACATTGACAGGGATTCACGGCCCTGGTTTACAACCCAATATTTAGATTACACTTTCACAGGGAGCTATGGTCTGCCATTAATATTATCACTGCTGGAATTGTAGTTGTATCAATTTTTACCTTAAAGATTAGAGAGAAACAATGAATAATTGTTATTCGACTTCCAAATTGATATACCTTCAGATGATGGATACACTTTTCATAAATACAATATTCAGGTAAACATGCAGTCAAGGGGAATAGAGTAGAGAGCAGCTGAAATACCATCAAACACAGCATATCAGCAGCTCTCCCTCATCAAACCGTACGTGCGCTACTAACGCATACGGCTTTCCGATATTCTTCATCTCAAGCATGCACACTTTTCCAAAATGGCGTTATAGGAGGCTTGTAATCTGCTTCCCGCATCCTTGCTCTATTATTTCAAAGGTGATCCCGTCTAATCCAGGACTGCCTTTGTTTTGTTTGACAAGGTCATAAGCACGTTGCAGTACGTCTTTACGGCAAACCTTGTCATAGAGCGAATGAAATCGAAATCCAGGTTGTTGCTTGGCTTTTTGATAGAGCTTCCTCTGGAGTGCGCTGACGCGCTCTTTCGAACAATAAGATGTTATTAGCATGGTGCAATCATCTCCGCCTTTTCCTCTTCGGTTGCGTGTAAAGGAAAGGGGTCAAATCTCCTCTTGACTGCATGTTAAAGTTGCAGACATCTCACCTATTTATTTAACAACTATTCAATAGTAATTGTTATTGGTAATTGGTCATCAGTCATTCGTAAATCTTGCCTCTTGCTTCTGTTTTCTTCTGCGCTCTTCTTGTCCTCGGCGTCTTTTGTCCGGGGAGCGCCTCTGCGGTGAACCTTCTTTCAAATCCCTAAATCCTTAAATCCCTTCTCTTTACACCTCTTTTTTGATAAAATAACTGACTTTAAAAGACACGAATTTCACGAATTGACACTAAAGTTAAATAGAAATCAGGAGTAAGACATGCACCGCACAATTTTCACATTACTGGTAATCATCGCTATTTCAACTGCGGGCCAGGCTGCGCTGGCTGCAACTGCGAAAAGTACCTTCGATACCGGAACCGAAGGGTGGACTATCACTGATAATGGGGCTAATACAACCCCTGTGTTCCGTGATGGAGTCCTGTATGGCAAGGAGGCTCAATCGGGTATTGACTGGTACTACGTCGCCCCGTCGAAATTCCTTGGTGATAAATCAGCCTTCTATAACGGCAGCATCAGTTTTCGTCTACGCCAGAAATTGACTGATAAACAAATTGATGTCTCTGATATTCGATTGATCGGTGATGGATTGACCCTGACAGTAGATGCAGGGAAAAACCCCTCCAGCGCGTGGAGTACGTATCAAGTCTCCCTAAGTCCCGTTGCAGGCTGGCAGAATAAGAGAACGGGAAAGCCTGCAACCGTGGCTGAGATCAAACAAGTCATGGGCAAGCTCACCGCAATACATATCAGAGGTGAGTACCGCATTGGAGAAGATGCCAGTGAATTGGATGATGTGATGCTAGTAACAGGTGATGGTAGTTGTTCTGTAGAGTATGTCGAGAAAAATACATTGCTAGAGATCGCGCCCGGCGGTAGCTGGAAAAATCCCCCTCCTGAGGCTGAACAATTAAAGCATAATATCCCAGTTGATCTGCACGGACTCAGCAAAGGGAAGATTACCATTGATATAAGGCTAAGAAGCGGCGAGGCAAAAGTATCATTTGGTTTGTATGGAATTACTAAAAATGACAAAGGTGAAAGTACAGCCACTTTAGATCATGAATGGGATCTAATGCCAGGGATGACTGCACAACTGGAACACAGTTTTGATCAGCATAATAAATCGACTAGATATCTTTTTGGTTCCTTAGGTAGTTTTGATAGTAAAAAGGGAAGTACTAACACGGCAGACTACATACTAACCGTTAAAGGCTGTCTACAAAATAATATTTCAGGCTTGTGGAAGTATAAGGGATACTCTGGTGTATGGGACTTAACTCAATTGGGTAACAAAGTTACGGGTTCTTTTGATAATCAAAATGAAAAAGGCACTATTACTGGGACTGTAGATGGCAGTAAGGCTTTTTTCTCTTTCAAAAATTCCTGGGTAAGGCACCAGAATCTCGATATCGAACTTTATGCAGGGGGAATTGAATGCGCCCTTTCAACAGATAGCCAGCAGATGAATTGCGAGATTGTGAAATCAAAAACAGGAGATACTGGCCATAAATTTGTTCTACGCAGGCACTTTCCAACGACTCAATCGGCAAAAAAAATATCACCCTTGAACAATAATAGTCATGCTTCCAAAAAAATTGACATTAGAGCCGGACTTCCAATTATACCACCTGAGAATACTTCAGCAAATAATCCAGTCAAAGAAAAAAAAATCACTGAGAAACTCGATATCAGTGGAGTCTGGGAAACGGACTGGACAAACTTACACCTCAGGCAAGACGGTAGTAAAGTTATAGGATTATATCCGGACAATGACCACGGTGAAGTTATTGGCGCAATCAATTCGAAAAACCTCTCCGGCATATGGATAGAAGATTATTCTGATAAGAAATGCAAAATTGGCAAAAGAGGTAGATTTTATTGGGGAAGATGGGTCGCGGATTTTGAAGGCGATATGTTTAAAAGTAAGTGGGGCCATTGCAACGACCCACTTACTTATGACTTCCAGGGAAAAAGGGTTTCAAGATTTTCTCAGAGTCAAAAACAGGATCTAACCAACACATTTAACCAACAACTGCAAACTCTGAGAAAAGCCAATATTGAAAAACTAAACTCATTAAATAAAAAAATTAAAATTGCAGCAGTATCTGGCGATAAAGAGAAACTCACCAAGCTTGAAGAAATGCATGATCAGCTCCATCATGCTTCGAATAAGTCGCATTTGTTTGACCAGACAGAAGAAGAAATGATATTAGAATCAAGGAAGCAAGATGTTCGTTTTCAACTTATGGAATCTATTGATGCTAAAGCTCGTGATCTAGCATCATCAGTTGTTATAACAAAATGGCGTAAAGCAATTGACCCAGACACCAACAAACCAAAGAGGGATAAGTTTGGCAAAGAAATATGGATTGATGATGGAGATATCGAACAAACTTTACATCAAACCAGAAGAGCTGCTACGAAATGGGTTTCCATGGGTGCTGCTGAAGAAGAAGCCCTCGCAAAAAAGACACGCTCTGCTACAAGGCAAAAAGTTGAGGCGGAAGCTCAGCTTGACTTAATAAATCAATATTTTAAGAAGCCTAATTTATCTGATGATGAAAGATCCGTACTGCTAGAGAAAAGGGCCTCTGCTGAGTTGAAACGATCTAGCGCCCAAGAACAAATTGATGATCATTCTGACATCATAAGATTTGCATATGCAGCAGATGTAGCGTTAACAGTATCTGGAGGGCAAATGGCTAGAACATTAGGGAAAATTTCCGCAACAGGTGTAAAAGTTGGTGCTTCTGGCATTGGTCTTATTGCCCAAAAAGCTGCTGCAAAGAAAGTTGGTAAAGAAGCCGCGAAGGAAATCGGGAAAAATGTCACTAAAACTATTGTCAAACGGACAGGAGCCAAAAAGGCTTTATTACCTCAAAAGGTATTTGATAGGGCCAACAGAGCTGCTCTTGCCAAATCAACTACACTAAAAAAGTCTTTAAAGAACACTTTAGATGAAGGATTGCTAACTGCATCGAGTGGAAGTGCTGTCTCTGCAGGTATGCAGTACAAGGATAAAGGAAAAGTTGATTTAGAAAAAGTCTTGAAAGATGGTGTTATGTCGGGAGCCAGCTCCATTACTCAAACCAAAATAAGATCTGGAGCCAAATACGTTAAAGATCGTTCTATCAAAGGATTTACGCCCGGATCCCAACAATCCCTGAAGGTTCAACCGAGTAATCAGCAGCCTCAATCCCAACAGGCTAGGCCTGTGGCAAAGGCAAAGCCACTCCTTCAACAGCCACCGCAGATTAAGCCTGTGGCAAAGGCAAAGCCACTCCCTCAACAGACACCGCAGGTTAGGCCTGTGGCAAAGACAAAGCCACTCCCTCAACAGACACCACAGGTTAAGCCTGTGGCAAAGGCAAAGCCACGCCCTCAACAGACACCACAGGTTAAGCCTGTGGCAAAGGCAAAGCCACGCCCTCAACAGACACCACAGGTTAAGCCTGTGGCAAAGGCAAAGCCACTCCCTCAACAGACACAGCAGGTTAAGCCTGTGGCAAAGGCAAAGCCACGCCCTCAGCAGACACAGCAGGTCAAGCCTGTGGCAAAGGCAAAGCCACGCCCTCAGCAGACACAGCAGGTTAGGACTGTGGCAAAGGCAAAGCCACGCCCTCAACAGACACCGCAGGTTAAGCCTGTGGCAAAGGCAAAGCCACGCCCTCAACAACCCCAACCTGTCAACTCTGTTGCACAGACCCCATCAAGGTTAGCTCAATCCTCACAGACTCCGCCCAAGACATCACAGAGTGAACAAACCCAAATTAAAGCCCCAATCAACAAGCAATTAACTTGGGCTGAACGAACTGCTATGGCCAGGGCTAGAAAGGCAGAACGGGCAGCAAAGAATGCTGAGTCTTCTCACAAAACTCCTGATAAACCAAGTCAACTACAAGACGCTATCAAACAGGCATCAAATGCGCATGATAAGGCACCGAAAGCTAAGCCTTCAAAACCTGAAATTGCCGATTCTTGGCCCAGGCAGACAGTACCTGATGATTACAAACCTGTACTTAATAAGGGTGGAATCCCTTTTCGAAAAACAGGTGAAGAAGTTGTCTGGATTGGCATGTTAAGTACCAATGGTAAAATATCAGATGGGCCTTTAATGCTAGGTGGAGCAAAAGCATATAGCCATCAAGATGATTTAACAAGAGGCACCAATGATATTGCTTTTACGGTTGGCTTTAAAGGAGATAAAGTCCTTTTTCGTGGCTCACAACGCTATGGAAACTTGGGAGACGAAGGTAATGCAGGAGGCACCAATAGCAATGGTAAACCAATACACAGTAAGGAGCAGATTATTAGAATGCTAGAGAGGCTTATTCAAGAAGTTAAGTAAGATTCAAACCGTGTTGTGATAGTTGACCGCTCAGAAGAAAGAGGCAATTGAAAACAGTGTCTGGTCTTGAAATCAAGTATCATCCTCTTCTAAGATTCATGGCTTCGCTAATTCAGCGTGAATGAAACACTAATCAGGGTAGAGTAGGAGACAGGCTTGCGCCAATCCCCCCTCATCAAACCGTACGTTCGCTATTTACGAATACGGCTTTCCGATGTTCTTCATCACGAAGCAAGCACTTAAACCCATTTTGCTGTAGTTGGTATTTTGTAAAGCCCGTATTTATTGTAGAGTTCCCGTCTAGGGAACAAATTAAATCCTCGATAATAATTTCGGATTTTGTGACGCTTGCGCAAATGTATTGTCACCCGTGTTTCTACGAAGTTCTTTACATAGCTTAGACGTCTACTACTATTGCGGTAATGGAAATAATTCGTCCATCCTCGCACCTTACGGTTTACCAGCATAATTACATCTTCCATTGGAATAGAAGTATAAGTCCTGCCGGTTACTTCTTTAACGGCCTGCTTTATCTTTCTTACAGATTTCGGTGCGGGCTGGACATGTGGATAAAATTTCCCACTCTTCCAGCTTTTCCGCATCTGAAGTTCAAATCCCAAGAAGACAAAAGCTTCATTCCAAGCATTCACGATATGCGTCTTGTCAGTGTTAAGTTTAAGATCAAGCCTGCCCAGAATCTTTTTGATCAGGGCAAGGGGACGATCCACATCACTTTTGCACAACACCACAAAATCATCAGCAAACCTTACAATCCTTGCCCCCATTTTGGATGCCAGATTATTTCTCTCCCATATCCTATCGAGAATATGAAGATATAGATTTGCTAACAGAGGAGAAATTACTCCACCTTGAGGTGTACCAAAACGGCTGTTCTTTCCTCCTCCAATAACCTTCCGTTTCCCACGTTTATCTACCTCAATGATCACGGCTTTCAACCACATCTTGATAATCTTCAAGATACCTTTATCACAGATACGTTCAGCGACTATTTTCATTAGTTTAGCATGGGGAATTGTATCGAAGTATTTGGAGAGATCAGCATCAATCACTTGGGTATGACCAGAGAGCAGAGCATGGGTAATCTCATTGATTGCATCATGCGCACCCTTTTTAGGTCTGAAACCGTATGAAGTTTCTACAAAATCAGATTCAAAGATTGGTTCTATCACAAGTTTAACTGCCATCTGGGCCACTCGATCTTTGATGATCGGGATGCTCAGCGGTCGTTGCCCACCATCAGACTTGGGTATCATAACCCTCATAACGGGGCTTGCCTTATAGGTGCCTTCCTTTAAATCCTTGCCCAGTTCCGTCAGGAACTGGTTTATCCCAACTCCCTGCTCAACCATTTTAAAGCTTACGTCATCTATTCCGGGACTACCGTTGCTTGATCTAACCAAGCGATAGGCCTTCTCCAAAATATCATGGCGGTACACTTTATCATAGAGAGCATAGAAGCGAAATGTTGGTTCTCGCTTAGCTTTTAGATATAGCTTCCGTTGAAGTGTCCTGACTGTATCAAGAGTTTCTAGCATAATGGCAATCTCTTTCGTCTTCTACTCTCTGGTTGCATAAACAAAGTAAGGGTCCTTCCCTCAGACGGAGTTATGTTGTCTCTCATCTTCAAACGGTACTATGACCCTCTCCGACTTCCTGCCTGCCCAAGCTTGATTTCGTTCCCTTATACAAGCTCGTTTGTGTAGATAACACAGCAAACAGGATCTCCCGTACTTCTCAATTTATCTTTCACAGTATGCCATCCTTGCTACTCCGAGAGACCCCATGATCACCGATCTTGATTTATCATGAGTTTCAGTTTTCCCGAGTGTCCAACCGGTCAACGTCTCTGATTAGTTTACGAAGCTACATATAGGTTCACTCTCGTTACGGCCTACTGTTTTGTCCATGAAGAACTTACGACCAATGGTTACCCACCCGCCGCTCTTTGGTACTACCCAGGTGAAGATCGAATTCCTGGAACGGGACTTACACCCGTTAGATAAATTGCCGTTACGGCATACGGACACCATACCTATTTATTTAACAGCTATTCAATAGTCAATTGTTATTGGTTATTTGTTACTTGTAAGTCATAATTGTCATCTGTCAGTGGTCATTTGTCATTTGTCATTCGTAAATCTTGCCTCTTTCTTCTGTTTTCCTCTGCGCTCTTTGCGCCTCTGCGGTGAACCTTCTTTAAAATCCATAAATCCTTAAATTCCTTCTCTTTACACCTCTTTTTTGATATGATGACAGACTTTAAAAAGCATTCAACGCGGAGTACGCAGAGAAGGCAGAGGAAGAGGTAAAGTAGAAAATAAAAGATTTGTTTTTGGCCGCAACTTTAGCTCACTTCACACTTTAGGCACTTTTAACTTATTATTGGAGTATCTATTATATGGCAAAGGCCATTATGGTACAGGGGACCGGATCTGATGTCGGTAAGAGCATACTGGTATGTGCGTTATGCCGTATTTTCCGGCAGGAGGGCTTGAAGGTTGCACCATTCAAGGCTCAAAACATGTCCAATAACTCTTACGTGACAGCAAAGGGTAGGGAGATGGGCAGAGCCCAGGTTGCTCAGGCAGAGGCAGCAGGGATCCTTCCCGAAGCGGAGATGAACCCGATCCTGTTGAAACCTTCCGGAAATAACGGCTCACAGATAATAACGATGGGAAGACCGCTCAGGCATATGACTGCTCATGAATATTATGAGAATAAAGAGACGATGCTGGATATAGCAAAAAAAGCATATGAATCATTAAGTAACGAATACGACGTTATTGTTATCGAAGGCGCCGGAAGTCCGGCTGAAATCAATATCAAGGACAATGATATCGTCAATATGAAGATTGCAGAGATTGCAGATGCACCGGTAATACTTGTTACAGACATTGAAAGGGGGGGCTCATTTGCATGGATAGTGGGCACACTGGAGCTGCTGGACAGTGACGAAAGAGATAGAGTAAAGGGAGTGATCATTAATAAGTTCAGAGGTGATATTGGAATACTCGAGTCTGGCATTACCATGCTGGAAGAGAGGATTAAAAAACCTGTTCTGGGCGTCCTCCCATATTTCACGGATATAGATGTTGATGACGAGGATTCTGTGAGCTTTGACAAGAAAAACAGGGGGTCTGAAACCTCTAAATCTCAGATAGATATAGTTATCATAAGATTGCCCAGGATTTCAAACTTTACCGATTTTGACATTCTCAGGAGAGAAAAAAATCTATCCGTGAGGTTTGTTAAAGATGCCCAATCAATTGGTAATCCGGACCTGATTATCTTACCGGGCACAAAGAACACCATAGGCGACCTCGAGTTTATTAAAAAGCAGGGTATTGCAGATGCCATTATTCATCTTTCAAAAAGAGGTACTATGGTTATCGGGATCTGTGGAGGTTATCAGATGCTTGGCAGTGTGATCTGTGATCCGAAGGAGGCAGAATCTGAAACAGGTGAAACAGGTGAAACAGGGGGGCTTGGATTAATCGATGTAAGCACTTTATTTAAATTACAGAAGAGTACTTACCAGGTAAAGGCGAGGCTTCATGACAGAGGTTCAGATATCTTTAAAAGTTTAAATAGAGATAACGAAATAACCGGTTATGAGATTCATATGGGAGAGACACAGCTACTAAACGGAACATCTCCATTCTTAACAATTATAGAGAGATCTGATAAGGATGTGTGTATGGATGATGGGGCAGTCTCCAGTGATGGAAATGTAATAGGGTCGTACCTGCACGGTATATTTGATAACAATGAGTTCCGACTGGAACTTATTAATCATCTAAGAAAAAAGAAAGGTCTTTCTCCCATGCTACCTGAGGAGCTGAGTACGGTAGATAAGGAGAGAGAATATGACAAACTTGCGGATTGGTTTCGGGAGCATATAAATATGGATTTGATTTTTGAACAAATTGGCCACAGACAAAAACTGAAGAACAAATCTTAACGCAGAGTTCGCTCCCCGGACAAAAGGCGCCGAGGACAAGAAGGACGCTGAGAAAAACTAAAAGAGAATTTAAGACACTAATTTCACATATTAGCACTAATTAACTTTGATTCAAGAAAAGAATGGATTTGAACAATGAGATGATTGAGAAAATTCTCAATTCTTAAATACTTAAATCCCTAAATTATTAATTATGAATGATTATTTGTATGTACAAATTGGTATTGCCTTCCTTCTGGATATCATGATAGGGGACCCAAGGTGGTTTCCGCATCCTGTCAGAATGATAGGTGTGTGTATTGAATATTTTGAGAAAATACTGCGTAAGCTGGTTCCTTCAGATCGAATGGCGGGTATATTCCTGACCATTATTATTGTATTTGGTACGTATCTGGTCACTTATCAAATTCTGATATTTTTTTATGAAATAAGATGGTCTCTCGGAATTCTTGCCAGTATTATTATTATCTTCTTTTCATTGTCCACACGCGATCTATTGAAGGAGACGAGCAACGTATTGAAAGCGTTGAAATCCGGCGACCTGAAGAAAGCACGCAAAAATCTTTCAAGAATTGTCGGAAGGGACACGCATAATCTCAGTGAACAACAAGTTGCAATGGGTTGTATTGAGACTTCAGCAGAAAATATTGTTGATGGTATAATTGCTCCACTGTTTTATGCTTTTATCGGTGGACCGGCACTTGCGATGGCATATAAGGCAATTAATACATTGGATTCCATGGTTGGATATAAAAACGAAAAATATCTTAACTTTGGCTGGGCATCGGCTAACCTTGACGATATGGCAAACTTTTTCCCGGCAAGGATTGCCGCCATAGTACTCCCTATATCTTCATATATCTGCGGTGCGGATTATTCAAATTCCGTAAAAATACTAAAAAGAGACGGGCAGAAACATCCAAGTCCAAATAGTGGAATCCCCGAGGCAGCTATCGCCGGTGCGTTAAGGATCAGGCTGGGAGGGCCTAATATATACAATGATGTACCATCAGACAAACCCTATATAGGTGACCCGCAGAAAAATGTTTGCTTTGATGATATTAACAGCACATCGAAAATCGTTATGGTATCGGCAATTATTTCAGTTGTCTTTGGTATTGCCTTTTTACTGATTGGCGGCTATCTATCGATGAGCGGAAGCGATTTAATGAGGGGATCATATGACACATCATCCGGAAGGATATTTTATAAAATGCCCTCTTTTTAATTAAGAAATTATTTAACGCAGAGGCGCAGAGAACGCAAAGAAAAGCAATTCTAGATAGAAAAACAGCAAAATTTAGCCACAGATTCTCACAGAATAAATACTGATAAAAAATTAAAATAATAAAGAATACAGATAAAAACATAATACATCTTAGAAAAGCAGGAAAAGCAGGAAAAAGGACAAAAGGCTATTCACCGCTAAGACGCTCCCCGGACAAAAGGCGCCGAGAACTTTTCGCAGGGATTCCAGAGTGATCCTCACGAAAGTGATGGTGATGTCCTTTCTTTAGAAAACATTTTTTTTAATTTTAGATATAAACACTGGAGTTGCATGTTTTGAATCAGATGCCCAGGATTATGATTGCCGGTACGAACAGTGGAGTGGGTAAAACTACGGTTACTTTAGGCATCATGTCAGCTTTAGTGCAGAAGGGGATTAAGGTACAGGGGTTTAAGGCTGGTCCGGATTACATCGACCCGTCGCACCATACTTTTGTTACAGGAAATGCTTCCAGGAACCTTGATACCTGGGTAATGGGTAATGACGCGTGCTGTGAACTTTTTGAACGTTCTGCATCCAACGCTAATATATCCGTCATTGAAGGTGTAATGGGACTGTATGACGGCAGTATTGATTCTACCGGAAATGGCAGCAGCGTGCACCTGGCAAAGATCCTGAATACTCCAGTAATCTTAGTCGTAAATGCCAGTGGGGTCGCACAAAGCGCGGGAGCAATAGTAATGGGTTTCAAGGAGTTTGACAAAGAGGTAAAGCTCGCCGGAATAATTCTCAATAATATTGGAAGCCAGAGCCATTATGATTGTATCAAAAAAACTATCGAAGAGACCTGTTCTGTCACTGTCCTGGGATATCTGAAAAAAGATAAAGATATTACTATTCCGGAAAGACATCTGGGCTTGATTCCTTCTGAGGAGGAGAAGGTTAATTCTACTCTCTATGAAAAGTTAGGGCAGATGGTACTTGAGACAGTAGATATTGATAGATTACTGGATATAGCCGGTTCGGCAGGTAGATATCCTGATTACGACAAATCGATCTTTATAAATAGGGACCCTCTGAATGTGACCCTGGCAATTGCCAGAGACAATGCGTTCTGTTTTTATTATCAGGATGATATTGATCTGTTTGAAACAATGGGGGCAAAGATAAAACAGTTCAGTCCTCTTAACGATAAATCTCTTCCGAATGGTATAGACGGCATATTTATAGGAGGGGGGTTTCCTGAGTTATATGCAGCTAAACTCATGGAAAATAAAAGTATGAGAAATGCCATATTAGAAGCACATAAACAGGGGACGGTAATATACGGCGAATGTGGAGGAATGATGTATTTGCTGGAAAAATTAATTGACTGTGAGGGTAGATCGTTTAAGATGAGTGGTGTACTTCGCGGAGCATCCAGGATGGAAAAAAGGCGGCAAGGACTGGGATATGTCATTGCTGATGCAATAGGTGATAATGTGATCTGCAAAAGGGGGGATACGTTCCGAGCCCACGAATTCCATTGGTCTAAATTGCAAGATGTCCCGGACGATACTGATTTTGCCTACACAACAAAGAAGAGTATTGGAAACAAAACCGGGGTTGATGGTATATGCAAGAGTCACATTTTGGCATCCTACACACATGTACATTTCTGTAGCAATCCTAAACTTGCGAGAAACATATTATCAGCTATGGCAAAGGCATCAAAACAAAAACTAGTCGCAGAAAGGATGTAATCAAAAATGAATGTAAAAACAGGGGTAATAGTGCTGGCACACGGAAGTAAGGTGAGGACCGGCAATGAAGGCTTGTATACGATAGTAGAGATGTTGCGTGCAATGGACAAATGGGACATGGTCGAACCAGGGTTTCTCCAACTAGCAAAACCAGGGCTCACAGAGGTAGTTGAGACCTTAGTAGGTAGGGGGGCAAAGAGAGTCGTGGTAATGCCGCTTTTACTTTTCAGTGGAAGTCATGTTCTAAGGTGCATTCCTGAAGATATAAATAATGAGCGAAAAAAATTCCCTGAAGTAGAATTCTGCTATGCAAAAAATATTGGTGCTGACGAACGTATTGCAATGATCGTCGCAGACAGAGTAGAAGAGTCAGTAAACCAGACTCAACATACAATAGAGAAATAGTCACTGTACACCACTAATCTACTCCTAACAAATGGTACATAAACAAACTAAAAACTATTCAGAGAACCTGCAGGAAATAATCGATGAATATTTTGACTTTATCGGCAATCTTGTCGACTTTGGCAATATTCCGGAAGCCTTCAGACCGATTGTAGGAAGGGTTATTCGTGCAACCGGTGGATACTGACTATGCAGACAGATAATAAGTCCATTGGCTGTAGAAACAGCCACAAAGGCATAGGAGTAGTATTGTTTGATATGAAAAAAAAAATTTGTTGGAGAATCTGAGGGTTTTAACATTTGGCAAAAAAAGCAATAAACAAAGTTACTATAGTTGGATGCGGTCCCGGTTCAAAAAAGTATATGACCTGGTATGCTCTGCAACAAATAAACAGTGCTGAAGTTTTAATAGGCAGTAGAAGGCTTTTGTCACTGTTCCCTGATACAGAAGCAGATACGTTTATATTGAACAACAACTACAAAGTGCTTATCACGAGAATTGTGTCATTAAGAAAAAAGAAAAATATTGTTGTTCTCGTGAGTGGTGATCCCGGTTTCTTCAGTTATGCAAAACTCATAATCGATAAAATTGATATTGAAAATTGTGAAGTTATTCCCGGTATCAGTTCTGTTCAAATGGCATTTGCCAAAATAGGCAGGTCATGGAATGATGCCTGTTTCATGAGTCTACACGGTAGAACAGCCAAGCTTGCATCAGTTGTAAAAAAAATTATGGAAAATGATAAAGTCGCAGTTTTAACTGATAATTCTAATAATGTTAAGCTTATTGCCAGGAAATTATTAGAAGCCGGGTTAAAAGAGAGGAAGATATACATCTGTGAAAATCTCTCTTTAGATGAAGAGAGAATTCGAAAATTTGATGTATCTTCAATATTAAAAATACAGGTAAGAGATTTAAATGTAATCATATTTCTGGATGAAGACTAAAGTGGATATGAAGAAAAAATCTGGAGTTTTTTACGGCATTGGAGTTGGTCCTGGAGAAAACGAATTAATTACGGTAAAAGCTGTTCGTATTATAAAGGAGGTAGATTGTATTTTTGCCCCGCGAGCAGATTCGAAGGGGTCCAGCCTTGCAAGAGAATATTTTCTATACCTTTATCGTGTATTTCTTGAAACCCCTTGAAATAAACATACAATTATTTAATTTTAAGTAGCTATTACCAAACAATTTATAGTATATTACGAAGAATAGAGTTGTAACAACCTTTACGGAGACAAAATGGAGAAATTAGAGAAGTTTAAGAATCTGGGATTATCTGAGAATACATTAAAAGCTCTGAAGAAGAGGGGATTTGAAGAACCTACTCCAATTCAGGAAAAAGCTATTCCTCTTCTACTTAAGGGAGAATGTGATTTAATTGGTCAGGCACAAACCGGTACAGGAAAAACCGCTGCATTTGGCCTTCCCATTATTGAACAGATAAAAGAGAAGGTTAAAAATACTCAGGTTCTTATTCTTGCGCCAACCAGAGAGCTGGCAATTCAGATTTCAGAAGAACTAAACTCTTTAAAAGGGAGTAAAAAATTACACATTGTACCAATATATGGGGGACAGTCTATAGATCTGCAGTTGAGAAGCTTGAGGAAAAATGTCGATATTGTGGTGGGGACTCCGGGCCGCGTAATAGACCATATCAAAAGAAAGAGTATGAATCTAAAGGATATATCACACCTGGTATTGGATGAAGCGGATGAAATGTTGAATATGGGTTTCCTTGAAGATGTAGAAATAATTATGAAAGCTACAAATCAAGATAAAAGGACTATGCTCTTTTCCACAATGCCTAGTGAAATATTACGTATAGCCAAAAAGTATATGCAGGATTATGAAGTTGTCGCAATTAAAAAAGCACAGTTGACTGCTAGCCTGACTGACCAGATATATTTTGAGGTATCTATGTCTCAAAAATTTGATGCGTTATGTCGGATCATCGATATTGAGCATGATTTTTATGGCTTGATCTTTTGCAGGACCAAAGTTGATGTCGATAAAATAGGCAAGCGCCTGAATGACAGAGGGTATGATGCGGATTCATTGCATGGTGATATATCGCAGTCGCAGAGAGAAACGATCCTGAATAAATTTAAAAGCAAAAGGACGAATATTCTTGTCGCCACAGACGTTGCTGCAAGAGGTATTGATATCAATGACCTGACACATGTAATTAATTTTTCTCTACCTCAGGATCCTGAATATTATGTTCACAGAATCGGTCGAACCGGAAGAGCAGGTAAACAAGGCACTGCCATTACGTTTGTTACACCGGAAGAATACAGGAAACTTTTATTTATACAAAAGATTACTAAAGCTAAGATTAGAAAAGAAAAGATACCTAAAGTTAAAGATATTATAGCTTCAAAGAAAACACGGATTAAGACACAACTTAACAGTATAATTAAGGAAGATAAATATAGTGATTACATTGATATGGCACAGGATCTTTTAGGCGATCAGGAGCCTGAACATATTATAGCTGCTCTTCTTAAGCATTCATATAAGGATGAACTGAGCGGGACGGGTTATAGTGAGATCAGAGAAATATCTGTTGATAAAGCAGGAACGGCAAGGCTGTTTGTTGCACTTGGTAAAGCGGACTCAATAACACGGGGTAAATTGATAAAATTGCTAAAACAGAAAGCCAATATAGAAGAAAGCAAAATAGACGATGTTAAAATATTTGATAATTTCTCCTTTATAACAGTCCCTTTTGAAGATGCAGAACTAATATTACACGTTTTTAAGAAGGACGGTAAAGGGAAGAGACCTATTGTTGTAAGGGCCAAAAAGAAGCAGCAGTCTAAAAGATAACTTTCTGTATTTTTCCTCATTATATACTCGGCGCCTTTTGTCCGGGGAAAGTCCTCGGCGTTTTCCAGTCCGGGGATAACTGCCCCCTGCCCGACATGTCGGGCAGGCAACCAAGATTTGATTATTTCCTGTCCGGCCATTCGTCAGCCCGACGTATTCTGGCGGGGACAGGGAAAAGCAAAACCAAACCGGTTTTAGTATAATAGGGGAGTGGAGTATTTGACAGAATGGTAAAAAACAAATTGCCATGTTTGATGCACAAAGTATTACTTTTCCTGGCTATTTTTCTGCCTTTCATTTCCTCACATCTTTCAGCCCAGGAGAGGCGTCCTGGAGATCTTTTTCCTCCTGACAAGATATTCTTACTTGAAGAACCCAGGGATTGGCAGGATACAGAAGAAATTATGGAAAGACTGTATCTCAAGACAGGTGATATCGTTGCTGACATAGGAGCGGGTTCCGGTTATTTTACCATACCTTTGGCTTCGAGGGTCGGGGAGAAAGGCCTGGTTTTTGCCGAGGATATCCAGATTCAAATGATTAATTACATCTCCAAAAAAGTGGAAACACTAGATTTGAAGAATGTAAGAGTTATCTTTGGAAAAACAGAAGACCCTTCTCTTCTGGACAATTTTTTCAATCTTGTTTTCCTTGCAAACACTTATCACGAGTTGGAAAAACCTTCCTTACTGTTAGAGAATATAAGAAAAGATCTGCGGTATTACGGGAGATTAGCCATCATTGACTGGGACCCAGCAAAGAAATCTCCTTTTGGCCCCCCGACAGAAGAAAAAATCCCTGAGGATACCGCAATAAAAGAGATAGAGAGAGCAGGTTTTGAATTAATAGAAAATCACAACATTATGCCATATCATTACTTTTTAGTATTTAAAAAGAAGAATAACTAATAGTATTATTGATGTTAGTTGATTCTATTATAAGATGCCAGTAATGAACCCAGTGAGGAGTTAAACATGTCAGCACTGATAGAAGAATTCAAGAAAGAGCATTCAGAAATCATAGCCATTCTCAAAGAAGTTAAGAAGCTAGGCATTCATTCTGAGGAAGGTCGAGCCAAACTCATGTCTGCAAAAGAATACCTGCTTGAGCATCTTCACAAGGAGAACGAACAACTTTATCCTGTTCTCCGAAAGTCAGCAGAGCATAACAAAACTCTTAAAAATGAATTAGATATATTTGCAATGGATCCGGCATACGTCTCCAGAGTTGTGTTGGAATTCTTTGATAAATATTCTGGAGGTGTTACTGATAAAGATTTTAAGATAAATTTTGAAAGTCTTGTTGCGTCCCTTAATGCAAGAATAAGAAACGAAGAAGAAGCCCTCTATCAGGAATATGAAGAAATTAAGAAAAAATAATATTTAAATATAAATTCACTTATAGATTAAAAAGGGGTATATCGTGAAAATTAAATTACTAATAATGTTTTTTGTGATAGCACTATTTTCCTCCATAGTAGAGGCAGGGGAAGGTGAGGTGTCTAAAAGTACTATCGATGACCAGGTAGGCGTGGAGGTTGCAGTATACAATAACAACATTGGCCTCATCAAAGATACTCGCAAGATAATGCTTCCATCCGGTGAAGGTGAGTTAAGGTTCATGGGTGTCGCATCCCAGATAATGCCCGTTACGGTCCATGTAGAATCATTGAACTATCCGAAGGATTTTTCTGTAGTTGAGCAGAATTACGAGTATGACTTAATAAATGCTGATAAACTCCTGGATAAGTATGTTGGCAAGAAAGTCAAAATTATTATCTGGAACGAGTATCAGGACAGAAAGGAAACTGTAGAAGCAGTATTGTTGAGCAATAACAACGGTCAAATTTATAAAATAAATAATGAAATATTTGTCGGCCATCCCGGCATCAAAGTACTACCGGAAATACCTGAAGATCTCATTGCAAGACCCACTCTGACATGGCTTTATAACAACAATACTACAAAAGAGCATAATCTTGAAGTCTCATATCTCACTAACAACATAAGCTGGAAAGCCGACTATGTGGTAGTGTTAAACAAAGAAGATACATCAGCTAATATATCCGGATGGGTCACATTGGATAACAAAAGCGGCGCTACATATAGAAACGCCCGTTTAAAATTGATTGCCGGCGATGTTAATAGAGTAAAAGAAGTGTATAGAAACAAAGCAGTTATGATGGATTACAAGATGGAAAGTGCCCGCGCAGCTCCGCAGTTTAAAGAAAAACCATTCTTCGAATACCACATATACGATTTACAGAGAAAAACAACCATCAAGGACAAACAGACGAAACAGGTTAGTTTGCTGGAAGCCGTAGGTACGAAAATACAGAAGGAGTTTATCGTTAAAGGCTCACAGGGAATTTTTACAAGACAATACCGGAGTAACAATCCTAAACAGCCGGTAAATGTTTATATCAAATTTATTAATACTGAAGATAATAACCTTGGAATTCCAATCCCGGAAGGTATCATGCGGTTGTATAAAATGGACGGTGAGAAGAGCTTGTTGTTTATAGGTGAAGACAGAGTTGAGCATACACCGGTAGATGAAGAGATCAGTCTGAAGATAGGCCAGGCATTTGACATTTTAGCAGAAAGAATACAAACAGATTATAAACTGAAAACATCAAGACTCCATGAATCAGAATGGGAAATAACCCTGAAGAATCACAAAAAAGAGGATGTAATGGTTAGTATCATAGAGCCTCTTTTTGGTAACTGGTCAGTAATAGACAGCAGTCATCCCTATACTAAAAAAAATGCTTTTACCATAAAGTTTGATGTTAATGTGCCGAAAGATGATGAGGTTAAAGTGAAATATCGATTACGGGTTGGTTTGTAATTTTCTTTGTTTGTAAAATACGAAAGTGCCAGCATGCATGAACGATCAAAACGGGATTAAAGACAATATATTATTACAATACAGTAACCACATAACATTCAAGATGTACATAAGCTTCTATACAATAAAAGCTTAGAAGCAGAATACTATAGTTTTCATTTATTTTTTTGAATATATCTAACGTCTGATAAGATATATTATGTTATGTTCAGCATATTGGTTTGTTTTATTAAGCGTCCTGGTATCGCTCTATCTTCTTTATATATAATGTGTTAGCTTAATATGAGCAAAAAAGGTCCTTTATTGTATGTAAATGAGATATTTGAGAGTATTCAGGGTGAGTCTACCTATGCTGGTATCCCCTGTGTCTTCATCAGGCTGACAGGATGCAATCTTAGATGTTCGTACTGCGATACAACCTATGCATATGACGATGGATCAGCAATGTCGTTAAATGAAATAATAAAGAAAGTAAATGGGTATGGATGCCGAAATGTTTGCATCACAGGAGGAGAACCCTTACTGAATGAACATATAAACAAATTGATAAAGCTGTTAAAAAACAATCTTTTCAAGGTATTTATAGAAACAAATGGCAGCCAGAACATTGACATATTACCAAAAGGTATCGTTAGAATTGTTGATATCAAATGTCCTGGTAGCGGCATGGAACAGGAAATGGACTGGAAAAATATTAAGAGACTTAATCGTAGAGATGAGGTAAAATTTATAATATCATCCAAAAGAGATTACGAATGGGCAAAAAGCATTACAAAGAAATACAAAATAATAGACAGGACAACGGTATTATTCGGATTAGTACTGGGAAAACTTAAACCAAAGACACTTGCCGGATGGATATTAAAGGACGGATTAGATGTGCGCCTTCATCTTCAATTACACAAGATTATATGGCCGGATAAAGCAAGAGGTGTATAAAGCTCTATACACCAAAGAGATAGATAAATATGAAAGTAATAGATATGTCAGAAAAGAATCTTGCCGTAGTCCTCTTGAGTGGCGGCCTTGACAGTTGTGTGACCACGGCGATTGCCAGGGAGAAACACAACGTCGCCCTGCTCCATGTAGGTTATGCTCAACGGACACAAACAAGAGAGTATAACTGCTTCCGGTCTATCGCAAGGTACTACAAAGTCCCTGAAACAAGGACCCTTGCACTTGAACTGGACTTTTTAAGGAAAATCGGAGGCTCCAGTCTTACTGATCCCAATATACCTGTAGATAAAGAGACTACAAATGCAGGAATTCCCACTTCGTACGTACCTTTCAGAAACACCCATCTGCTATCAATAGCCGTCTCCTGGGCCGAAGTTATCAAGGCAGAAAGCATTTATATTGGTGCCGTTCAGCAGGACAGCCCGGATTATCCTGATTGCAGGGCGGAGTACTATGAAGCCTATAATAAACTTGTGGAGGTGGGCACGAAGCCATCAACTAACATAAAAGTAGTTACCCCCCTGCTCAATATGAGTAAATCCGAGATAGTCAAAAAAGGCATTCAACTTTCCGCTCCTCTGCAACTCACCTGGTCATGCTACGAACGAAATGACAAAGCCTGCGGCCACTGTCAAAGCTGCCGCCTCCGCCTGAAGGCATTTGCAGATGTGGGAGTTCAAGATAAAATCCATTATGTTTAAAGGACGTCACGTGTAGCATGTTGGGAATGGAATAAGGAGTTACTTTACTTAAACGGCTCTAGAATTTCTACATCGTCAGGCAAATCCAGCACGAATATTTTATCAGGTATGTCCGGATTAATTTGAATATTAGTTAACTCGATAGTGTTTATAATCTCTCCATCACTCTCAAACATTTGATATTGGACTGGCAACCAGAGCCCCTCCCTGATCCACAATAATATTCTGTCGTAATCAGATTCAAATGACTCCTTTGGAATGAGCTCTATGTGGTATAATGCTTCCTCTTCTGTTGCAATATCATCAAGGAGAGTAATAGTATAGTTCTCCTTAGCTTTATCTGTTGTATATTCGTATCCTAAGTCAAAGATATCCATCCCCTGAGGAGAATCCAAATCATTGCTTATTTCATATTTTTCCACCTGTTTTTCTTCCAGATGATATATCCAGATATATACACCGTCGATGACATTAATTTCGTTTCGTGGAGGGAAAAAATTAAGGTTTAATTTTTTAGGTTTTTTGTATTGCAAGTATCCGAGAGAAACCTCCTCTGAGTCAAGCAGAGAAATAACTCTTGAGTATTTAATGTCAGCATCCATCGTCTTAAGATCGACATTAGCATTTTCAACTTTTTCTAAGATTTCATCAAGACTATAGCTGATATGTTCGTCTAAACCGTATGAGTTGGCTTGATTAAATATGAGAAAACAAAACGCAGTAGTAATTATGATACCGAATATTTTATTTTTATACATGGTTAGATTCTAACACCAGTCATGGATTTTTCAAGAAATAAGTAACGAACAATTTTAATTATAATTATCACAAAAGAGAAAATCCAAATAACCTCTATTTTCTATAAAAACTACAAATTCCTACTCGCAAATTATTAAACTCTCTCCTCCCCCCCCCCTGCCTTTATCTGTTGACAGTGAAATATGCAACTGATACGATATTGTGGCTTTGCCAAAATTAAGTGTAAAGTGTCTAAAGTGGTCTAAAATGACTAACGTTGAAAAATAATAATTTATTTTTACCACAACTTTAGCTCACTTCAAACTTCCCGTCTAACAAACTGACGGACAAGCAGGCACTTTAAACTTTTTCTGAGACGATAATAACTATGTACATTTTAAGATCGAAATATTTATTAAAAGACCCGGATAATGTGATCAACAATGGAGCCGTCGTAATTGATGATGATGGAAAAATAAAGTTTTCAGGACAAGTCGAAGATATCGATGACTTTGAATCGTACAGAACAATTGATCTTGGAGATTCTGCAATAGTACCGGGGTTTGTAAATACACATGCCCATCTTGAACTAACCCATCTCCACAAAAGTATTGATGGTAATGGTAATTTTACCGACTGGATCAGGCAATTGGTTGATAAGAAAAAAGGCTGGTCTGAAAGTGAATATGCTCTTTCTGTTCGAGATGGAATTGAAAGCAGCCTTAAATCCGGGACTACAACTATTGTTGATATCACCAGAAACGGTATTGCATTGAGCGAGTTGCTGACAAGCAAAATCAGAAAATTACTTTTTTTTGAAATTATAGATTTTAACCCTGATACAGCAGAAGACACCATAAATATTTTTAAAGAACTAATAACCGGCATAAATCCTGACGATCTTCTATCAATAGGAATATTCCCGCATGCACCTTATACTGTCTCAGATAAACTTTACAGAATCTGCAAGAGTGTTTCAGATAAATTTGATATTATAATCGCAACGCACATAGCTGAGACGAAGGATGAAGTTGAATTTCTGGCAGGAGGAACGGGTCATTTTGTGTCTTTACTGAATGATTTTAATATGTTGAAAAACTGGAAACCTCCCAGACTGAGTCCAATTAATTATCTGAATAACATTGGATTTTTAGAGAATGGGTGTATACTTATTCACTGTAATTATTTATCTGAAGATGAAATCGATCTTATTGAAAAGACTAAATCAAATGTTGTTTTCTGCCCCAGAAGTCATGAATACTTCGGGCATGAAGACCACCCTTTTTTTATATTAAAGAATCGTGATATAAACATTGCCCTGGGAACTGATAGTCTTGCCAGTAATGACACACTCAGCATATTAGATGAAATGAAATTCATCAGGAAACATTATAGAGATTTGGACCCGCAGGACATTTTTTATATGGGTACTATTGCGGGAGCAGCAGCTTTAAAAATGGATAACCGTATTGGACGGCTCTATCCGGAATACAATGCGGATATTGCGGTAATAGAATTTGATAATACAGGCATAAGTAATATATATGACGGAATTTTCTCTCAAGATTCTGAATGCGTACTAACAATAGTCGCGGGAGAAATATGTTATGATAAATTTGAGATAATCAAGCAGGATAATTATAAGGAGTGATTTACCTATGCTGGATATAAACATTGTTCGTAACGACATAGAGAAGGTCAAACAGGCAGTATTTAATAAAAATGAGAAGGCCAATCTCGATTCATTACTGGAAATAGACTCAAAGCGCAAGGCGCTATTAATTGAATGCGATGACCTTAGAAATAAGCGAAATGTTACTTCTAAGAAAATAAGCAAATTAAAATCAAAGAAGCAAGATGCATCAAGTGAGATACAGGAGATGAAGGGTGTCTCTGACAATATTAAGCAATTGGAAGTTAATATAAAGGCATTGACGGATGAATTAGAATCGATACTTCTAAATATCCCCAATATCCCTGCTTCTGATGTGCCTGTCGGCAAAGATCCAACATCAAATGTCATGGTAAAAACATGGGGAAAAAGGAAAGAATTTTCATTCACCCCTCTACCCCACTGGGAAATTGGTAAAGAATTGGATATTCTGGATTTTGAAAGAGCGGCAAAAATATCCGGTGCCGGATTTACCCTGTATAAAGGCGCAGGAGCAAGGCTGGAACGTGCTCTTTACAATTTCATGCTGGATCTTCACTCTCAGGAACATGGTTATACCGAACTATTCCCACCCTATCTTGTAAACAGATCTTCAATGACAGGTACAGGACAATTACCGAAACTGGAAGAAGACATGTATCGAATCCCTGAAGATGATTTGTTTCTTATACCAACTGCTGAGGTCCCGGTAACAAACATCCATTCAAATGAGGTTCTGTCTGCCAAAGAACTTCCATTGCACTACGCCGCCTGTACTGCTTGCTTCAGACGAGAAGCTGGATCGCATGGCAAGGACACCAGAGGCATGTTACGGGTACATCAATTTAACAAAGTTGAATTGGTAAAGCTTGTCAGACCCGAGACATCTTACGATGAACTCGAGTCTCTTTTGTCTGTATCGGAAAAGGTTTTACAGTTGTTAGGGCTAGAGTATCAAGTATTAAAACTCTGTACCGGGGATTTAAGCTTTGCGGCAGCAAAGTGCTATGATATTGAGGTATGGTCATCAGGTGTAAACAAATTTCTGGAAGTATCTTCATGCAGCAATTTTGAGGATTTTCAGGCAAGGCGGAGCAATATACGTTTTAGAGATGATGATGGCAAAATAAAGCACGTACACACTCTAAATGGTTCAGGAGTTGCGCTTCCCAGGACAATGATCGCTATTATTGAAAACTATCAAAGAGAAGACGGTACTGTAGAGATACCTGAAGTGCTCAGGCCCTATATGAATGGATTAGAAGTAATTAATAAGAGAAAAAAGAGTTCACAAAGAATTATCTCATTTTTTAGTTAATGATGCTATCGCCTGGGCAGCAGCACCTTCTGACCTTCCTATGGAACCCAGCCCCTCGGTTGTAGTCGCTTTAACGTTCACTCTTTCCACATCTACCTTTAAAATCTCAGAGATACGCAGCTCCATCTCTTTTTTCTTTTTACTTATTTTCGGTTCCTGCGCGATGTAAATAATATCAACATTATTCACAAACATTCCCTTGTCATTTACTAATTTTATTATCTTGTCCAGAAGAATCTGGCTCGATATCCCTTTCCATTCTTTATCTGTGTCTGGAAAGAGTTCACCAATATCCCCTAATGAAGCCGCTCCCAAAATCGCATCACCAACTGCATGTAAAACAACATCAGCATCAGAATGACCGGACAATCCTAAGTGATGATCAAAGCAGATACCACCTAAGATTAGTTTTCTGTTTTCAACAAATCTATGAACATCATAACCAATTCCTACAAACATAATAGAGACTAAATCCTAATATCCTTCCTTCTTGAGTTTTTTAAGTCTTGCTTTTGCCCTAGAACGGTATGCCTCATCTTTGCTATTCCGTAACACCTCTCGATAGTTTTTTACCGCTTCGTTGTAATCCTTCAGGTACTTATCGTAAATCCTTGCTGCCTTAAAGCGCGCAGGTTTCTCTGTATATGCGTTAAGACTGAAACATTTGACATAATAAAACACAGCATCTTCGTAATTTTTATAATAAGCACCCTCATAAATACATGCAAGTTCATAGGCTGCATCATCCGCTTTATCACTTTCCGGATATTCGTCGATTATCTTTTTAAATCTGGTTTCCGCAGACTTTAATTTTGATTTCTTATTGATGATGTTAAGTATGTTCTTATATGCTTTACCGTCTTGATATAGCATATTTGCATCTTCTATATTTTTGGATGGACTGATATTTGTTGTTTCCTTACCGGCTAACAGGTACTTAAGCTGAGGAACCTTATTAAGAGCCTTCAACTCCTTCCTTGCCTTCTTCAGTCTTAAGTGATTTCCAATATTCATGTAATATTGGATTAACTCCTCTAATGCACTCTTGTAGTTTTCTCTTGCAGATTTTATTGTATTGGTGATCTGCTCCTCACTGGATTTAACATTTGTGAGTCTGCCCGATGTACTCAATTCGCATTCTACACATAATTGTTTACCATAGGTAATCTGCTCGTAACAACGGTTGCAACTGGCCGCCCAAGTAAAGCCGGATATAAAGAGTATCGGAGCAAATACTAAAAGCAATAAGATGTGTTTCATATGTCGCCTCTTGAATAGTGATATGAATACAAAGTCCTGGTGGAGCTACTGGCTGCAACTTTTACGAATTAAATCTTTAGTCCGCTCTGAAAGTACTTTTAACTCGACAATTTGCCGATTAACCTCTTCTCGTTCAGACCATCTGGTATCACGGTACGCAGATATTCTATTTCCAATGTCTTCTAAAACTCTGTCAATAATCTTCTCAAATTCAAACAGCATCATATTGTTGAACCTCTCACAAATGGCATCAACTCGTTGCATAAATTCGGTCCTATATTTCTTTCTTTTTATTGGAAATATTGAGAATCCTATTCCTGCCAGGATAGATGCTACAATTATGCCCAAAGTGTTAGGAATGAAAAAAGTACTGAGGCCTATAACTATACCAATTGCCAGTCCTTCCAAGACAACGAAATTTATAAAACCACTTTGAATTGCCCTGTAAACCCTGGCTCCCTCTAATTCCGGATCCAGTTCCTGGAATTGCTTTGCATACTCTCTTAAATTGATATGCTTTTCTGATTCACGGTTTGTGAAATAGCGCTCTTTGCGTACAAGAGAATCATCTTTTGTCTGTCGCTGTAAAGCAATTTCAGATTCAATGTAATCATGGGCCATCTCCCATAAAACACTATTATTTCTGTCTACATAATCTATAGCATCATTTATTATTCTTTCCAATTCTGTCCTGGGATTAGCAACACCAAAGACTTCTCTCTTAAATCTGCCATCGATTTTCTCACGTGCAAACTTCATAGTGATGATTGATCTTATATTTACATGATAATTCAAAAAATTATCAACTTTTTCTTTTAATCTTGTGAAAACAGATTGAGTCTCTGTCTTGTATTTAACAATGTAATCCGTCATATCCTGTCTTTTATTACTCAAACGTTTTTCGAACATCTCTACGCTCTTAATCTCATTATTGCAATGCGAGACTTTTTCACTTAACTCGTTATGCAAGCCGTCAAAGACATTAACTAGATACTTTAACGGACTTAGTATCTTAAGGTCCATCTTTGTATCATAATCCATCTTTTCAAAAATAAACTGCTCTACTGTTTTAATATTGCTTTTTTGCAGTAGTTCTTCATCACCAGACGTTTTTGCGAGAAAAGCATCTTTGGTGGACATGCTAATAACTTTTGGTTCGAAACCAAACAATCGGTAAAAATTCTTTTCTATAAAAGTTATGATTTCGTTATGTTCCTCTTCAGTTTTCAAATCGATCTTATTTAGTATGAACAAAAGCTTTCTGTCCCACTTACCTTTAAGCAGTTGAAGAAAAACTCTCTCACTTTCTGTGAAAGGATGGTCTGCCGATGTGACAAAGAGGACCACTTCAGACCGATGGAGAAACCCTTCAGTGATTAGCTGGTGCTCGGCTATTATTGAGTTTGTTCCTGGCGTGTCAACAATGGTAAGATCTTTTAACGCTTCCAAAGGGTACGTCATTTTGCACTGATGGTCGTCAACCTCTTCTGAGGAGACCTCATCGCCGTGAGTCAGTAGTGTAATTTTATTTGTTGATGGGGTTGGACCATCCCGGAGAATTCTTTTTCCGCATAGTGCATTGACAAAACTGGATTTTCCAGAATTATACTCACCCACTATAACCAGGTATAATGGTTCACTTATTTGTGCCGCCATTTCCGACACTTTCTTCTCTATTTCAACATCCCCTATTCTATAGAAGAATTTCTTTGCATCATCGAGGAGACCAACAACATGTTGGAATTTATCCTCACTTTCCGGTGACTTTGCTACTTCTAACATAATTTATATAATTTCCTTATTACTTTAATTTAAAATACGAAGGAATCCCTTTAATTCTAAACACTTATGAAGATAAATTATAAGGCATCACTTCCTTGCGTCAAGTAAATTTTCTTACGTATTTATACAAGCGATTGCATCTATTTCGATTTTGACATCCATGGGTAATCTTGAAACCTGGACAGTTGATCTGGCGGGCTGCGATTTTTCGAAAAATTGTGCATACACCTCATTGACTGTAGCATAATCCTCCATATTGGCCAGGAAAATAGTTGTTTTCAGCACATTATCAAGAGATGATCCACCTGCTATTAAAACATTTTTTAGATTTTCAAGTATCTGCTTTGTCTGTTCTTTAATATTCCCTTTCAAGATTTCACCGGATTCCGGTTCTAATGGTATCTGTCCTGAAAGGAAAAGAAGATTGTTGAATCGAACAGCTTGTGAATACGGCCCTATTGCTTGAGGCGCTTTTGTCGTTGCAATTATATCTCTCTGCATATCTCCACCCTTCAGATTGTTTTTATTATTGAAAATTTGTATTATATTCCTTTTTTTTACTTTGAGAAGTTATATTCTTGAATTTATAGAGTTATTCTGATATTTTCAAAAACCGAAAGTCTCAAAAAACCGAGGTAGGCTTAAAGTTTTCTATATCTTATTCCCTCCCTGCTTGCAAAGGAATAGATTAAAGTCCTCGGCGCTTTTTGTCCGGGGAAGGTGATACCTTGTTATACTCTTTGAGAACTTTCAATAGAAGAAAGGAAATGTCATGCCGCTATTAAAAACTACATTAAATACCGACTTAAGCGATATCCAAGAGAAGGTTATTGATGGTCATCGTCTTAATTTTGAAGATGGTGTTAGATTATTTGAGTCTCCTGATATTCTTACAATAGGCAGGCTTGCAAATATAGTCAGAGAGAGAATCAATAAAAACAAAGTTTATTATATTATAAACAGGCATATAAATTATTCAAATATATGTAAAAACAAGTGTAAGTTTTGTGCATTCAGTCGTGAAGAAGGCGAAAACGGCGCATACCAAATGAGTATTAAAGAGATTTTAGAAAAAGCCTCGCAAATCATTCAAGAAAAAGCAACTGAGTTACACATTGTCGGGGGCCTCCATCCTGAACTGGGTCTTGATTTTTATATTGATATGATTAGCTCAATTCATAAACGTTTCCCTGAAGTGCATCTACAGGCTTTTACCGCAGTAGAGATTTCTCATTTTGCTGAAATCTCAGGTATATCTACCTATGAAACATTGAAAAAACTTAAAGATGCTGGACTGGGGTCTCTCCCTGGAGGTGGCGCAGAAGTATTTGCTACTGAAATCAGAGAAGAACTTTGTCCTGAAAAATTGAGTGGTGAGGAATGGTTAAATACTATGAGGATCGCACACAATTTAGGATTGAAGAGTAACGCAACAATGCTATATGGCCATATAGAACAGGATAAAGACAGGATTAACCACCTATTAAAACTACGTGAACTCCAAGACGAAACGGGCGGATTCATGACATTCATACCCCTTGCTTTTCATCCAAAAAACACCGATATGAAGAATATATCCAGCACTGCCGGTATTCTGGACTTGAAAATGCTGGCCATAGGGAGACTAATGCTGGACAATTTTGATCATATTAAAGCATTCTGGATAATGCTTGGTATTAAGATATCTCAAATATCACTTAGTTTCGGAGTCGATGATATTGATGGCACGGTGGCTGAAGAAAAAATCACTCATTCAGCCGGTGCCGAAACACCAGAAGCGTTAACAGTTAATGAAATCAGATCATTAATAGAAGAAACCGGACGTGAACCCGTAGAGAGGGATACACTTTACAACCGCATAAATTAGACAGAAGCAAACGAATTTGTCGATTAGAAAACTGACAACTTTTTGCCGTTATTATTTATACTCTACAATAATAAAAAAAGGCCCTTTAAAGCACCTGTACGGTGCCTCAAAGAGCCTTTTATTTTACCTAAGCTATTTTATTTTGCGCCAAAAGTTCTAACTATGTTAACAAGTTTCTGTATTGCGTCAGCAGAAACTCTTCCTCTGCACTTTGTGCAACCTTTGTCGTTGGATTCCAGAAACTTAACCATCTCCTCATCTGTTTTTGATGCCTGCCATGCTGCATCTGTAAAATCAGGCGCTCCTCTTTTTCTTCCTTCTGAAGTTCCCTTACCGCCGTTACCGTGGCAATATACACATGTTTCCATCGTTCCGAATGAACCCTGAATAGCTCCTGTCGCGTAAACAAAATAGTAGCTTTTTTCCGGGTTGCCATACAAGTCTTCCAACTCATCTGCCTGACTTGAGAAATTTAACGCGAAACATGATACCGCAAGAATTCCTACAATGCATAATAAATTTAACTTCTTCATATACCAAAACCTCCCAAAATCATAATTATATTCAAATTTTATCTGATAGTGTAAGTAAGCAAAAAGTCCCTATATAAAAAATTTAAGGACTCATTTTTCTGTTCTTTTTCTCTGTGTCATAGACCTTGTGACAAGCCTTACAGGAAAGCTCCAAAAACCTTAATGCGTGCCCTGCAACCTCAACAGCACCTTCCGCTTCTGCTCCAGCGGCTTCCTGGATATGTGTAAGATGTACAGATACCATTTGGCTGATAGCAGCGTGAGTTTTGTCATTGTGAGTTCTCTCTGCCTCGACTGTGATCATATCTGCTGCTGCTGTTGCGACTTCTTTAAAATTATATGGTGCGAATTCGTCATTAGGGAGCAGTCCGTTATTCATCTTTATCTTTAAAAAGTTGACTTTCTGCTTTTGACACAACTCTTGATCACTTGACGCAAAACCTGTTGTTGCACCTGTTAAAAACATTGCTGATGCGATTATACCTGCTACAAAGAAATTTTTCACCTTCATTATACTTACGCCTCCTTTAATTAAAAAAAATAAGCTCCTTTCACTGGTTAGCCAAAGAGTAAAGCCCTGGTCTGTATACAGTAAAAATAACAAACCTCGTAAAGTTCTACATATTTAAATTCTTTTAATTTAAAATATAAAACTCCACCCCCCTTCAATTACGGTCAACTTGTTTAATCAGCTTGTTCTCTTGCCCTCAACTTGATTAGTCTTCACCAATTCCGGGTAAATATATCATCGCAAAAGAACGGAGTCAAGTAAAAACTCATAGTAACTTTGCAGATAATTAAGCATGTTATAAGCACTTTTTTAGTATCTATCGCTACTCACCATGTTTTTTCTTATACAAATTTGGATAAATATGGATTTTCAGATGCTTGTGGCAAATAGCACAAGTTTGCCTCAAACGCCTCACCTGCCATTGTTGCTCTTCCAGAGATCCTTCTACATCCTTGTGTTTTGCAATTTCAACCATCTTTTCCGCTTCTACCTGCATCAATTCGTTCTGCTTTTCGTATCTTAAATCATCAGGCCTTGCAAATCTGAGCCTCACTTCCTTTGTTACTTCTGCAATGTTTTCCCCTGCCTTGAGAATTATCTTCCACTGCTTTTTTTTGTACTTGTAATAGCCAGACATTGCCTCAACCGCTTTGTAGCTTTCGTCAATATCCTGCATCATTAGCGCTAATTCACTCTTCTCCTCCTGCGGCACCTCTCCCATCATTTCATCTGGACTATCAGTGTGTGCTGATGGTGCCTGATTATCGGAGCATTCAGCTATATTATTGTATTGAAAACTACTGACAATTGAGAAAATACATAAAGTGATCAAAACCTTGTACATAATAAAGCCCTCTCTTATATTATTGGAAACTTAACATTACACGCAGAAAACATGCCGAAACATACGAACAAAATAATATTAGCGTAAGACGTTTAAACTAAGCACCTTACGTGTCGACATATAAAAGAACCTATCGATTATATCAAAAGAATGGCTAAATTCAACCGTTATATTGAAGCATATTAGCCAAGTCTATAAATTTCTTGCAAATGATTCAATCTGACAATATAATCTTGGCCACAGGCAGTTTGGAAGAAGAAAAATATTAGTTTTTAGTAATTCTTTCGATGGTCGGTTGAACAGCAGATAAACATATCTATTCAGTATCTTATTAACGAAGTTGCTAGGTAAATATTTAAGGAATTATTCTATTATGAAGTGGTCCCAGACATTTATACCAACATTAAAAGAAACCCCCAGTGATGCTGAGGTTGAAAGTCACAAACTCATGATCCGATCCGGTATGATCAGGAAATTGTCTGCTGGCATCTACTCGTACTTACCGCTTGGTACAAAGATATTAAATAAAGTAGTCACAATTATCAGGGAAGAGATGAACAAATCCGGTGCTATTGAACTTTCTTTGCCAGCGTTACAGCCTTTGACCCTCTTAGAGCTTAGCGGAAGGATAGATGCCTTTGGTGATGACTTATTGAGCATGAAGGATCGCCATAAGAAAGACATCGCTTTAAGCCCTACTCACGAAGAGGTTATTACTGATTTAGTTAAGAATGAAGTCAGTTCATATAAACAGCTGCCCTTAATTCTATATCAGATACAAACTAAGTTCAGAGATGAGGCCAGACCACGATTTGGTGTTTTACGAAGCAAAGAGTTTTTAATGAAAGACGCTTATAGCTTTGATATAGATTTTGAAAAATTAAACGACAGCTACCAGAAAATGTACGACACATATTACCGGATTTTTGAACGATGCAAATTGGATTTTCTGGCCGTAGAAGCTGATACCGGTGCAATGGGTGGTGATGTTTCGCACGAATTCATGGTCCCTAACGAAAACGGGGAGGACGTAATTGTCAAATGCAAGGGTTGTGATTATAGTGCAAACCGTGAAAAGGCCGAGCCTTCCCCCCTTAAATCCGATGAAGGTATTACACCGGGCGAGTTGAAAGAAGTCTCTACACCAAACATGACAACAATAAAAGAGGTAAGTGAATTCCTGGGTATAGAACCAAACAAAATGGTTAAAACATTAATCTACACATTTGACGGCAAGAGTGTAGCTATTCTCGTACGTGGTGACCACGACGTAAATGAAGCGAAACTTTCAAAGGTGTTATCTAGTGATGAGATAGCTCTGGCGAATGAAGAGACTGTTGTAGAACTGACAAAAGCTCCAGTGGGTTTTGCAGGTCCAATTGGTTTGAAGACACAGATTATTGCTGACCAGGCAGTCACCGTGCTGAAAAATTGTGTTGTGGGAGGAAATAAGGCTGATACTCATATTATTAACGCAAACCCTGACAAAGACTTTAAAATAGACAGATCTGCTGATATCAGGTTTGTCACGGAAACTGATAGGTGTCCTAAGTGCAAGAGTGAAATCGATGTCTCAAATGGAATTGAACTTGGACATGTTTTTAAACTGGGGACAAGGTACAGTGACTCACTGGGGGCAAAGTTCCTTGATAAAAATGGCAAAGAACGTCCTATTATAATGGGATCGTATGGTATTGGCGTTAACAGAATTTTGGCAGCAACCATTGAAAAATCTCATGATTCGAACGGTATAATCTGGCCACTGCCATTGGCGCCTTATGAGGTACTGGTTGTACCAATAAACTTTAAAGATGAAATTATCATGAACACTGCCACAAAGATCTATGACGAATTATGTGAAGCAGGAGTCGATACTCTGCTTGATGACAGGGACCAGAGACCAGGCTTTAAATTTAAGGATGCAGACCTGATTGGTATACCAATCAGAATAACGGTTGGTAAACGACTCAAAGAAACCGGTGAACTAGAGATTAAGTTACGCTCTAAAGATGAAGTGTATTATGCAACACCTGAAAATATACTTGACGAAATCAGAAAGCTTATGGATTCCTTGAGATAAAGCTTCTGCTCTTTGTACCTTTTCTATGCAGAGTAAGGTTTAATCAAAAAACAATATAATGGCTGATATTAGCTTACCCAAACCGGTGAAATTTTTTGTAGGAATTCTTTCCTGTGATGAAGAACTTTTAGCTGACGTAGAAAGTATACTGATAAAGCGTTTTGGCGAAGTTGATATGAAGAGTGAAATCATCCCATTTAATTTCACGGATTACTACACAAAGGAAATGGGGGCAAATATCTCAAGACAGTTTATATGTTTCAAGAAACTTATAAACCCCGAAGAGCTTTCCGCTTTTAAGATCTGGACAAATGAATTAGAAGATAAGTTCAAGCACAACAACCGGTTTAACGTTATCAGACCGATCAATTTAGACCCGGGATATCTGACTCATTGTAATCTCATTCTTGCCTCCACAAAAAAATATTACCATAGAATTCATCTTCAGGATGGTATTTATGCGGAAGTTACTCTGTTTTACCAACATGAGATTTTTAAGAACCTGCCCTGGACATATCCTGATTTCCAGACAGAGGAATACAAAAACTTTTTCTTAAAGGTAAGGACATTGTATGCAAAAGACATTAGTAATAATTAAACCGGATGCTGTACAGCGTCGTTTAATTGGCAAAATAATCAACAGGTTTGAAGAAAAAGGATTGGAAATAGTTGGATTAAAAATGACTGTTATTTCCGAAGGATTGGCAAAAGAGCATTATTCTGTTCATGAAGGCAGGGAATACTATGAAAATCTTATAAAATTCATGACTTCCGGGCCTGTGGTGATGTTAGTATTAAGAGGAATGAATGCAATAGAAGTTACTCGAAAACTCATGGGTTCTACATTCGGATACGAGGCAGATCCCGGAACAATAAGAGGTGACTACGCAATGAGTAAACGTTTTAACCTGATACATGGTTCCGATTCGGAAGAGTCTGCCGAAAGAGAAATTTCCCTCTTCTTTGAGAATGGAGACCTTACGCAAAACGAACAATCTGGTTTGAAATGGATATACGACATGTCTGGTGAGAATCCTTTATAGAAGCTAACTGCAGACATTGAGCATATAAAGTTTTGAAGATATTAACGGACCTATTCTTCCGTTTTTTTGAATTCTTATCTTAAACTTGACGTTTCAAATATACTCTAATTTATTTATTATTATTTTCTCTCTTTGCGTTCTCTGTGTCCCCGCCTGGCCAGTCAGTTCGGACAGGTCTACGGCGAACGACCTTCACAAATGCAATTCAAAACATTCATAACCAAAGCAATCCTCTCTATTCTTCTCATCCTCCCTATCGGTTGTGCTACACAAAGAGTCAGGCCTGACATTGATGACGAACTATTAGATAAACCTGGCATTGATCTCAGCAGGATACAAACTCTCTCATTCCAAAAAGTTAAAGAAACAATATGTACAGAAAGATTAAGCTTTACTACGCTAAAGGCAAAAGCCGACATACTAATAACAACTCCTGAAATTAATGGGGAGTTCAGGTGTAAGGGAGTAGTAAGATTTCAAAAATCCGGAAAGATTAGGGTAATAGGCTCCAAGCTGGCAAGGACAGCATTTGATATGCTTTCGGATGGAGAGAACTATTGGTTTTACCTGCCGAAAGAGAAAGTTGTTTATACAGGGAAATGTGATACGTCGAAAAAGAGAGATACCAGCGCGTATATATTCCCTGATGATATAGCCGCACTTTTAGAGCATGACAAGCTCTTTGAAGGGAGAATATCTTATATGGAGACATGGCCGTCTTTCTGGTTAGTTCACCTATTAGATAGGAAAGGTGACGCAGTTGCGCCTTATAGCAGGTTAAGTGTGGACAGGATTGATAACACCGTCACTAAGCTTACCATGTTTAACCCTGATAGTTCAATCCGGGCACAGGCATCGTTCCATGATTATGCAGAAATAAACGGCCAGTCCATTCCTAAGGCAATTCAAATCCATTGGCCGGATACAGATACGACCTTAACCTTAAACCTGAACAATATTATTATAAACGAACCTCTCAAACCTAAAATATTTCTCTTTAAGAAGCCCAAAAAAGCAGAGATTGTTGAAATAAATTAGCTATTGATTGTCATATGGTAATCATATTAAAGAGATAATTTGCTGGAATAATTTTTTTCTTATCCTTAGTTTTTATCCCCACCACCACTACCCAAAACACTACCCAAAACACTATCCAAAAAATGACAGGATTTGGATGACAAATTGATTGCTTTCGACGGCATATCGGTAAATTACAATACATCCGAACCAGAGTGTTATAAAGAGATTTAACTTAATAAACATTTTACCACTGGCAGTAGGCCCTGGCTCACAGCGTCCGTATCGTAGCAGAACACCGACAAATAGCAGAGTTGCCATCATTAAACCGATACGAACAGCATCCGCTCTAAGTAAGCCAAACAGGTTGCCTATAGCGACACTCACCAATAGGGCAGTAATCCAGATCAGGATGAGGCGAGAAACAGGATCCGATAGTTGAGTGCGAAACCGCCTGCCAAAAGCCATCCCATAATAGGTGGAATAGCTCCGCAAAGTGATACTGGCAGTACGGCAAATGGGGTAATCCGCTTCAGATTGGTATAAATACAGTTGTACCAAATCATTGCAAAAATCCCAAGGAGAATGACCTGATTGTTGGCAAGAAATAGGAGCACAAACAATCCAGCGATAATCAACAGAACGGAAATCGACAAACCGGCACGTATACCCAGACACCCGGTAACAAGAGGCCGTTTACGGGTACGAAGCATGCGGGCGTCAACGTCTTTCTCCTGTACCTGATTCAGGGCTGAACCACCAGCTGCGAGAAGTCAGATTCCCACGAATAATAACAGCCCCTGGACGGCATTTAGTTTTGCTGGATATAACGAGTAACCTACCAACGATGAAAAGACCACCAGCGGACTTACAGGGATATTTTTTAGTTTTTCTATTAAAGTTTTTTTACGTCATGACGATAAGATGATAAATATATAATATATTTAGTTTCTTTTATTTACATAAACACTCTTCATTCTTATTGTAAGAATGTTTAAATAAATTTTTATTTTTTATGTATATATTGATTTTTTCTGGCTCTTGAATTTTATATAGAGGATTCAGGTTTTTCTGAATTTATCTATCTTATAGCTTTATAATTAGAATTAATTTTGAAAGGAGAATTCTATGGAAGAATATTTTTCTAGAATCGTAAACAAAAAGGATAAAGAGGTTATCCTGGAGCAGGGAAAAGATCCTTATTACGCTTACGTTTTGCTTAAAGGAAACGCAAAAGTATATAAGGAGATTGATAACGATAAAGTATATGTAGGTACCGTTGAAGAAGGAGAAGTTTTTGGGATGTTAAGCTTTATTCGAAACGATAAAAGATCTGCTACAGTTGTTGCCGATGGTGATGTACAAGTTGGCATGATTTTAAAGGACACATTCATGAATCATCTGAATTCAGTCCCTGAAACCGTTTATGATAAAATCGTTAATCTTAGAGACAGCCTGTTCTCAGTAAACGATACGAAAGGTCGTATGTTAAATTGTTTAAATGAGATTGAAAAAATTAAGGATGGGTCGTATACACGTCAATATTTTAAGAATGAGGCTAATGTAGATTCTAAGCTATTGCTCTCTGTAACGGACCTTATGCTTGAGCGTTTTGATTCAGTGTCTGATGAAATACATGATATACTGGCCAAAATTGAAAATATCAGTAAAGAGGTAGTACAAATGCAATAGTCTGTTCTTTAACAACAGACTTATTCACTGTTAGCATGAAAAATATAACAGGCTGTTTCCTCATTCAGGAAACAGCCTTGTTTAAACCATAAACCCGAACAATATTATTATAAACGAACCTCTCAAACCTGAAATATTTATTTTTATGAAACCGAAAAATGCAGAGATTATTGGAATAAATTAGCTGCTGAAAGAGGTGAAACTTAGTGACGTATATATTGTGATTTCGCTACACTAACCACTGTAGCGAAATCTCTTCGTCAAGTTCTATTGTGCGTAGGTATCACCATGACAGGACAGGAGGATTTATGCAATACTCCCTCACTGACACTACCAAATACTAAATGATAAACACCTCCATGCCCGTGAGAACCGACAATTATTATGTCAATCTCAAGTTTCTTCGATTCCCGATAGATAACATCGACGGTTGAACCTTGAACGAAGAGAGCTGTTATATCAATTCCAGATTTCCTAAAATCATTTACCTCTTTTTGTAGTTCATCACGTTCTTCGTGGAATTTATGAGCTACTTGATCACGCACGGATTGTGGCCCTGCTCTATACCCCACAAATTCAGGTTCAGGTTCTACAACATGGAGCAACCATACTTTAGCAGATAATGCCAATGACAGAGTCTTTGCATTATCTAATATTTCCTGAGAGGCATCAGATAAATCAATCGCAACTAAAATATTCATTTTTATCTTCCTTTTTAATGCTTATGCCAGGAGGTTTGCTTAATCTCAAAAACATTCATAAATACTAAATTTTAGAGTTATATAAAACCCGAACAGATAATATATTCCTTGATTGTCTTGGCATCTTTATTCATAACATGTGGAACTTACATGCCCGCATCGGACCGATACATTTGGACTCGAAGGCATTCCGCTACGCTACAATTAACTCGTCTCAGCATCCATAATCTTTTCTACACGCCTGGCATGCCTGCCGCCTTCAAACTCTGTTTCGACAAATAGTTTCAACTTTTCCTCCAGCAAGTCATGATCTATCACATCTACACCTAAACACAACACATTAGCATCATTGTGCCTTCTACTCATCTCCACGGTAAATGGATTATGGCATACCGTTGCCCGTATTCCATTTACTTTATTTGCAATAAGTGACATCCCCAGTCCTGTCCCACATATCAGGACAGCACGGTCGCACTCCCCACTTGAAACAGCCTTTGCTGCCTTAAGTCCGTAGTCGGGATAGTCTACAGAGTCATTGCCGTTCTGTGTTCCAAAATCAACGGGTTCGTGACCCATATTTGAAAGATGTTTGGCAACTACATTTTTAAAGTCAAATCCTCTATGGTCTGATGCTAAAGCAATCTTCATTTAAACACCTGTTAAGCCTTTCTTCTTCAATTACACCATGACGAACAATTTCAAAAGTATCGTCAAAAATTTTTATTATAGTAGAAGGGTTGCCCGCTTCTGCCGGTCCACCATCCAGAACAACATCAATCTTATCTGAAAAGTTGGTAATTACCTGTTGCGCGTCTATTGCGGGAGCTCTTCCTGAAATATTTGCACTCGTAGAAGCAATTGGTATTTCCACCGCATTGATGAGATCTCTTATAACACGATTATCCGGATTTCTTAAGCCTACGGTGCTATTATCATCAAGTTCAAGGATGATGGTTAAAGGACCGGGCCAGAATGCACTAATCAGTTTTTCAGCAATTAGTGGTATATGTTTTACGTATTTTTTTACCTCATCAGGCGTTGATATCATGATAGATAATTTTTTATCTATAGGTCTCTGCTTAACACGGTACAAATTATCTATGGCAGCATTGTTGTCAGCACATACTCCCAAACCGTATACCGTTTCAGTTGGAAATGCTACTATCTTGCCGGAGAGAAGTGCCTGTGCAGCAATATCAATATTTTCTCTGTATGTATCCGGACTTTTCAGGTTGAGAATTTTCGCCTTCATTAAAATCAACTTTCCAGCATAAAGTTTTGTCTACATTGCGGAACCAAACCTATGGTTTTCCCTACAATAACCTGTTATTTTTTAACTACTTTTATTTTAAAATATATCACCTTCAAATTATAATATCAATATTTATTATGTCCGACTAATCCGTAGCTTAAGCCGGAATTATTAATGCATGACGATAATCCTTTTCACCTTGACAAGAAAATAACAAGCTGATAGATTCAGTTCTAAAATAATCTTAGTTAATTTATAGCAATAAAATGAGAAATACAAAAAAAATACTATTCTTCTGTTGTGTAATACTGCTATTTGTTTCCCATTTTGTTCTTGCATGGGAAACAATGGATACTGATGAAATAACACCGGGAATGAAGGGTTATGGAAGAACGGTATTTTCAGGAAAAAAGATAGAATCATTCGATGTAGAAGTACTGGGAGTATTAAAAAATTGGGAAGCAAGAAACGACATGATACTCGTAAAGATGACAGGAGGCCCCTTAGAAAGAACCGGTATTATTGCCGGTATGAGTGGCAGCCCGGTTTATATTGATAACAAACTGATAGGTGCAGTGTCGCATGGATGGGGCTATTCAAAAGATGCAATCGCGGGAGTAACACCCATAAGGGCAATGATGGACGTACTGGAAATTGACTCACGAAATAGAAAGAGTATTCCTGCAGGAAAAGACAATACATGGAGTGCGTCACTGAATACACAGGATTCAAATGTTGTAGCTAAATTAAAATCATATGGATTGTTGCTTAAAGAAGAATTGCCTGAAAATATCAATTCCCAACCATTTATACTTGATCTTGTACCCATTCAAACCCCTCTAATTGTCTCAGGATTCGATTATAAAAGTCTGACCAGGGTAAGCCCTCTATTCGGTAAAATTGGCAGGTTTTCTCTTCATAGTAGCAGCGATGAAAATAGTTTGCCGGCAGATCTACATGACTTCATGCCCGGTTCAGCGGTTGCAGTTGAAATAATAAGGGGAGATCTGAGCGCTTCTGCAATCGGGACCGTAACATACAGAGACGGAGATGATATTCTTGCTTTTGGTCATCCAATAATTCAAATGGGAAATACAGATCTGCCAATGGCAACAGCAGAAGTGCATACTATACTTGCAAGTCAAGACACTTCAACTAAAATGGCATCACCAGGCAAAATCATTGGAAGGATCACACAAGACAGGAGGTCTGCTATTGCCGGGAAGATTGGCGAATATACTGAAATGATATCTTGCCGGGCAGAAATACAAGGATCTCTCAATGTTACCTATAATTTTGAAGTAGTTCACGATAGAATATTGACGCCTCTTCTTGTACAAATGGCAGTTCAGAATGCACTACTCGCTACTGAAAAAACTGTAGGGGAAAAGTCTATAGCATTGAGACTTGAAATTGGCATTGCCGATAGAGAAGAGCCCATCAGGATAGAAAATGAATATTTTGATTCAGGGCCTTCCTGGTTTCCCATTTACAACGTTATTGAACCAATTACCATGCTACTCAATAACGAATTCAAAACAGCTAAAATAGAATCTATTAAATTAGTTGCCAGCATTTCAGAACAGAACAATATTGCCTTTATTGATAATATCAGGGTTAGCAATAAATGGGTTTCTCCGGGAGAAGAAGTACTCATTAATATCAGATTAAAACCATATACCCGGGACTATGCATCGATACCGGTTAAAATAAAAGTCCCTGAAGATGTTACTCCCGGAAGCAGTATACAGATAATTGTATGTGATGCGATGAATAGCAAAATGCTTGAAATGGCAAGCGCTCCGGGACATTTTTCACCATCCAGCTTTGAACAGTTAGTACATCACCTGGAAGATGGTGAACACAACACTAACATAATCGTCAAAATCCTATTAGATAAAATAGGTCTGACCTATATGGGTGAAGACTTTCCGTCTCCTCCCAATTCCTTCTTAAGCATAATGTCACTTTCAAATCAAAGTGGTATCAATCCATTGCGAAGTGAAATAATTAAACGAATTCCGACAGAATGGCTTATCAATGGCAAACAAACTATTAATTTATTTGTAGATAATAAGAGTTGAATTAAGTTCATATTAGACATTATTTTTACGACAGAGTGAGTGAATTCCACGAGTGTATCACCCGCTTTCCTATTTGTGATCAAATATTTTTTAGTGGGCTGTGCCCACCCTACTACTGACAAATGACAAAATTCTTAGAAAATTATAGATTGGCCATCATCGTTACAGCCTTTATGGTCTTAACACTAAATACACAATTCGCCTATGCGGTTACGACCAAAATGTGGAGAAACACTGATCCGGTATATATTCCAAAAGGGAAGTCACAAAATATATCGGTAAGCGGTAAGGGAAAGTTCACATTATCACCTGGTAAACGCAAAACGAATGAAATACCGGCTGCTTATATCTGGTGCCTGGTGGCAGATGGTACTGATTCATTATTTGCCGGTACCGGCAATCCGGGTTCAATATTTAAGTTCGGCCATGATGGGGAGGTTATAGAATATTTTAAAACTCCTGAGTTGCACGTCCAAACCCTTGCTATAGATTCCGCAGGTAATATTTTCGCCGGCACATTACCTCACGGCAGAATTTATAAGATTACATCAAAAGGCAAAGGAGAGGTGTTCTGTGAACTTCCTGATCCATATATATGGGACATGATTTCAGATAAAAGTAGTAACTTATATGCGGCAACAGGTAACAACGGTGTTATCTATAAGATTTCAGATAAAGGCATTCCATCGGTCTTTTTTGATTCTCCGTTTTCAAATATACTCGATCTTGTTATTGATAATGATAATAATATTTATGCCGCATGTGAACCATCAGGTCTTATCTATAAAATAACACCTGATGGCAATGCCTCTGTCCTTTACGATGCGGATGAAGATGAAATTCATTGCCTGGCCATAGATAAGAATGGTGTTCTATATGCGGGAACGTCATCCGGTACACCTCCGATGCTACAGGCTCCTGCACTTCCTGTATCCCCAGAAGTCATGTTGCCGCTTCTTATTGAACAATTCCCTGGTGAACCGGGCAATGTCTGGTTGGATTATTTTTTGTCTGACAGTGATATAGAGATACCTGCCACACCTCCCATGAAAAATGCTTATGCTGAAAACGGAATGAATGAAAGCCTCTTAATTCCGGATGTGAACACCGTATACAGGATAGATAAAGATGGAAGGGTGAGAAAGATATTTGTAGTAGACAGCTTTATACTTTGTATGACCATTGACAACAACAACGACATTCTTGTAGGTACGGGAAATAAAGCAAAGCTGTTTAAGATTGATAGGAATGGAGAAGCCAGCTTGCTTTATGATTTCAGCGAATCTCAGATTTTAGACATCCTCTCGTATAAAGACGGAATCAAATACATGGCGACCGGTAACAATGCAAACGTTTATCAATTAGCAAGTGCATATTCACGTGAAGGCACCTATGAATCTATAGTTCACGACACAACATATGTTTCTTCGTGGGGATGTATATCATGGGAAGGAAAAACACCATCACAAACAAATATCATGTTGTCCACAAGGTCTGGCAACAGTCGCAAACCTGATATTACGTGGAGTGAATGGACACAGGGATACCAATCAAATGGTGAAAAAATAAAAAGTCCTGCAGCTCGTTTTATACAGTATCGTGCCACTCTTACGACTGATAATTCAGAAAGAACACCTTCCCTTGACAACGTCAGTATCGCTTACTTACCACAAAATCAACCGCCGTTAATAAGAAACATCGAGGTTACTACACCAAGACATTTCCCCAGCGATGCATCAGATAATAACAATGCCTCAAACATACAGGAAACGGCTCCTTTCTCAGCGGATGATGTATATCTGGATAGCAGCCGGAAAAATTATCAATCCGCCCCACTCGGCACCAGGAAACTGATATCCTGGGAAGCAGAAGATCCTAATAATGACAGATTAGAGTTTCATCTTGAATATAAAAGTGTGGATGAAAGTAAATGGAAAGAGCTGGAAAGAAATATTAAAGAAGTAAATGAATTCTATTGGAACACAAATAGAATACCTGACGGATCCTACCAGGCAAAAGTCATAGCTTGTGATGAACTTGATAACCCACAGGAATTTGCGCTAAAAGAAGAAGTAGAGAGTGATGCCTTTCTTATAGATAATACGAGACCGGTAGTTTTAAATCTTAAAACAGTTATTGAGTCAGACGCTATAGATCGTCACGGCAGACCCGGTTATACCATAATTGTCACTGGCACCGCAAAGGATGAAATGTGTAATATAACAGACATTCAATATTCTATTGATTCAGGAGATTGGAAGACCGCTTTTCCTGAAGACAAGATTTTTGATTCAACGGAAGAGACATTTCTTCTTAAGATCCCCTATATCTCTTACGATGAACATACCATCGTTATCAATGCGTTAGATTATGAAGGTAACATCGGCAGCAGCAGGACAGTGTTTAATCCTTAATTTATCGAATAATTTTTTAAATCACCTACCCCTTTCGACCTTATCTTATTATCCTTCTTTGTCTTTATATCAGCATCATCCGGTTAGGTTTTGCAAGTACGGCTTTTTTATACTCGAACGGTCAGCAGAGACGTAGGGCGAGGCTTTAGCCTTGCCATTTATGTACGAAAGCAAACCTAAAGGATTGCCCTACGTGTTACTCGCAAAAACCTAGCCGGACACTACTGCCTTTATATAATCTTTTTGTCTGCTGAGAATTTGACAATTAATCCCTGCCTTGACACACCATTATAAAGGTGATACGATAAGCGCACTTCTCTGTAACATATTCAAAGGCCCTGCTATGGACAATAATCTGGAAAGAAGAAAATATAAAAGGTACGATGAGGGTTCAATAGAAGATCGTTTTATCGCAAGATTACAGATTAAATCGGATAAAGTTCAAGAGATAAAATCTGATAATTATGATCCTGTTACTTTAGTGAATATAAGCGCGGGTGGTATCTTCTTTCTTTCTGAGAAAGATTTAGGACTTGGTTCACATTTTGAAGTAAAAATAGACATTGTCCATTCCTCTCAGACAGTAGACTGTGCAGGAGAAATAGTTCGCATTGAAAAGTCTACTTCCTCTCCTGTTTTTGCTATCGCAATAGAGTTTAAAGGGCTGGATGAACAAGAGAAAGAAATGATAATCACAACCATTGAAGGTTTTTTAGAGTAGAAAAGTCAGACTTTTCTAATATGCCACAGTATTGTCTCCTCAGCTTAAATTTTTATTTGCTATTCCATTACATAACCCTCACTACCAAATAGGTCAACACTGCAGTAAGGACAACCGAGTGCTATACCATAAACGCTTCAAACAAATATATAATTTACTTCCTTGGAGTACATTCAATTCCTAAATTCTTAAATCCCTGAATTAACAAATTCATTAATTCTCTAATTAATGTTTAAACTCGAAACTTTTCTCTTTAATGACGGTAAGACAGGAATCCACAACATCTGAGTCAAAACGAGAACCTTTACCCCGAGTGATTTCATCCAATGCCTTGTCCATACCGAGAGCCGGCCGGTAAGGTCGGTGTGAGGCCATCGCCTCGACAACATCTGCCACACATAATATCCTTGCTTCCATAATGATGGCACTGTGAGACAAACCCAGAGGATATCCGGAACCATCCATCTTTTCGTGATGCTGATGTACAATATTAGCAATAGGCCAGGGGAATTCTATCTCCTTCAGTATGTCATAGCCAACCTGAGCATGTGATCTCACAATATTATATTCTTCCTTAGTCAGCTTACCCGGTCTACTTAGAATCTCAATAGGAATATGCATCTTACCTAAATCATGGACAACTCCAGCCGTGCGAACTCCTTCAACCTGGATCATTGTCATTCCCATCTCTTCTGCTATTGCACAGCCAAGCTGGCTTACCCGTTGCTGGTGACCGGCAGTATAAGGGTCCCTCTGCTCGACTGTCAATGCCAGGGCAGTGATGACACCGTCCAAGGTTAATTTTAGATTTTCAACACCTTCTTGTATTTGTTCCTCAGCCTGTTTGCGCTCTGAAATATCCCTTATAATTCCAATAGCGTTCCATTTACCATCTATCTTTACCGCTGAGAGAGAGAGTTCTATAGGAAATTCTATACCGCTTTTATTAATAGCAGTTAATTCTACTGTTTTTCCAATAACAGCACCTTGCCCTGTATCGCTGAAGCTTTTAAATCCTTTTATATGGTCTGCCCGTAAGTTGGTAGGAATAATTATTTCAGATATTTTTTTTCCAATCACTTCTCCTTTTGTAAAACCAAATATTCTTTCTGAGGCTATATTCCAGAATGAAATACAACTAATATTATCTAACATGATAATCGCATCATTTGCTGTAGCGCTAATAGCCCGGAATCTTTCGTCACTGTCTTTCAACTCTTCAGCCGCCAGCCTTTTTTTGGTAATATCAAAGAGAACCCCATCCAGCCATTTCAACTCACCAGTATCACTAAAAATGCCCTGTCCTTTTTCAAGGACCCAATGAATTTGTCTGTTTTTGTCAATAATACGATATTCTAATGTATAAGGTTTTTTATCATTGATACCTTCAGCAATTGTGTCCCTAACATAATTGTTGTCTTTCTGATAAATAATGCTGGCATAACTTCTGATATCGTTATTTATAAAATCTGACGATGGAAAACCGGTAATTTCCTCAATCTCATCACTCATATATTCCATAGTCCAACTGTCATCATTTGCACATCGATAAACGGCTCCTGGTATATTGGTCGTAAGAGCCCTGAACCTCTCTTCACTGCTTAATAGCTCCTCTTCTATTTTTTTCCCTTTGGTAATATCTTCCTTAATGGCAATAAAGTTAGTAATATCCCCAGCACTGTTTTTGATAGAAGATATAATTGCATTTTCCCAGTAGATCTCACCGTTTTTTTTCTTATTACAAAATTCTCCATGCCATTCTTTACCGGAAAAAATCTGATCCCACATCTTTTTATATTCTCCAGGTGAAGTCTTGCCAGATTTAAGAATGCGGGGATTCTGGTCGAGAGCTTCTTCCTCAGTGTATCCTGTTAATTGAGAAAATTTAGGATTGACATATTGAATATTTCCATCAGTATCCGTAATGACTGTCGTAACCGGACTCTGCTCTACAGCGCAAGACAACTTATGTATCTTTTCCTCTGCATACTTCTGCTCTGTGATATCTCTTGCAATATTTACAACACCAGTGATGATTCCTGACTTATCAAATTTAGGCGAACAGGACATTAAGAGAATTCTATCCTTATCGTTGATTTCTTTTTGCACAGAATTTGACAATTTTAATGCGGGGCAATCTGGCAAACAGCTATCACTGTTTTGAAAAATCGCGTAACATTTTTCCCCTATAACGTCCCCTGTTTTAAAACACATTTTGTCGGCAAGTGCCTTGTTGCACCTGACAATATTTGCGTCAGCATCGATTATGGTAATCAAATCAGAAATAGAATCGAATGTGTTTTCCCAATCTTTCTTTCCTTCCGACATTTGATTAAATAGATTGCGGTTTTCAAATAATAAGAATTGTCTTTCACATGCCTTTTTAAGAGTAGTTATCAGGTCTGTCATTTCGAATGGTTTTGGTAGATATGAAAAAGCGCCTCTATCCATTGCTTCTATCACATTTTCTGTAGCCGCAAAGGCCGTGAACATGATCACCTCTATATCCGGTGAAATTTCCTTGATCTTCTGTAAAGCTTCAATACCATCAGAATCCGGTAGTTTCATGTCTTGCAGTACAATATTATAAAAGTCCTGTTCGATCTTTTTAATGCCATCCTTTGCAGTATGAGAAGTCTCTACCAGATAGTCTTCCAATTCAAGTGTATCATTCAAACTTTTACAAAGATCGACATCATCATCAATAATGAGTAGCTTTAGTTTGTCCATTTTTTTACCATCAGTAGTCATTTGGTATTTACCGTTCCAATCGTTAGTATTCAATCCTATAGCCCCCAATCCCTAAATCAAAGAGAATTGACGGGTAGTGTATCAACATTTAAATCCAAAAGTGTAAATTTAACGCTCCCAATCTAATAAAGCAAACAAAATTGTATTAAACCGAAGGACGCCTTGTTATACGTTTTATTGTTATCAATTCATACTCCTGTTATCTCCTCATTGCAGAGGGTTTGTGTGGCCGCAACCTTCAGTTTGTATAATCTATGCCGAGCAAAGGGCGAAAATGGTTTCTCACGCTAATGGAAAATTCATATTATGAATTTCTAGTCTGACGACGTCATCTCTTTCAAGAGGAATCCAATGCAAGCACCTCTTTTTTTTTGCCTTAAATACTTTTCAACAGACAAGGAGTAAAAAAAGCAGGATGCTTTATGAGACCCAATCATAAATTAGGCAATTATATTTTTGTTATTATGGTAGCTGTCTGCCTGGGCGTGCGTTTATCATGATCCAGCGGGTGTATGTCGATTTTTCCTTAGTCACGCAACCCTAAAGATGCCGCTACTTGTCCTAACTTGCAGTTCTGTACAGGCGGACACAAATACTATATAGTGTTTACAATCATACCTAGAATGTGATAAGCTGTTAAACTTTTCAATTTATTTCTGCTCTCTGGTTTGTCCTAACCATCAAGCAAGCTTGAAGAATATTTACGACTACCTAAATTAATCGATTTACAATAGCAGTTATGCTGCTAATTAAAAACCATAAATGATTTAAATAATAACTCTAATTTCGATAACGAATCTCTCAATACTGTTTTTCATCCTTCAGATTTTTCGAAGGCGAGTGAGATTGCTTTTGCCCATGCTCTCAAGTTAACTATTGCTGCAAATGCCAATTTGGAACTTTTTCATGTAACACAAGATTCTCATAGCAGCAATGTAGACCACTTTCCGAGCGTTCGACGAACTCTTGAACAATGGAAAGTGTTGCCCGCAGGAAGTACCAGTAGTCAGGTAGCAGACCTCGGGATTTCTATAAAAAAGAAAATTGTTTCCAGTTCTGATACCGTCCGATCAGTTTTACACCAACTGGAAAAGAACCATTCCGACCTTATTGTGTTAGCAACACATCAGCGAGACGGAATTTCTCATATACTGCATAAGGCTGTTGCAGAACCTGTATCACGCCAGTCAGAAATCATGACGTTGTTTGTTCCTCACGGAACAGAAGGTTTTGTTTCACTCAAGGATGGCAACATCAATTTAAGAAATATTCTCATACCCATTGCCCACAATCCTGATCCACAGCTAGCAGTCGATACGGCTTCAACTCTTATGAATATACTAGAACCTGAAGAACCAACATTTACTCTTTTACATGTTGGAGACGAGAGTAATCTTCCGAAAGCTAAAACATATACAAAAAAGAATTTGACATGGAAAACGGTTATCACCAAGGGTAATATCGTTGACCAGATTCTTTCTATGGAAAAAGAACACTCAACAGACCTGATCGTCATGACTACACAAGGCCACGTTGGCTTAATGGATAATTTCCGTGGTAGCACAACGGAAAAGATTCTCCGTAATTCCAACTGCCCTGTCCTTGCCGTTCCTGTTAAACAGTAAATTTGAAATATTTTCTGAAAAAAAATCTTAGATGCATCCAGCTAAATATTTTTATATTCCATTCTGCTATTAAAACTTATCTACAAAAATAATTAGAAAATAATGAGCAGATAATATCCTCAAAAAACCTTGCTATAGACAATTATCTGATATATATTGGCCGGATAAACTGAAGAGTGTTGTCCGTTAAAGAACTATTTATCAGTCTTGCCTGTTAGACACAAAATAAGGAGAATTTCATGTCCAACGGAAAACTTGGAAAAATACTACTGTTCCTAATGGTTGCAGGAATAATTCTCGGTATCGTTATTGGAGGGTTTTTGCCCGAAACAGGCAAGAAAGTAGCATTCATAGGTGATTTCTTTATTGGATACTTAAAAATGCTTGTCATTCCTTTAGTCATTACTTCTATGATCGCAGGTGTTACCGGTCTGGGTGATGTCAGAAAATTGGGTGGAATAGGAAGAAAAACTATCCTTTACTATATGGCAACAACAGGTATCTCTGTGATGATAGGGATTATTTTAGTGGTTATTATTGGTCCTGGAAAAGCAGATACTAAGGAAGAGCAACTGAAATTGCGTGGGGGTTTCTCTTTTCCAGAGCTATCTTACACTATAGATGGCAATCAGATTACTTTCGAACGCGCTCAAATTAAAAACAAGTTTGATGAAAGGTATATGATCATCCTTAAAGAACAGAAAGATATAAGAGGAAATATCAGTGGTTATAGAGATGAGAAAACTTTTGTTGTAAGTAGTTGGGTCAAAGAGGATGAATCAACACACAAGGCTGTAGGAACAAGTCCAATGGCAAATGGCAAAGGTGTTGTTTTTGATTTGTCGTTATCGGACAAAGTTATTGATAAACAGGGACAAACTATTGGTGAGACGTTGAAGGATGTATTATTAGGTCTGGCCCCAAATAATATAGTCAAAGCAATGGCCGAGACGAAAATCTTACCAATAATTGTTTTTGCAATGATATTTGGTGCCATTCTGACAACACTTGGTGAACAAGGAAAACCGGTCATAGATTTTTTTATTGGAGCGAATGAAACAATTCTTAAATTCGTACAACTTTTAATGCTCATCGCACCTATAGGGATCGCATGCTTAATAGCCGGAAAACTCGGTGCTGCGGGTGGAATTGAAAAGTTCGGGCTCGAATTCAAAAAAATAGGGTACTATGCCATTACGGTTATAGCCGGTTTGTTAATTCATGCAGTTGTTGTTCTTCCTCTAATCTTGAAATTCTTTGGAAAGCGAAATATCATATCTTATGCCAGAGGAATGAGCACCGCTCTGTTAACCGCTTTAAGTACGGCATCAAGCTCCGCGACCCTGCCGGTTACCATAAAATGTGCAGAAGACAATAATAAAATCTCCCCTAAAGCTGCCGGGTTTGTATTGCCGTTGGGCGCTACAATCAACATGGATGGGACCGCCTTATATGAAGCGGTTGCGGCAATCTTTATCGCTCAATTATACGGTATTGATTTAGGAATGGGACATCTGTTTGTAATATTCTTAACGGCCACCTTAGCCGCTATCGGAGCAGCTGGTATCCCGGAAGCGGGTCTTGTAACAATGGTGATTGTATTAGAAGCTGTAGGTTTACCTATAGAAGGAATTTCTATGATATTAATGATTGATTGGTTTTTAGACAGGTGTAGAACTACTATAAACGTATGGGGTGACTCCATCGGGGCAGCAGTTATTGATGCAGGCATAGAACCTGAACTGAAAACAGGGACTACATAAGGGACTAACTTATTAACCAATTCCCAAAGAGCGAAATATTTTAATGAAAATAGTTATATATATACTTTGCATCTTTTGTAGTTATGCTTTTTACCTCCCCAAGTCCATCTAATGAAGCATTGCGTATCTTCTGCATATCCCCAAAGTGTTTTAACAGATTCTTCTTCTTGACCTGTCCGATACCCGTAATTTTATCAAGAGGTGATTTGTAGTATTGTTCCTTCCTCAGTTTCCTGTGGTACGCTAAAGCAAAGCGATGGGCCTCATCACGAATATTTACCAGAAGCCTTAATTCCGAAGAGTCTTGATTTAGCACAATCGGATCAGAATTATCACCTATAAAAATACGCTCATCAAGCTTCTGTTTTGAATCGGCACGTTCTGTCACTTTTCTCTTTGCTTTTGCAAGTGCTATTAAGTCTACCCTTTCAATACCAAGCTCATCAAATACCCTTCTGGCTATACCCAGTTGCCCCTTTCCACCATCAATAACCGTAAGGTCAGGAAAATCATCTTCCTTAAAAGCCCTGGTATATCTTCTGGTTAATACCTCGTACATCATAGCGTAATCATCGGATTGCGACACCGTCTTGATCTTGTATCTTTTGTATTTACTCTTTACCGGTACGCCATTTTCAAAAGTGACCATTGACCCGACAGCCTGCTTACCCCCAAGATTGGATATATCAAAACATTCCATCTTCTGAGGAATGTTTGTCAGTCCTAGATGTTTCTTTAAAGAAGCCATGTTGGAGTCAATATCATCACCCACTTTCTGGCGAATTTTGAACGCGTTTTCGGCATTTTTTGTTGCCATCTCCAACAGTTTAAACTTCTCTCCCCTTTTTGGGCATATTACCTTTATTTTATGTCCTTTCTTATCACTTAACAGATCTTCCAGGATTTCCCTGTCTTCACTCTCTACGGGCATCACAACTTCATCGGGAATAAATCGTGTCTGGACATAAAATTGATTAAGAAATGAGCAAAAGACATTACTTAATGTATTTTTGATTGTAGAGAATCTATATGATGCAATATCCTCCAGATTACCGTTTCGTATAAACATTGCCTGTATCTGTATACTATTCCCATCTCCATAATATCCAAACACGTCCCTATCCACAAATTCCAGAGTGCTGATCTTCTGTTTCTCCACGGTTTTTTCTATGGCAAATATCCGATCTCTGAACTTTGCAGCCTTTTCGTATTTCAGTGCAACAGATGCGTCGCACATTTTCTTTTTTATGACCTTCAACAACTCAGCGTTCTTACCTTTAAGGACCAGGATAATTTCATTTATTAACTCCCTATAAGTTGCTTCATCAACCTGGTCATAACATGGTGCCATACATTGCCCTATCTGATAGTAGAGACAAGGCCGCACTCTGCTTTTGAAGACACTTTGAGAACATTTTCTGATTGGAAATAAACTGTTTACATACCTCAGTGTTTCACGTACCGCCCTTGATGAAGAATAAGGTCCGAAATAAAGAATATTACTACTCTTTTTTGGCCCCTTACCTTTGTCGGCTGAAGGTTCTATCTGTCTGACAATAACCGGATAGGGAAATTTTTGATTCATATCCAGCTTGATTGATACAAAAGTCTTATCATCACGGAGATTGATGTTAAATCGAGGTTTAAATTGTTTAATCAGATTATTTTCAAGGATCAAAGCCTCTTTCTCTGTGTCCGTCAAAACAAAGTTAATATCAGCAATTCTCTTTACAAGAAATTTTATAAATAACCGTTCATCACCGGAACTCTGAAAGTAACTCCTGACACGACTTCTAAGGTTCTTTGCTTTGCCGACATAAATAACCTCGTTCCTGGTATCCTTCATCATATACACCCCGGTGCCGGTAGGAATAGTCTCCAGTTTTCTTGCGAGTTTCTCGTGTTTACTCTTAATCATTTTCAGAAATACTTAATACTACCAAAATACCTATTGACTACAAATCTGTTTTTAAAATCAACAAGACTATAGCGATGAAGGATCATTGCGAAATAAAAATATCATTTTTTTTGTTACGAAAGTCATTCGCTTTATTATTAAAATCTATATTGAACGCTTTTATTTTCTAAATTATAGTGACCGCAGACTTCTTGCTCGATTAGATACAGGCAGGCACAAATTATTAACTTTAACCGAAATCATTTTCTTAAACAAAGCAAAGATGTAGTAATACATCATCTAAGCTGACATTTCCCAATGAAAAAGTGCTGAAAGCATTAATGTAATGACTGATATGTATGAAAAACTATACAATGTGATACTTGCACTACTAATTTGTATGTGATAAAATGCTTTTCATCATTACTTACTTCTGTTAAAAATAATTTTCTAGTATTTCGTAAAGCTTTATTTTACAAATGGTTATTATAATAATATAATAATGATTGCAGCGACACATATGCTATTATCGGCAGATTTGAGCCTGGTTATAAGTAGATCTATGTATTATGACAGATATCCTGACAATTTATAACAAATAGTGTCTTCTTGACACATTATCTCAAGCTATATTATGGAAAGTAATACCCCAAAGTCATACCGTCATTGCCCTGGAGAAAACTACGAAATCAGCATATTCATATGCAGAGGAAGACAAAAAGCCCATTATCCAAAATGCCCTACATGTGAGTTTAGAACGAAAACGGATGAGACCTCACCAACACCGGCAGAAAAAGAAACAAAAGAGCCTCCACCACCAAGACAACTAAACACAGGATCAATTGTGGTTAAGAGTAAACCGCCTTCAGCGGTGATATATCTGGATGGTGATAATATAGGTGTTACCCCCGCTATCATCACTCAGATTCTACCCGGTCAATATAAAGTGAAAATCAAAATGGACGGATATGACTCCTGGAATGAAAGCGTAGATGTTAAGGCAAATAAGGAGACATCCTTAACTGCCATACTTCAAGGAAAAGATGGCTCTATTGCTATACAAAGTGAACCGACAAATGCAATGATTTTCATTGATGGTAACAAAGTAGGCACAACTCCAGAAACTATAAATAATGTACAATCGGGGAAATATTTTATTGAAGTCAAGCTTGATGGGTATGAAATATGGGGCAATGAAATAAATATTGAAGCAGAAAAGGAGACATCTATAACCGCAGAACTTACGACGGAATATGGATCTATCATTTTAGGCAGTGAGCCAACAAAGTCTAAAATATTTTTAGACGGCATTGAAATTGGTACTACTCCTGCAAACCTGAGATCTGTCCCGCATGGCACGCATTTGATAGAAGTGAGGAAGGATGGGTACAGCGTTTGGGAAAAAAGTGTAAATATTGCACCCGGCAAGGAGAAGGTCTTTACCGCAATGCTACAAGTCAAGACCGGTTCTGTCAGTATTAAGAGTGTGCCGAAGAATGCAAAGATATTTATAGATGAAAAACATGTCGGCACAACGCCAGAAAGTATAATGTCTATAATCCCTGGTACTCACGAGATAAAAGTCCAGATGGACAAATACGACATATGGAGTGAGACCGTAAATATTGAAGCAGGCAAAGAGAATGTCATAACTGCAGTGCTCCAAAGAAGCACAGGATCTCTAATGGTAGAGAGTGATCCGGCGAATGCAACGATCTTTTTTGATGGTAAGGAAATTGGCACCACTCCCGAAATTGTAATGTCCAGTGCAAAAGGAACACATACTGTAGAAGTAAGGATGAAGGGTTACGATCTCTGGAAAAGAGAAGTTGATATAGAGCCAGGAACAGAGAACTCCTTAACTGCAATTCTACAATTAAAAACAGGATATCTCAATATTAAGAGCAAACCATCAGGTGCAATAATCTTCATTAACGACGAAGAAGCAGGTCCTGCTCCGAAAACAATTACTAAACTGCTTCCCGGTACCTACAAAATTGAAGTCAAGATGGATGGGTATAAAAGCTGCTGTGAAAATGTGGAAGTTAATGCTGATAAGCAAAATCAATTAGATGCGGTACTACAAATATTAACCGGTTCTCTCAATATAAAAAGTGAACCTTCGAACGCAGCGATCATTGTTGACGGTAATGAAGTCGGCAATACTCCGGCTAACATAACTGATCTTGTACCTGGCAAACACCTTGTAAAAATCAGTATGGAAGGGTATGAAAACTGGAGTGAAAGTCTAGAGCTAAGTCCGGATAAGAAAAATCAGATAACCGCTATACTCCAACAATTGACCGGTTCTCTCAATATAAAAAGTAAACCTTCGAACGCAACGATCATTGTTGACGGTAATGAAGTCGGCAATACTCCG
>JABHIW010000044.1 GCA_018670825.1 Candidatus Scalindua sp. | reverse complement strand
TTATATTTGTGTAAAACAAAATACTAAAACTTCAATCTAAAATCCCTGTTATCATTAAAAATGATAACACGAAAAAAAATCTTTTTTTTCGTGCAAGGGAGGTTTTTTGTGCTTGACAAAAGCCTACTAATGGGTGACCCTGTTCTTCCCTGTTTAACGAGGGGGAGTTGGAAATAGGGTATGGTTGTAATACTGGGACACTCACAGACGAAAGGGTGAGAAACAGTGAACACAAACTTCAGTCTGAAGCCACTACGTCTGCTCCCTACACTACCCAAGCTCTATCTACTATTCAAAATGAGCATTGTTGTTGTGGTCAAGTATTTTATTTGGGTTCAAACAGCAGTCCATAACGTTGGTCGGTGGGACTGTTTGAGTCAGGAATTTTTAAGTTTAATCGTCCTTTTTGGCCTACAGGTTCACCGCCTGCATTTCTTTCAATCTCGATATCAACCTCACCGCTGGCACAACTGCTACTATGCTTAAGTTTTACAATTAAGTCGGCCATAGGTAGTAGCCCATAATGACTGGATGCACCGGATGCTTGGCCGTCTTGTCCGGAAACAAAAATATTAGAAACTCGGCAGGCTGTACACACTTGGATAATTCCTGGGATAAATAACTGTTCTCGGGCACATAATGGGAAACGAGCGGCCAACTGATCTATACTATTGAACAAAACCAATAGCGAGGATTCTTTCAATGCACTCGAATTATCTCCTTGTGAACGCTCTTTATGCAACATGCATTGCAAAGCCATGAACATACGATGGAAAAACTCTTCTGCAGTTATATTCCCTGGGGGATAATACAGTATTTTCAGTCGGTTTTGTTGTACAAAATAACCAATTACCCTGTGAAGTCCCTTGATATGAGCATCGTCAAGAAAGAGTTCACTATCCCATGTTTTAAGCTCACTTTCTTCGAATAGTATTTCTTTTTTAGTTTGTTCTTTGATTTGGACAACCATCATCTTACGGAGATACAATTCTTGTGCCAAGATCTTTACCAGTGACTCTTTTGTCATATGCTCATCGTCACGAAGCGAAATAATAAGACTAAAACCTCCCAAAAACAAATTGTTCAATCCTTGCATATAGCTCAGACGACTCTTGTGCGAACCCCGGTCGCCAATGATAGCGGCACATCGTCCTTTTGGAAGAGCAAAGAATTCATCCATGGATTCAGGATAGACCGGAGTACGGTTTACTGCGGGGGAGGAACTAGCACGCTTGAATCTAGACAGGTAATAATGGATAGATGGAAAGATGAAAACACCACCTTGTTCAAGAAAAGGATGCGCCCGTTCCGCTGTGAGATTGTATTCGTCCGTCCCTTCTACGGCCGGAGTAATTAGTCCCTCGCTGGATTGGTTATTGTTATCGTTTCTAACTTTTGCATAGATTTTTAGCTGATGCTTACCCCAAACGTGTTCTTGTCCCCTTGCTTTAACAACCTGAATGGTTCGCAAAAAGTAGTCACTGGGTGATTCGGGAATAGTGTAATCAATATTAACAATGATGTCACTTACATACTCCCAAGTCTTTCGTGAGCTGCCAAATTGAGATGAATCCATGATTAGAACAATCAGCTGTAAATTTTCGGAATTGGTTGCAAGGATCTTGTTAAAAAAGGTACCGCGCATGTTTTCCTCAATAACATTAAGACTGTCGATAACCAACAATTCTGGCTTAATCAGTGTAAGCTTTGTATCTTCAACTGTTTTGTTAGCCTTGAATAAACTGCTAATTTTACCGACTTGGTCGCTACTTGGGGTGTGAATCCACTGTGCCATATGGTCGAGAGTATAGTTGATGATCTCATCTTCGATAGTGCCGTATACCTTTAAGGTAGAGTGGTTGCCTAACTGTTGTCGATCACACATCCAAACTGACGCACCCTTTTCCTCAGCTGAGGTTATCTCTTTATCTAGATTTTTGTATCTTTTTTCGTATTCAAACAACTTCTTTAGTACTTCTTCATTCCACCCAAAACCTTTTGCTTTGGCAATCACCTGATCGGCAGGTGTGTCCAGGGACATGTAGACTGATGACTTACCTACTATTTCATTATTTATATCCTTTCTCAGTGCATAGGAGACACAGATCTCGGTTGCCAACGTTGTTTTGCCACTACCTGGAGGTCCGGTAATTACCATCACTTGAGGCGGATCTGACGAATGAGCCTTCTCAAGATGCAGGCCATTTCCGAAAAGAGCATCGAACCATGACTCTTCCTTGTAATCACTGCCTGGCCAGCAAATCTTGGCATCTTTCTTATATGCTTTTGTATTCTCACGTTCACACCACCGTGCTTGAGATATCGACATAATTTGCACTCCTAATATTTGTAACTTTTTAACATTCTAAAGATTAGATGAAAGAATACCTAAAAGCTGATCAAAATGTCAAAAAAAAATAATAATTCGATTCTTGGATGACCAAGACCCTGCGAAGCGCCTTTAATAATTAAGATGTGCCCCTAAGCGTTGCCCTAGGCTTGTCCCCTGAGGCTTATTATACCTATGCTCGTTGACCGCCTAAAGCGCTACCTGTGACAAAAAGACGGATACCGTTGTGTTGATCATTATATGCCTGTCCCTTTGCTTTTGAATAACGACCAAATTCAGCTGCCCAAAACAAAAAACAGAATACCTGTTGATAAACTGAAAAAATAATGATAGCAAACAAACCTACCAAAAAACCGTGTGCTGTTTTGGGTAAACTGAAATTACTTGTTAAATATTGTTTCTTTAAAAAGTCTATTACTGATAAATCAAATCAATGAACTTTAATAGTTCCTGCGTGTGATTAACCTCCCTAACTTCAATGTTTTTTTTGTCATATCCTGGATTTTTTCTAATAAATTCCTTTAAATGAGAACTTGGTTGTTTTCCTGTTCCACCAACGTGTTTGCACGCACATGAGGCCCACAGTCTTCCTTTCTGCATCGCTTTACTAAAGCCTACGTCATCAAAATCCCTATTATTACCTAAGTAAGAAACCATGCCCGCCGCAAAAGCATCACCAGCACCAGTGCTATCGATTACTTCTCTTTCACTTAACAAAGGATAAGCGACATAAACATATTCTGAATCCCTATATGTTCCTATTGCTCCAAATTTGTCTAATGTAAGGACAGCAGACAGTTTCTTCTTTCTAAACCACTCTAGTATCTGTTCTGACGTCATGCTGCACTGACCATTTCTAAATAGCCTTTTTGCTTCTTCCATATTCAGTTGAAATACGTCTATATAATTAAAAATATTCTCTTCTTCTTTTTCCCAAAAATCCAATCCATGACCAATTTGGCTATTGCCAAGCACCGTGTATATTAGTGCTCTATTTTGATACCTATTTAAAATTTCTTTTGTCGATGTGCCACTCTTCTTATCGCTTTGGATATGCCCTATCATAACAGTACCAAAATTGTTGCTAAAAATATCCTCTATGTCCTTTAGTTGTGCAAGAAGATGCTCATGGAAATATTCCTGCCCTTCCAAATTTTGTTTGAATATGGTCCGCTTAGCTCCACTGATTAGTATTCCTGAGGTAGGAGTCTTGATGCCTTTGTGGAGATATTTATCGGTACCCAAAAAGTTTATTATTGGTTTGGGAGTTTTTGTGTCCTCAGCAGTATTCCTAATGGCCTCTATTATTTTTCTACCTACATCGTCATCCCCCACAGGTAATACAGGTATTGCTAAGTCTCCTCCTGCCAACAGTCTCATGGCAAAGTTGACGCCACTCCCCCCATACAAATTTACCATTTCCGAATTATGCTTATTTCCTAAAATAATATCTTCTCCACATTTAAAGATAGTTTCTGCATTTGCACTACCTATTGTTAAAACAGGATACAATTGGTCAGTTTTAATGTCCATAAGCATTTCAAGCATTTTAATAATTTGAAATTGCCGTTCTTCAGACTCATTATTTAGGCGGGAAATAAATTCTTGTAACTCATTTCCAAATAGAAACTCTGATAAAGAAGCTCCAATTTGAAAAGGCAACAAAAGAGTTAGAACTTTTTTGTGATTGGCATTTTTGAGTAAGCTATAAAATTTTTTGGCTACTGTTTGTTTTTCATTTTCACTCATGGTAAAACCTTTCCTATTTTATTTAGCTTGTTCAACAAACGGTTCAGATCGTGGTTCGTTCCTCACACAATCTAACCTTATTCGTTATGTTCTTATTTATCAACTAATAAGTATATGGGTCTTCACCAAGCAGTGAGGTTTTTAAAAATACTTTTCTCCCAATGTAATTTTTTGATACGGCGAAATACAGTCCAATGAAAGTTATGATAGAACCCATGAAGATTTGATCTTTTACAGGTTCCGTATATAATTTTTGAATAATCACAGTCCAAAATAAAATAAAAAGAATAATCGGTATTGCTAATAATAATTTAGCTGTAAAATTCATTTTTTATCTTATACATAACTCGTTACTCTTGAACAATAATGCATGATAATAACGATATATTGCAATATCATGCAAAATTGCCATATAATAATACTATATATTTCTATTCATTTTCCTGCTCCAACAAAGGACTTATTAGACAACTGAAATCCTTATTCATTACATGGGTATAAATTTCTGTTTTAGTAACATCTTTGTGGCAAAGCAACTCTTGAAGGACACGAATATTGACTCCCGATTCAAGCATATGTATTGCAAACCCCGTTAGAAATTAGCTTGATTATTGTCGAAAAATAACGGTAATTTATTTTGCAAATAACGTTTACCCATACCTGACTTCAAATACCTTTCTCTTGCCTTTGCATCGTTTTCATTTAAGCTTGCTTCATAATAAATAAGCCTCCAAGGTCGTCTGCTTTTTGTAGAAAAACTGCATTCTTTATTGTACCCATAAAAAGCAGATCTGTTTCGTATGCATGAGTGGTTTCTTTTTTATTTACAAGTCTGTTATGTAAAGAAATTGTGATTTGAGAATGGCTGTGTGCTGTCATAAAGTTCATCTATAAACTTCCTTGTAAATAAGAACTTAATTAACGTTAACGGATCTTACCACAAGATGTGGCGTAGCTTCGACTATGGTAAAACCGATTTATTTTGAAACGGGATGATAAAGTTATTTATTGTTGAAGTCAATAAAAAATGGACACTAAATGTAAATAACTTTTTTGTGTCCTGTCCTGTCCCAATCATCCGGAAAATTTTCAGACGTTGTTCTGGGTCCTATTTTTGCGATCGAACATCACCGTTCGGGAATTTAAGCATAATTGCATGTATACAAACATATTTTTCCCTATTTTCATCTTCTTACTTTAATAAGCCGTTATGATTAACCGGAAAATTATAATATGAGTGCAATAATATAAATCGGCAACTCCTTCAATTTTTTTTGTTCATACCAAATATTTCAAAGTTTTAAAATCATAAATATATAATAAATAATGGATATTGAGTTAACTTGCTAAAGTGTATAATATAACAATGTGAAATTGAAGGTATATGTCTGTTTTTCAATCTTCATAAACAGCGATATGATGAAGAACACAGCAATGAATACCGTATTAGAATATGTTGGCCAAAGGAGGGGTCATTCCTCATTGTCAGGGAGACTAAATACCAAGTTAAATGCTTCGACTTAGCTCAGCATGATTTCATTACCTGCCCGACTTGTCATTCAGGCGGGGAAACGAGCCCTACAGATTTGATAATAAATATTTATTTAAAAAACTTAAACTTAATTGTAACCGACTATGACTTCAAACAATAAAGACGATTTAGTTTTTTTAACGGCAAATCAGCGTGAAATATGGCTGGAGCAGGAGCTCTTTCCGGATTCTCCTATCTATAATATTGGCGGATTTGTAGAGATAAAAGCGGCAGTAGACTGTAATGTGTTTTACCGGGCAGTAAACTGCGTTGTTGAGGAAAACGATGCGCTTCAGATCGTGCTGGAAAAGTATGGGGGTATCGCGTATCAGAGATTCGTACAATCAAATGATGCTGAGCTCCATGTTGAGGATTTCTCCGATGATCAAGACCCTAATAACAGGTGCCTTGCATGGATGCGTAAGGAGTTTGAAAAACCGTTCCTCTTGTATGGCAATCATCTTTTCAATTTCACCTTAATCAAGGTTTCTAGTGAGTTTTATGTATGGTTCTCTAAATTTCATCACATGATTATTGATGGATGGAGCATTTCATCGGTAGTCACGAGAGTCGGAGAATTATATACGGAGTTAAAAAAAGACAGCACGGTTAAGGTAACCCCAGGTAATTCCTATAGAGAGTACGCATTACATGATAGCGAATATTTCAAATCCGGGCAGTATAAAAAAGCTCAGGAGTATTGGACTGAAAATCTCAACGATGCCCCTGATCCTTTACTCCCGAGATTCAGACATACAGTTGAAAACGTTAATCAGATCAACTCTCATAAAAACCTGTCCTTACCACGGGATTTTTATAACAGGATTACCGATGAAGCTGCGAGTAAAGGATTTTCCGCCTTCCAGTTTGTTTTAGGTGTTTTTTATAGTTATTTCAGCCGTATCTATGGAAAGGAAGATATTGTTTTTGGTATTCCCGTTCTCAATAGAAGAAATAACACCGAAAAAAATACGGTTGGATTATTTATTGGAGTCATTCCGTTACGCATACAGGCTGAACCTGACGTCACTTTTCTAGAACTGCTGGAAATTATAAAACGTAAGATACGTGAAAGCTTCAGATACCAGCACCTTCCTCTGAGCGAGAGAAACCTGTGCAATAAATCACGGCACGGTAACGAGGGAAAGATCTTTGACATACTCTTTTCCTTTGAAAAGATCGATTTCTATTCATCCTTTCATGGTGTTGAAGGGCTTTTTACCCCGATGACGCTTGACAGAGAGCCTCTGGTTATTGCGTTTAAAGACTATGCTGGACGTGATCCATTTCTTGAATTCAGCTAC
>JABHIW010000087.1 GCA_018670825.1 Candidatus Scalindua sp. | reverse complement strand
CCTCTCCTCTGGCGCATTGTCTATCGAATCAAATGCCCTGCTCTTGGCAAATCCACTTTTAGCCAGTGTATTCGTTATCACTGACGTCAGTGTAGTCTTACCATGATCCACATGTCCAATAGTTCCTACATTAACATGCGGCTTCGTCCTTTCAAATACTTCCTTGGCCATACTCTTTAACCTCCCAAAACAACATATAATTGTCCAAAATTATGTTACGTTACTATAAACTTTTGCCGGTGCCGGTTTATACTCGCAAGGCTCCATAGTATATGTGCCCCTACCTTGAGTTACGGATCTTAAAACACTCGAATACCCAAAAGTTTCAGCCAAAGGCACCTTACCCTTAATCACTCTCAGGTCTCCATCATTTACCATTTCGTCTACAATAGCCCTTCTACTGTTAAAATCTCCAAGCACATCACCAAGATAATTTTCAGGAACCGTAACCTCTATCTTCATTATGGGCTCCAGTAATACGGATTTAGCTTTTTCTACTGCCTTTCTCAAAGCAACACCCGCAACATTGTAAAAGGCGAACTCCGACGAATCAACAGCATGCATGTCTCCGTCCAGCAAAGTCACCTTTATATTCACAAGAGGATAACCACCTGATACTCCGCTTTTTGCAGCATCCATAATACCTTTTTCTACAGATTTTATATATGGCTTAGTAATCACACCGCCCTTTATCTTATCTTCGAACACAACAGGCTTCTCTCCCATATGCGGCTCCAGCCTTATTTCTACACGAGCGTATTGTCCACGCCCTCCTGTTTGTTTAACAAATTTTTCATCAATTTCTGCTTCACGTTGTATCGTTTCTCTATATGAAACCCGAGGAGCACCAACATTTGCGTTTACTTTATACTCACTCAGCATTCTGTTTTTTAAAACCTCAAGATGCAACTCACCCATCCCAGAGATAATCAATTGGCTCGTTTCAGAATCCGTGTGTATCTTAAACGTCGGATCCTCTTTCGCCAATTTAGCTAGCACAATAGCTAATTTCTCTTTTTCTACTTCCGTCTTTGGCTCTATTGCCATAGAAATAACCGTTTCCGGAAATTCTATTTTCTCTAGAATCACGGGATGATCCTCAGAACATATCGTATCTCCGGTACCAGTATCTTTAAAACCCACTACCGCAACAATATCACCTGCAATAGCTGCTTCCAACTGCTCACGTTTATCCGCATGCATACTGTATATACGACTTGCCAACTCTTTCTTCCTTGTTCTTGGATTATAAAGCCTTTGTCCTGATGTTAGCGTTCCTGAATAAATTCGCAGGTATGTAAGATCCCCATGCTTGTCAGAGGCAATCTTGAAAGCCAGTGCACTCAAATGCTCATCTGCGGTGGGCTTCCTTTCTGTAGCAGTATCGTCTTTTGTATTTATACCTTTTATTGGTGGAATATCAAGAGGTGACGGCAAATAGTCACACACAGCATCAAGCAACTGCTGAACCCCCCTGTTTTTGAATGCTGAGCCACATAACACCGGCATCAATCCGTACTTGATTGTTCCTTCACGCAAGGCACTCATAATTTCTTCTTCACTAAAGGCACTCTCGCTTAGATATTTTTCCATGAACCAATCAACTTTGTCAGCAATGCCCTCAATCAGCATCTCTCTATATAACGTCGCTTCCTCCAGCATATCCTCTGGTATTTCACGCTCTTCATACTCCGAACCAGACTTTGCATCATCAACGACTGTTATTATAGCTTTCATTTTTATTAAATCAACCATACCTTCAAAGTTTTTTTCTTTACCAATAGGGAGCTGAACGGCAACGATATTTTTGTTCAATTTATCCTTGATATCGTTGAAAACTTTTATAAAATCAGCACCCATTCTGTCCATTTTATTAACAAAACAAATTCGTGGAACCTTATATTTATTAGCCTGTCTCCAGACTGTTTCTGTTTGTGCTTCAACACCACCAACTCCACAAAAAACGCATATTGCGCCGTCTAAAACCCTCAGAGACCTTTCAACTTCAATGGTAAAGTCTACGTGCCCTGGTGTATCTATTACATTTATCTGATAATCATTCCAAAAGCATGTAGTCGCTGCAGATGTAATAGTAATACCACGCTTCTGCTCTTCCTCCATCCAGTCCATAGTTGCGGTACCTTCGTGAACTTCACCTAGCTTAAAGTTCTTACCGGTATAGAAAAGAATCCGTTCCGTAGTTGTAGTTTTCCCTGCATCTATGTGAGCTGCAATTCCAATATTCCTGAGATTTGATAGTTTATCTTTTTCCATAATACACCAATATTAAATGTTACCACGCAAAATGAGCAAAAGCCTTATTTGCTTCTGCCATTTTGTGAGTATTTTCCCTTTTTGTAATTGACACACCTTGTTTTTTATATGCATCAGACAGTTCATCTGCAAGTTTTAAATATGTAGCTTTACCCTTTTTACTTCGCGTTGCTGCAAGTATCCATCTTATTGCCAGCGACAATTGCCTCTTCCTTGACACCTCAATTGGGACTTGATAAGTCGCCCCTCCGACACGCTTTGATTTCACTTCAACCAGTGGCTTCACATTAGCAATAGCACCTTCAAATACCTCTAGTGGCTCTTTATCTTCAAATCTAGACCCTATGAGTTCCATGGCTTTATAAAATACCTTTTCGGCAACACTTTTCTTACCTTCATGCATTAAGTTATTTATAAATTTAGTTACTAACATACTTCCAAAACGCACATCAGGCTGATGAAAAACTTCCGTGCTTCTATATTGCAGTGCCATGAATTATCTCCTACCTCACTAATTAACAAATAAATTTACATATTATTTAGATTTCTTTGCTCCGTATTTAGATCTACCACGTTTTCTACCTTCTACACCGGCAGTGTCTAATCTACCCCTTATTATATGGTATTTAACACCCGGAAGATCTCTAACCCTCCCACCTCTTAACAAGACTATTGAATGCTCCTGCAAATTGTGACCCTCTCCCGGAATATAAGCGGTAACCTCTTTTTTGTTAGTCAATCTTACTCTCGCTACTTTTCTCAATGCTGAGTTCGGTTTTTTCGGTGTCCGTGTCATTACCTGAAGACAAACACCCTTCTTTTGAGGACACCTGTCTAAATCAATACTTTTACTTTTACTTTTTATCTTTTTTCTACCTTTTCTTACTAGCTGATTTATTGTTGGCATATATTGTTCCTCTATCTCAATTAGATAACACTGACAAGTGCTCGTCCTTCTCTTTAACCTCGACATCTTTAATCTTATCACTTGTTGATTCTATTTCACCTTTTTTGTTAAGCATTGCATGATACGGCTTATACCCTGTGCCAGTTGGAACTAGATGTCCAAGAATTACGTTTTCCTTTAAGCCCACAAGCATATCTCTGTTTCCTTCTAATGCAGCTTTCGTCAACACCTTTGTTGTCTCCTGAAAAGACGCTGCAGAAATAAAGCTTTCTGATTGAACCGAAGCTTTAGTAATTCCTAACAACAAGGGTTCAGCTGCTGCAGGTCTTCCATCTCGTTGTATAACTTCCATGTTTATTTCTTTAAATTTAAATTTATCAAGAACCGTACCTGGCAACAAATCAGTATCATTAGGCTCGCTTACCTGCACTTTTCTTAACATCTGTCCAATAATTATTTCAACATGCTTATCATCAATTGGTACGTTCTGCGAGCGGTAAACATTCTGAACCTCCTTCAACGTATACTGCTGCAACTCCTCTTCACCACAAATCCTTAAAATATCTTGAAGAACAAGAGGACCTTCTACCAATGCATCTCCCGCTTTAACACGATCCCCCCTGTTCACCCTTAAATGCTTACCACGAGGAACAAGATGATCTACTTCCATTCCGGATTCCCCTTTAACAATTATTGTCCTTTTTCCTCTCTTTTTTTCTCCAAGCTCAACGGTGCCATCTATTTCACTCATTACAGCAGGATCCTTTGGCCTTCTTGCTTCAAAAATCTCTGATACACGGGGCAGTCCACCGGTTATGTCCTCTGTTCTCGTAATCTCTCGTGGAGTTTTAGCAAGAAGAGTACCGGCAACAACTTTTGCATTCTCTTCTACCTCTATATGTGCCTTCTCCGGTATTGGATAAAGCCCTTGGATTTTCCCCGTACTATCTTCAATAATTAACTGAGGATGAAGATCTCCTTTATGCTCTATAATCACTTTTCTTTTGATACGCGTTACAGAATCATATTCCTTCCGCATTGTTTTGTTTTCTATTACATCTTCGAAACGAACCTTACCCGCCATCTCAGAAAGAATTGGTGTCATATGAGGGTCCCACTTTACAATTGCTCGATTCACTGCAATTTTTTCGTTATCTTTTACCAGAATCGATGCACCTAGAGGCACAACATGTTTTTCAATCTGACGGCCTTTATCATTAACGATATATATTTCTCCATTACCGCTAAGAGTAATGTTTTCTCCGTCTTGATTTTCCACGACATTCAAGCTGTCACTATAATTAACCCGACCCGCTCTCCTAATCCTTATTTCCGACTCTTCAATAGACCGTGTTGCAGTTCCGCCGATATGAAATGTTTTCATTGTTAGCTGAGTACCAGGCTCTCCAATTGATTCAGCCGCAATTATCCCCGCCGCAGTACCCTCTTCTATCATTTTACCTTTAGAAAGATCCATACCAAAACAATTAACACATAAACCTTGTGCCATTTCACATGTTAATGGTGAACGCACACGAATTTTCTCATATCCCAGTGCCTCAATTTGCTTTGCTTTCTCTTCTGTTATAAGTTCGTTTTCCTTAACTATTTCTTCATCTTTAATCAAATCAACAATATTATTCAAAGACACCCTACCGGTTATAATCCTGTTAAGTGGAACCTCCACACGATCACCCCTATATACCGCACTCTTACTAATCCCATTCACGGTACCGCAATCTTGACTGGTTATGATAACGTTTTGAGCCACATCTGCAAGCTTCCTGGTTAAATATCCTGAATCGGCAGTTTTTAAGGCTGTATCAGCTAGACCTTTTCTTGCACCGTGTGTTGAGCTGAAATACTCTAGCACGCTTAACCCTTCACGAAAGTTCGCCTTAATTGGTGTCTCTATTATCTTGCCTGACGGCTTTGCCATTAAACCCCTCATACCCGCAAGCTGTCTTAACTGCTGCGTGCTGCCTCTGGCACCCGATGCAGACATCAAATAGACCGGATTAACATACGGCTTCCCATCTCTTATATCATTTTTAAGCTCGTCAAGCATCTCTTCTGCCACCATTTCTCCGGCATATGTCCAAGTATCTATAACCTGATTATATCTTTCACCCTCAGTAATTATACCCCTGTGGTATAGCTTCTGTGTTTTTTCAACCTCTTTCTGGGTCTTTTCTAATATTTGTGCCTTTTTCTTAGGCATCCTTAAATCCATTATTGAAAGGGAGAGGCCAGCCTTCGTACACTCCTTAAAACCAATCTCTTTTACTTTGTCTAATAAATCAATAGTCGCTTCTTTTCCAAGTATTTTATAACAATCCTGAATAACACCTTTTATTGACTGATGGTCGAGAGGATAGTTATAAAATGGCATTTCAGGAGGCAAGGTTTCATTAAAGACAATGCGACCGACAGTAGTTGCACATAGCCCATCCGCTACCTGTTCTCCAGCATCAGTTTTTACAACTTTGCCAGAGTCTAACCTGAGATTAATTTGCGCATGAACTTTAACTTTATTTAGCGCATATGCCATTAACACCTCATCATAACTACTGAAGCTTTTTATTTTTTCTTTATTTTCTTTCCCACCCACCATAGTGGTCAAATAATATATACCCAAGACAATATCTTGCGAAGGCGTAATCACAGGCTCTCCCGACGCAGGAGAAAAAATATTGTTAGTAGACAACATCAGCGTTCTTGCCTCAATTTGTGCTTCAACAGAAAGTGGCAAATGCACCGCCATTTGGTCACCATCAAAATCAGCATTGAAACCGCGACATACCAGAGGATGAAGTTTGATTGCATTCCCTTCAACTAGAACCGGCTCAAACGCCTGAATTCCCATTCGATGTAGAGTAGGAGCTCTATTAAGCAAAACCAGATGCCTTCTCACTACATCATCAAGAATATCCCAAACTTCCTCATCTTGTCTTACCAACATTTTTTTAGCACTTTTTATTGTATCTGCCAATCCAATTTCTCTTAAACGCCTAATTATAAATGGTTGAAACAGTTCCAAAGCAATCTTCTTTGGAATACCACATTGACTTAGTTTCTGTTCAGGACCTACAACAATTACGGAACGTGCCGAGTAATCTACCCTTTTACCAAGTAAATTCTCCCTAAATCGCCCCTGCTTACCCTTAATCATATCAGTCAGAGACTTTAAAGGACGACTATTGCTCCCTAAAATAGGACGTTTTCCCCTCCCATTATCAAACAGAGCATCTACTGCCTGCTGTAGCATTCTTTTTTCATTACGGATTATTACCTCTGGCGCATTAAGATCTATAAGTTTTTTCAGTCGGTTGTTTCGATTAATTATACGCCTGTAAAGATCATTAAGATCCGAACTGGCAAAGTCTCCGCTTTCCAATAACACCAAAGGTCTCAAATCCGGAGGAATTACGGGCACAGCATCCATAACCATCCACTCCGGCTCGTTCCCTGAATCTTTAAAAGCTTCAACTATTGCAAGTCGTTTTATTATATCTTTTGTTCTCTGTTTTGATTTTGTTTCAGTAAGTGCGATCCTGAGATCCTTTGATGTTTTCTCTAAGTCTAGATTTCTGAGTATTGTTCGAATTGCCTCAGCACCCATATCTGCACTAAAAGCATCTCCCCCATATGTTGCCTGCGCCTCTGCAAACTCATCTACCGACAATAATTGATATTCTTTAAGCGGTGTGGCTCCCGCATCTATAACAACATAACCCTGGAAATATATAATCCTCTCCAAAACATTTGTTTTCATGCCTAGCAGTGTTCCAATTCTCGAAGGCATTGCCTTAAAAAACCATATATGCACTACCGGTGCCGCCAATCCAATATGTCCCATCCTTTTCCTTCTTACACGTGAATGAGTCACTTTAACGCCACACCTATCACAAACAATACCTTTATGTTTTATACCTTTATATTTCCCGCAAAAACATTCCCAATTACGCTCAGGACCGAAAATTCTTTCACAAAACAATCCGTCCTTCTCTGCGCGATATGTACGGTAATTTATCGTTTCTGGCTTTTTGACCTCGCCATATGATTTACCCTTCATATCTTCTGTTGACGCTAACGAGATCCTTACAGAACTATATTCGTTTATTTTTTCGTATGTACTGACTGTCATAATCTTATCTTTTTAATAATATGAGGCAAATTAAACGTTTCAACTTTCCACTTAATGCAATTTCTACAACAACAAAATCCGCCTATAATACGTCCTTTTCCAACGTTAAAGAAAGCCCAAGTCCCTCAACCTCCTTTGCAAGCACCTCGAAGGATGCTGGAGTTCCCGCTTCCAGCGTGTTTTTCCCTTTAACCATAGACTCATAAATCCTTGTACGTCCTTCAACATCATCACTTTTTACTGTTAGAAGTTCCTGTAAGTTGTAAGCCGCCCCGTAAGCTTCTAATGCCCACACTTCCATTTCTCCAAATCTTTGTCCACCAAATCTTGCTTTTCCACCTAGAGGCTGTTGTGTTATTAATGAATACGGTCCCGTAGCCCTGGCATGCACTTTCTCATCAACCAAGTGATGTAGTTTCAACATGTACATATAACCCACAGCTACATTTTGATCAAATGGCTCCCCTGTACGCCCATTGTACAAAACACTCTTACCGTCCTCGGGAAGTCCAGCCTCCTTCAATGCGTCCAACACTTCAGATTCTTTAGCTCCATCAAAAATCGGCGTAACTGCCTGGAAATTTAATTTTTTTGCCGCCAGTCCCAAATGTAACTCCAGTATTTGCCCTACATTCATCCTGGAAGGCACACCCAAGGGATTCAGAATCATTTCAACTGGTGTTCCATCTTCCAAACACGGCATGTCTTCGACGGGTAGTATTTTAGCAATAACACCTTTATTACCATGCCTTCCTGCCATTTTATCTCCAACAGACAGCCGTCTTTTCGTTGCAATAGAAATCTTAGCCACTTCTAAAACGCCGCTTGGTAATTCATCACCTCTTTTTAATTGACTGATTTTTGATTTTTTATCTTCCAGCAAAGATTCAATTTTTCCGTTATATTCATCGCAAATACTTAACGCCTTGTCACTTTTCTTTTTATTACTACCTGAATCAAATGCCTTAATATCAAACTGCTCCTGTAACTCCAGAACATACGCAACATCTGTTGTATTTGACACCTTCAACTGCCGGTCAGTCTCTAAATATACAAGTGAACCACCGAAGACCTCTTCCAGCTCTTTGATCATTTTTATAAATTCTTTTGATATAGCCTTATCAAATTTCTCTTCTTCACTTTTTTCTTCATTTGCAATTTGTTTCTTTTTATCATCTGAAAGATTCGCTCTTCTAGAAAAAAGCTGTGTATTTATTACAATGCCCTCAACCCCGGATGGCACCTCTAAAGAAACGTTCTTAACATCCTCTCCAGCTCTACCAAAAATCGCATAAAGCAGTTTTTCTTCTGGAGACAGCTCACTCCTGCTCTTTGGCGCAATTTTCCCCACAAGAATATCTCCTTGCTTTACGCTTGTTCCAATGCGAATTATACCATTCTCATCTAAATTGCTGAGCGCCTTTTCAGACACATTCGGTATGTCCCTGGTAAACTCTTCTCTACCAAGAGTTGTCTCCCTGATCTCAACCTCAAACTCATCTCTATGTATCGAAGTATAACTATCGTTCTTAAGTAAGCTTTCACTAATCACCATCGCATCCTCAAAATTGTAGCCATCCCATGTCATAAAAGCTATCAACACATTCTTGCCCAAGCTTAATTCACCATTACAAGTTGCAGCTCCGTCTGCAATAATTTCATTCTTTTTTATTTTTTGCCCTTCAACTACTATAGGTTTCTGGTTTAAGCAGGTCCCCTCGTTCAAACCGACATATTTCCTCAACTCATAAACATCACTATCGTCAATAACGATCCTTACTCCCTCTACCTTAGTAACCGTACCTGCATTTTCCGCCCGAACAACCATACTGGAATTCTGCGCAACAACCTTTTCCATACCCGTAGCAATAAGAGGTGGTTCCGTACATAAAAGTGGCACCGCTTGTCTTTGCATATTAGAACCCATCAAAGCCCTGTTCGCGTCGCTATGCTCTAGAAACGGGATAAGGCTTGTAGAAACGCCTACTAATTGCTTCGGAGAGACATCCATGTAATCAACATCCTTTACATTTACCAGTTTGAAATCCCCACTAAAGCGCGAAAGAACGTCAGTATTTAAAGCATTATTTTCAAAACTAGCATTTGTATCAGCCGGAGCAAGAGTCTTGCCTTCTTCTTCATCTGCACGAAGATAAACAACTTCTTTTGTTATTTTACCGTTTTTGATCTTTATGTAAGGAGATATCAAGAAACCATACTCGTCTGTTGAAGCGTATATACTTAGCGATGCAATCAATCCTATATTTGTACCTTCTGGTGTCTCAATAGGACATATACGTCCATAATGCGATAGATGAACATCCCTAACTTCAAAACCAGCCCTCTTTCTATTGAGTCCGCCAGGTCCCAAGGCACTTAGTCGGCGCTCATGCGTAAGCTGTGCTAAAGGATTAGTCTGATCCAGAACCTGAGAAAGTTCACCACGGCTAAAAAAGTATTCGATTGCGGAAAATATCGTTCTAGAGTTTATGAGTATTCTTGGCGTCAACTGTTCGTAATCTTTAATATTCATTCTTTCCTGAACAGTTCTCCTGAGCTTAAGAAATCCTTTGCGTAATTCCTCACCGAATAACTCATCAATAGTCCGAAGACGCCTATTGCCAAGATGATCTATATCATCAATGCTTCCTTCATCTTTCCTAAGCGTTGTTATGTATTTTATAGAATTCATGTAATCCTCAGGCTTCAATGTCATTTCATCAACAGACACTTCTTGCCCTAACTTCCGATTCAACCTGAAACGACCTACAAGGCCAAGTTTGTATCTTTTTGAATCAAAAAATTTATCATGAAACAGTTGCCTTGCCTTATCCAGCTGCTGTGGGTTTCCAGGCCTAAACCTTGTGTAGACCTTGAGCAACGCATCCTCATGTGATTCTGTATAGTCCGCTTCCAAAGTATTGAGAATCAACGAATCATTCATATTTATAATAACTTCAACCTTTTTCAAGTTTGAGTTTGATAGTATATCAACCACACCCTCTGTTATTTGACGACCAGCTTCTAATATAATTTCACCTGTTTGTGGGTTTATCAACCGACCCACTATATATTTATCCTTAAGTTCGCTTATGGTAGCAGAATCTTTAATGCTGACTGTTTCTGTGTCATAAAAAAGCCTGATAATATCTTCATCTTTTGAATACTTTTCTGACATAGCCCGCAGGAAACAAGTCGCAGGAAATTTACCACTTTGATCAACCCTTGTCGTTAATATATTCTTTTTACTAACTTCCATCTCAATCCAACTGCCCCTTTCAGGAATAATCCTGCAAGAGTGCAATCTTTTTTCAGCCTGCATCTCCTCAACAAAGTCGACCCCTGGAGATCTGTGGAGCTGCGTCACAATAACCCTCTCTGTTCCATTTATTATGAATTCGCCACCGCCAATCATGACAGGGATCTCCCCAAGGTAAACAGCCTCCTCTACTGGTTCCTCCTTATTTAGCCTTAACCAAACCCTGAGAGGTTTACCGTAAATCAATTTCAGTTTCCTACACTCATCCGGAGTATACCGAGGCTTTCCAATTTCGTATTTTATATAGTCAAGAGAAACGGTCTCGTCGTAGTTGCTAATCGGAAATGTCTCCCGCAATATAGCTTCTAATCCGCGATCTTTACGCTTGTGCGGAAGCACATCTTCCTGCAAAAAAGCAGAATAAGACTTTGTCTGCGTTCTAATCAGGTTGGGAAATTCAATCACATCCGGAACCTTACTATAATTCCTTATATCCATCTTTTTCATAGCTATCTCTTCAAACGTTGAACTCAATAAAGATATTATGCAAGTTCTACAACTGCACCAGCATCTTCTAAAGCCTTCTTAATTTTCTCTGCCTCGTCCTTCGCAACACCTTCTTTAATCGGTTTCGGCGCGGCATCTACTAATGCCTTTGCCTCTTTTAACCCAAGTGCCGTTTCTGCACGAACAGCCTTAATAACCTGAATTTTATTTGGACCAACCTCTTTTAACACAACATCGAATTCAGTTTTTTCTTCTTTTGCAGCCTCTCCACCAGCAGCAGGTGCCATACCAGCAGGCGCAACCATTGCAGCGGAAGCAGAAACGCCAAACTTCTCTTCAAATGCCTTCACCAATTGAGAAGCCTCAAGCAAGCTCATTCCCTCAACAAGATCTAATACCTGGGTAATTTTTTCAGTATACTCAGCCTTCTCCAACTCTGTATCTGTTGTCATAGTTCCCTCCTTTTACCTTTCAATCCTTATTTATGTTAAACTTCACTCTTTTTTTCTTTTATCGCATGTAAAACCTGACAAAGGCTTTTTGCCGTAGCATTGAAAACGTTTGCCACCTGAACCATAGGAGCCTGCACTGCAAATACTATTTGCGTTAAGACCACTTCTCTAGGCGGAATTGATGCCAAGGTGCTAATGTCTTCAACTGACATCAGCTCCCCATCCACCCATCCACCCACAATATCAAAACCCGATATCTCTTTAGAATACTTTTTCAACGTCTTCGCCAGCTCTACAGGATCGTCTTCATTTGTCGCAACAACAGTTGGCGCCGCAAGCATCTGCCCCAACGTCTCAATTCCTACCTCTTTAAACGCAATGGCGGCAAGGGAATTTTTAACAACCCGCGCTTTAATATTTTTCTCACTCAGATCTCTCTTTAAAATATTAGTCTGCTGAGCATCAATCCCCTTAAAATTCACCAAAACAAGGTTCTTTTTATCTCTATAGTCTGCAATAAGCTCTTCAACAATTAATTTTTTTAACGCTTTTGACATTTTTTGTTACTTTATAATAGTTTGACTATGCCGCCAGTGCAATCCTGACACCTGGACCCATAGAAGATGAAATTGATATTTTCTGCACAAAGGTGCCCTTCGCTGCAGGCGGCCTATTGCCTACAATATGTCTTATAAACGAGTTAATATTTTCAACCAAGTCTTCATCAGGAAAAGAGACTTTACCAACGGGAACATGGACGTTTCCACCAGCATCAGTTCTGTACTCTATCTTCCCTTCCTTAAACTCCTTAACTGTATTAAGAATATCATTCGTTACAGTACCTGATTTTGGAGACGGCATCTTGCCCTGAGGACCCAAAACCCTACCCAATTTACCGACTTTCCCCATCATATCCGGTGTAGAAATCGCTACATCAAAATCCATCCAACCACCTTCGACCTTTGCCAGCAAATCATCACCACCAGCCTCAACAGCACCAGCTTCTCGCGCCATCGCTATCTTGTCTTCCCCACTGGCAAATACCACAACCCTAACCTCTTTCCCAATCCCCTTCGGCAACGAGAACGACCCCCGAACCAATTGATCTGAATGCTTAGGGTCAACTCCCAGCTTCATAACTATATCAACAGCCTCATCGAACTTAGCCTTCTTAAAAGCCTTTACGATTGACACCGCCTCTCCCACTTCGTATTCCTTCGCTTGTTCAACTATCTTACTTGATTCTTTATAACGCTTACTTCTAGCCTTCATTATTAATATCCTTCACAAATCAAAATATTTCTAACCCTCTACCTTCAGACCCATAGAATGAGCGGTCCCCTCTATAATCCTGCTAGCCATTTCAAGTTTATTTACATTAAGATCTGGCATTTTTATTTTTGCAATCTCTTCAATCTGCGCCCCCGTAACCACACCTATCTTCTCCCTGTTCGGCTCTGAAGAACCTTTTGCTATTCCCGCCGCTTTTTTGAGCAATACAGCAGCAGGAGGAGACTTAATGATAAAGGTAAAGGACTTGTCTTTAAAGACAGATATTTCCACAGGCAACAACATCCCCGGAGAATCCTTGGTCTTCTCGTTAAACTGAGTAACAAACTGGCCAATATTAACCCCATGCTGACCCAATGCCGGACCAACAGGAGGAGCTGGCGTAGCCTGACCACCAGTAACTTGTAATTTTATTTTAGTAAGAGCTTCTTTTGCCATTTAAAATCCCTATTTCGAAAATCATAACCCTATAATGCCTCAACCTGCCAGTATTCCAGCTCCACGGGAGTAGGCCTGCCAAAAATCGTAAGCATCAACTTTAAACACCCACTAGTGGGCAAAACCTCTTCAACTACTCCTTCAAAATTCTCAAATGGACCTTCTTTAACTCTCACACGGTCACCAATGAGAAATTCTATGTTCGACTTCGGTTTTTCTTCCCCTCGCTCTACTTCTTGCAATAGCTTTTCAACTTCGCTATTCTCCATTGCTATCGGCCTATTGTCACCACCAATAAGATCTCCCGCTCCAGGCACATCACGAATCAGATACCAGACATTTTCAGGAATAGCCCCTTTTTCATCAACCTCTATCTCTGCCATTATATAGCCAGGATATATTTTTTTTTCGGCGACCTTTTTCTTACCACCTTTGATCTCCGACACCTTTTCACTTGGAACCAAAATTCTAGGCAAAAGATCTTCAATCCCCTGGATTTTAATGCGCTTTTCTAAATCGCCCTTAACCTTATCCTCTTTATTACTTTGAACGCGAAGCACAAACCACTTTTTTGCCATAATACAAAATTAAATTTCTTAACCAAAACTAAAAATACAATCAAATTCCTACAGAAGCTTATCTAGCAGAAAGTCGGCTGGCACCACTCAAAATGATATTAGAATAGGCATGGACCCGAACAAAAAACTATTTTACAATATATCTATAGCCTTCATAAATGTTGACACCACCCAGTCAACAAAAAAAACATAAACGCCCATCACAACCAAACACACGACAACAACAATTGTCGACCCAATCAACTCACTCCTTGCCGGCCACGACACCTTTTGAAGCTCTGCCTGTGTCTCTATGAAAAACTCAACTGCCTTTTTAGACTTATTATCCAGTCCACTAAGCCCAACCTCAAAACCAGTTGTAAACAAACAAATAAAAATTCCAAACAAAACAAAAAGAGAACACGCACCCACGCCACCCCATGTCAAGCGAATACCCAACAAAGGCACCCTGGCTCCAGCATAGAACTCAGGAAGGTCTATCAGTGCCCCATACAGAGAGTAGGCCGCAAACAATGCAGCAAGGCCAAAAAGACCCGCCACTGCACCTCTTGCATATACACCAACTCCCTTTCTATAAATCTGAAATGTCATGATCGTAACCCAATCGTAAAATATTCTGGCAGGTCTGGAGGGACTCGAACCCCCAACACCTGGATTTGGAATCCAGTGCTCTAGCCAATTAGAGCTACAGACCTTACTCTTTCTATTTTTTTTGCTCTTTATGTGGCGTATGAGCCCTACAAAATTTACAGAATTTTTTTAATTCCAAGCGCTCTACCTGCTTCACCTTCTTACTTGTTCTATAATTCCTGCTGCTACACTCCGTACATGCCATTGTTATATAGTTCGCCATCACACCTTATTCTATTTATATTATATTATTCAATTATTTTAGTAACAACACCAGCTCCTACGGTTTTGCCACCTTCTCTTATCGCAAACCGCAACTCCTTATCCATCGCTATCGGAGTGATCAACTCTATCAACAAGTTCGCATTATCTCCCGGCATCACCATCTCT
>JABHIW010000177.1 GCA_018670825.1 Candidatus Scalindua sp. | reverse complement strand
TGAATCGTTCAGTAGAAACACGAGAAGGGCATACTCCAAGAATGTCTGACTTGCGTGAATCCGGATCGATTGAACAGGATGCTGATGTAATTATGTTACTGCACAGAGCAGATTATTACGATCCGACTAAGAATCCAGGTGAAGTTGATGTTGACGTTGCGAAACAAAGAAACGGCCCCACTGGTAAAATAAAACTTACTTTTCGTAATCAATTTTTAAGATTTGAAAACTACATAAATGATGCATCATTAGATTCGTTTGATACATTATAGATCTATGTCATATAAACAGATTAAAATAGTTGCTATTGTTTTTGCCGTTTTTCTATCATTAGATAGTTTTAAACTACTTAATGCCCAGGGAAACGAAGCTGCTTCGGCTGTTGTCAAGAAAATAGAATTTAAAGGTAATGACAGGGTTAGCAGTTCAACAATAAAAGCTGCAATAAAAACAAACCAGGGAGACATTTATGACCCAAAAGCAATTAGTCAGGATGTTGATGCTATCTGGCTGTTGGGATTCTTTGATAACATAGAAGTAGAAGTAGAGCCATACGAAGATGGAGTCAAGGTGATTTTCCTTGTACTGGAACGTCCTGTCATAAAAAGTATTGTTTTTGTAGGCAACGATGAGGTTAAGACAAAAAAGCTCAGCGACGCTATACAGATAAGAGAAGGAGATTATTTAAAACGTTACTTACTAAAACTGGACGAAGACAAAATTCGTGAGATTTACCAAGGTAAAGGATTTTCACTCAATGATGTTAAAAGTGAAGAGAAGGTAACAAATGGCTATGTAAGTATAACATTCAAAATTCGAGAAGGTTCAAAGATCTTCATTAAAGAGATAGTCTTTGAAGGAAACAAAACATTCTCTTCTAAAAGACTTGCTAAACTCATTTCCACGAAAAAGAGGAAGTTTCCTGGCTTTTTCTTTGCGGGTAAATTTGATAAGAGTAAATTTGAAGAAGACATTGATAGAATAAAAGCGTTTTATGGGAGCGGTGGATGGTTAGATGCTGATGTAAAATGGAAAGAACAATATAGCTCAGATAGGACAAAGATGTTCATTCATGTGTCGATAGATGAAGGAGAAAGGTATTACGTTGACAATGTAAATATAAAAGGGAATAAGCTTTACACTGACAATGAGATAATTGGCATGCTCGAACTAAGGAAAGGGAGCGCATTCATGCCAGAGCTACTCCAAAAAGATTCGCAGAGCGTACGAATGGCCTATGGCAGGCAAGGCCATCTTAATGCAAACGTGCAAGCTGGCTACGCCTATAAACAAGTTGAACCAAAAATTGATATAACATTCGATATTCTTGAAAACGAAAGGTTTTTCATAGAAAAAATTATAATATCTGGTAATGACAAGACGAAGGACAATGTCATCCGTAGGAATTTAACCTTTTTTCCCGGAGAAAGGCTTGACACGGTAAAAGTTAAGAGAAGTGAACAGATATTGACAGGTACAGGATACTTTGACAGCCAAAGCGGTGCTGCTTCAGAAATTACTTACCTTCCTGGCACAAAGTATAATACGAAAGATGCAATTGTTAATGTAAAAGAGGGCAGAACTGGAATGTTAAGGTTTGGTGGAGGATTTGGCGCCAATGCCGGACTTTTCGGTGATGTCTCATATACTGATAAAAATTTTGATATATTTGATTTGCCTAAAGACTGGAAAGACTTTATGTCAGGTAATGCATTTCGAGGCGGAGGTCACACAATAACTTTGAGATTTAGTCCGGGAATTCAAAGAACAGAAGGTATGTTTTCGTTTAATAATCCTGCTATTTTTGATTCAGGGTACAGTCTCGGACTTAGTGCTAATATATTCCGGCGCGGAAGAGAGGATTATGATGAAGAGAGAAAAGGCGCAAAAATGAGTATTGGCAAGACTGTGCTCAAGGGAGTGAGGCTAGGAATTACTCCAAACTTTGAGATAATTGGAATACAAAACGTTGACAGTAACGCACCTCTTGTTGTACAAGACATACAAGGAAGCAGTGCCAAATTAAGCTTGGAACTGACGGCGATGTTGGATAGGCGGGATAGCAGAATGCTCCCTTCAAGAGGTTACCAAGTGTCGTCATCTCTGGAATTCTCAGGCCTCGATGTTGATATAATAAAATTCCTAATAAAGGGAAAAAAGTACAAAACCGTCTTCAACTTTCCTGACTGGAGGGGTAAGCATGTTCTCTCGTATGGAGGAACACTCGGCATTATTGAATCTACTTCAGATGAAGGTGTGCCGATCTTCGAACGTTTTTTTGCCGGAGGTGCTAATTCTATACGAGGCTTTGCCTTCAGGGGTGTGGGGCCATATGATGTGCCATCAAATGAACACGTTGGCGGTAAGTCAATGCTCCTTGCATCAGCTGAATATACTATGCCTGTTTACGGTGACATGCTCAGAGGTGCTTTTTTTGTTGATGCAGGAAAAGCGGATACCGATCTAAACGACGTAAACCTTAGCAACTTTCGCGCTACAATAGGCTTCGGTTTTAGAGCAAAAGTGCCTTTTATGGGAAACTCTGTTGTCGCCATTGACTTTGGTTTTCCAGTCATAAGAAAAGACTCTGATGATGAGCAAGCGATAACATTTAACTTTGGAGGAGGACGTTAGAAAACCCTTTATTGTTTTTCTTCTAATAAATTAGGAAAGGAATTTAATATTATGAAATTATCATCTGTTAAAACGCCAATTATGTGCTTGGTACTTGCTTTACTGGCAAGTTTCATTTATACAAATGTAAAGATCGCAACTGCCGAAGCAGAAGATTTTAAGATTGGCGTAGTAGACATAGGCGGTGTATTCGAAAAGTACAAAAAGAGACTTGATCTGGATCAGAAGCTCAAAGAGCAGGAAAAGGAATTTCAAGATGAAATAAATAAAAAAAGGAAAGAGCTTATAGATCTAGATGAAGAGACTCAGTTGCTTGATTTGGGCAGCGAAAGTAGGGGAAAGAATGAAAACTTGTTGGAAAGAAAAAATGTGGAGCTTGAAGGTTATGCAAAATTCGCAGAGAGACAACTGCTTAAAAAATATAAAGATTTCTTCGAAAGCATATATCAAGAAGTAGTACTGAAAATTGAAGAAATTGGAAAGCAAGATAACTTTGATCTCATTATTAAAAAAGAAGAGCCTGAGTTGAAAAGTGGACAAATCTCTGATCTTCAATTTAAAATAGGAATAAGAACAGTGTTATATCATTCAGAGTCCGTTAACATTACATCAGACGTAATAGATAATTTAAATGCTTCCTATGCCAAAGAAAAGGCGAGGGAATAAAGTTTGGACAATCTTCAAAGAACAATTTCAAGGGTAGTCGAGTATTCTGGAATAGGTTTATTTACAGGAGTAGAAGTTAAACTTCGCTTTAAACCGGCTCTGGCAAACACAGGTATTGTTTTTGTACGCACTGATGTTGAGGGTCATCCAAAAGTACCGGCAAACATTGAAATGCTCTATGATACAAAGCGGCTGGTAACATTAGAAAAAGATGGAGTAGGTGTAAAAAGTGTTGAACATGTGATGGCTGCTTTTTCCGGACTTGGTATTGACAATATTGAGATAGAAGTCAATAGCAATGAGGTACCGGCAGGAGATGGTAGCTCGCTTTTATTTCTCCAACTGCTTAAAGGAACAGGGATAAAAACTCTTGCAGAACCAAAAAATACATACTATTTGCAAGAGGAATTAAGAGTGAGTAACGGTGATGCAAGTATGATCGCATTACCATATGATAAAGGACTGTCTCTTTCTTACATTCTTGATTTTAATGGATCATTCTTAAACAGACAATGCTTTGAAATCGAAATGACGGAAGATAATTTCAGTACTCAAATCGCACCTGCGAGAACTTTCGGTCTATGCACAGTTATTGAAGAATATAAAAAACTAGGATTGGGAAAAGGAGTTACTGATGACAATAGTCTTATACTGCAAGAGGATGGTTCGATAACAAAACCCCTATCTATGTCCCCTGCTGAGTTAAGATTTCCAAATGAATGCGTAAGGCATAAGATATTGGACATTATAGGTGACCTTTATTTAACGAATCTTACATTGCATGCTCGTATAGTTGCAACTAAATCCGGGCATTATTTAAATACTTGTATGGCTGAGAAAATTTATGAAAGCGCTAAAAAATACGCTCATAAATAAGCGGAAATATGCTATTTGGATTTGTTATTAAACAAATTAATAAGAGTTCAAGAACTCACAAAAATTCATAATTCAAACTAAACTATTTTGGCATTAGTGCATTAGTCCTATCATAATAAAAACGTACTATATAAATGAAAATACATTCAAACGCGATCATTCATCCAGAAGCCATTATAGCCAAAAACGTTGAAATCGGTCCTTTTACGGTAATAGATAAAAACGTGAGGATTGATGAAGGAAACGTCATTCATAATAATGTTACAATCACCGGTAATACAACCATAGCCAAAAACAACGTAATATTTCCCAATTCAGTAATAGGAGCGGAGCCTCAAGATTTAAAATATTACGGTGAACAATCAAAACTTATAATTGGAAGTGACAACACTATCAGAGAAAGCGTAACAATCAACACGGGAACAGAAGTAGGAGGCGGAGAGACGTTAATAGGTAATAACAACTTATTTATGTCATGTTCACATATAGCACATGATTGCATTATTGAAGACAGTGTCCTTATCGCTAACGGTGTTCTTTTAGGAGGGCATATAAAGATAGAAAAACATGCAAAGTTGATGGGGCTGGCCGGCATACAGCCATTTGTAACTATTGGCCAGCACTCCTATGTAGGCGGGCTATCAAGAATTGTTCAGGATGTGCCACCATACATGATAGTAGAAGGTAATCCTGCCAAGGTCAGAAAAGTAAATGTAATAGGATTGGAAAGAGCTGGATTCTCAGAAGACGGAATTAATGCCATAAGGGAGGCATTTAAACAGCTATTTCGATCAGAAACATTGAACAGAAACCAGATACTTTCTGAGTTGGAGAATCAGAAAGATATGTTATCTGAAATAAAAGTCCTCATAGAATTTTTTAGAAACGTTGATAAAGGTAAATTCGGTAGATACAGGGAGTCTTTACGGTCAACTTTAACAAACATATCATAAGAGATAAAAAGCTTTGGAAAAATTGAAGGTTGCAGTAGTGGGCACAGGTCATCTCGGCAAGGAACATGCGCGTATCTACTCCGAGATGTCGGACGTTAGCCTCGTCGGGGTTGTAGATACTGATAAAGATGCTGGTGAAGCAGTGGCAGGGCGTTGTAAAACTAGATACTATAGTTCAATTAAAGAGATCTTAAATAAGGTTGATGTAGCGAGCGTCGTCGTACCGACCAAGTCTCATTATGAAATTACCAAAGAACTACTTAATAACGGCATCCATGTATTAGTAGAAAAGCCCATGACAGGTACTGTCTCTGAGGCTGAAGACTTAATAAAACTGAGCCGACAAAGCTCAGTCATATTACAGCCAGGTTACATAGAAAGATTTAATCCTGCGCTAGAGACAATCAAAAAACTTGATGTTTCCTTGAAATTTATAGAATGTCATAGGTTAAGCCCATTTACATTCCGTTCAGCCGACATAGGTGTCGTTTTAGACTTGATGATTCACGATATAGACATTATTTTATATCTTTCAAAGTCTAAAGTAAAAAAGATAGACGCGGTTGGTGTAAATGTTATAGCTGATAAAGAGGATATTGCAAATGCTCGTATCCAGTTTGAGAATGGTTGTGTCGCAAACATTACGGCAAGCAGGGTTTCTTTCGAACCGATGAGAAGGATTCGTCTTTTCTCTGAAAATTCATATATATCGCTTGATTATCAAAAACAAGAAGCTCTTATTTACAAGAAATCTCCAAAGCTAACACTGAAATCTATTGATGTTGAAAATAAAGGCGTTTCAAACATTACTGATCTCAAAAACTTTTCATTTGGAGACATGTTGAAAATTGAACGAATAAAAATGAACAATCAGGAACCACTGAAAAAGGAATTGGAATCATTTATAGACTGTGTGAAAAACGGTAAAGAGCCAGTTGTTTCAGGTGAAGAGGGAATACAGGCCATAAAAATAGCAGATGTAATAAGGGAAGAAATTAACAAAAATTTAAAATTAGCAAATATTAATACGTCGGAAGAGACAGTATGAAGGTTTTTTGGTTTTCTACTGAAAAGAATAGCAAATTAGACACTATAATAAGTGAAACAATATTGGTTCATTACTGACAAGCCATCTATAGTAGTTTTTTATTATAATTGTACTTGTGCATATACTTTTATTTGATATAATAAAACGCTTTCGAGTCACAGGACAGAGATTTTATATAAGGAGTTGAATTTGCCAATAGTTAATCTTCAAGAATTAGTAGATGCAGGTTTTCATTTTGGACATAGGACCAGCCGTTGGAACCCCAAGATGAAATCATTTATTTTTGGGAAGCGTAATCTGATTCATATAATTAACCTGAAAGAGACCGTTAGAGGATTGATTACCGCTTATAAGTTTCTTGCGAAAGTGTCTAATAACAGGAAAGAGGTGCTCTTTGTAGGCACAAAATGGCAGGCAAAAGATGCCATTGTTGCCGAAGCTAAACGTTCTAATATGCATTACGTTTGCGAGAGATGGCTTGGTGGTACGTTAACAAACTTTGAGACAATTCGTAAACGTTTGAAAAGATTGGAAGAGCTTGAAGCGCTAGAAGAAAACGGATCAATTCATAATTATAGTAAAAAAATAATATCTTCACTCACTCGTGAGAGGAAAAAGATCACTAAAAACCTGGAAGGTATAAAAAATATGAATAAGCTGCCATCGGTGTTAGTTATTGTGGATCCTAAAAAAGAACACATAGCGATTAAAGAAGCTAGAAAGATGGGAATACCAACAATATGTCTGACGGATACAGACTGTGACCCTGACCTCGTAGATGTATGTGTGCCGGGAAACGATGATGCTATCAGATCAATAAGGCTATTCTTAAATAAAACAGCAGATGCAATATTAGAGGGACAACCTTCAGCGAAAACAGAAGAAGACGGCAAGGTATTACAAGAAACTACTTAAAAGTTTTATCTACCAAAATAACATCTTGTAACAGTTGAAATTCCCCTCAAATATGGTCTTTATTATCAATAAAACTTAAGATAAATAGATGGAGTTACAGTACAATGGCTATTGAGGCATCAAGCGTAAGAGAATTAAGAGATCGGACGAGTGCGGGTTTTTTAGACTGTAAGAACGCACTCGAAGAAGCAAATGGTGACTTTGAAAAAGCAGGTGAAATTCTAAGAAAAAAAGGTCTAGCCAAAGCCATGAAAAAGGGATCACGTGGGACTCCTGAGGGTAGAGTGGGTTCGTATATACACACCAATGGTAAATTAGGAGTTTTGGTCGAGATTAATTGTGAGACTGATTTTGTTGCCAAGAATGACGTTTTTGCTGATCTGATAAAAGACATTTGTATGCATATAGCAGCGACTGATCCGATGGCCGTAAGCAGGGAAACTGTCCCTCAAGAAATGATTGATAGGGAAAGAAAGGCATACAATGAAGAGTTTAAAGATAAGCCTGACAATGTAAGGGATAAAATAATTGACGGAAAGATGGAAAGTTTTTATAAAGAAGTTTGCCTAGTTAATCAGTCTTTTGTAAAAGACAACGATAAGACAATAGAAGATTTATTAAAAAACGCAATTACAAAGCTTGGCGAAAACATTAAGATTAGTCGTTTTGCAAGATTTGCGATTGGAGAATAGAATCATTGCTATCAAAAAGCACAAACGTGTTCTTTTAAAAATTAGTGGCGAAGGGTTTTGTTCAGAGAGCTCATCGGTAATAGATATTCCAAAATGCGATCTAATCGCAAAAGAAATCAGCAGTGCAAGAGCTGCCGGAGTTGAGATCGCTGTAGTTGTAGGTGGCGGCAATATTATAAGAGGTTCAAAATTAAGCCAGTCAGGTGTTGAGCGTACACGGGCAGATCAATTGGGAATGATTGCTACAAGCATTAATGCAATTGTTCTACAGGACTCACTTGAAAAACTTAAAATACCGACAAAAGTCTTAAGCGCGATTGAAATACAGGGCATTGTAGAGCCTTATACTATTCATAAATGCCGGAGCTTTCTTGAAAAAGGGTTTATTGTTGTTCTTGCCGGAGGAACAGGTAGTCCTTATTTCACAACTGATACCGCAGCCGCACTGAGAGCAATAGAAATTGGTGCTGATGCCTTTCTTAAAGGGACTAAGGTTGACGGTGTATATTCCGATGACCCTATTGTCAACCCGAAAGCAAAAAAGTATAATAGACTAGAATATATGGAAGCGTTAAATAATAAGCTAAATGTAATGGATGCGACAGCAATATCTCTAAGCATGGAAAATAAACTTCCAATAGTTGTATTCAATCTCAGAAAAAAGAACAATATTTATAAGGCTATAATTGGTAGCAAAATCGGCACATATGTAGGATGCGATAAATGACATCGATGGAAATACAAAATGAAACAAAGAGAAAGATGGAAAAATCTCTTGAACTTTTGAAAGAAGAATTTAAGAGTATAAGGACTGGTAGGGCAACACCAGGTCTTATTGAAAATGTGAGAGTCAGTTGTTACGGTTCTCTTACCCCAATTAAACAAATTGCAAATATTACAGCGCCGGAACCACAATTACTGATTATCAGCCCTTATGATCCTTCCATTATAAAGGACATTGATAAAGCTATATCACAATCCGATCTGGGATTGTCACCAAATTCAGATGGAAAGATTATTCGAGTTCCCATTCCGGCTTTAAGCGGAGATCGAAGGGAAAAAATTGTTACCCAAATAAAGGATATGACAGAGGCTAGCAAGATTTCTATCAGGAATATAAGACGTGATGCAAATAAACACATTGATAAAGAGGAAAAGGATTCAATACTAACTGAGGACGAAGCAAAAAAAGCAAAAGATCTGATACAGAAGTGTGTACACGAAAACGAAACTAAAATGAATGAGCTTTTAAAGCAGAAGACCAGCGAAATTTTAACAGTATAAATATATGGGGGGCATAGCTCAGTTGGTAGAGCACCGCCCTTTTAAGGCGATTGTCGAAGGTTCGAGTCCTTCTGCCCTCACTTTTATAGTAATACCGAAATCAGGCCCCATCGTCTAGCCTGGCCTAGGACACCGGGTTTTCATCCCGGCAACAGGGGTTCAAATCCCCTTGGGGTCAAATATTAAAAGGCTTGTACTTATTATCTAAGTACAAGCCTTTTTTGCGTTCGTGATTATTGGCAAATATGAATAAATATGACAGATAAAAAAAAACGTAAAAATATCTGCATTAACTGTTACAACCAACATGGTTGTCTGACGGATGAGCCATTGTGTCTACTTAAGGAACGGGAAGATGCAGAAAAATCTCTTTCCGGAAAAGTACTTATGGAAAGAAAAGGTTTACTCAAGGAGTGTCAAAAGTGCTCTCATTTCAGATTGTGCTGGACTGAAGATGCTTATAGAAAAGCGTTAAAAGTAATCAGCAAAGATTAACCCTTTTCCTGAATTCAAATAATATTATTATATCAAAAGAGGATTTTGTTCTCCGCCAGTTTATTTCAACCTGTTGTTCTATACATAGCGTTAAAATCATATCTTATTTTATTCCGTTAATGTAAAAACGATACCATTTCACATAATCCATCTGTATAATATAGCTTGTTACTAGAATTATCATCTATGTGGGATCTTTGTGAGGCTGCAATAGGCGGAGGGGTGTTTTTAAATTTTTTCAACGCCTCATATCCCTTTCTACGCAGGGAGAGGATTAAGGGTAGGTTTCCGTTTGTCTATTGAGAACCTGCTTTTTTCATGGAATTATAATAATAGTTATAAATCAGAAAGGTACTGAGAGGAAAGAATATAATGAGAAAATATGTTATCACAAGTATTGTTTTTATAGTAATAGCAATGTTGTACTGTTCAAAAACAGAAGCTACAAACTGGGAGACAGATTTGAAAAAAGCGTCATCAGCTGCCAAAGAGTCCGGTAAATACATGCTGCTTGACTTCAGCGGGTCTGACTGGTGTGGATGGTGTATAAGATTGGAAAAAGAAGTTTTTTCACAGAAAGCCTTTAAGGATTTTGCAGAAGAGAACCTCGTATGTGTCTTGGTAGACTTTCCCAGTGCAAAAGTGCAGCCAAAAGAGTTGAAACAGCAAAATATGGATTTAGCAGAGGAGTACGATGTCAAGGGCTACCCGACTATTATTATTCTCAGCCCAGACGGAAAACCTGTCGCTAAAACGGGATATCTGCAGGGTGGGCCCTGGGAATATGCACGGCACCTGAAGAAAATCATAGAAGATTACAAGGCAAAACAATAAGAAAAAAACGTTATAGTACCTGCATGGACCTAAACATGTATGTTGCTTAATCCTTTCTATTCCTCTTTTCAGGCTATATCACAATTTATAATAACGGCTTTTCGCTATCCTGAATGAGGTGAATAACTTCATGTTCAATCGGTCGCTTGCCGACTGTCATGCAGGCGAAGCTAAGTGTTTCCGGCAACAGTCTCAAAACAACATTTTTGATACCGCAAGTTATCAAAGGAAGAAGTTGGCAGGTAGTAAGAAGTAAAAGAAGCATCGTGGAGATTTTGTTCTTCTGCATTTGAACACTTAGGTTCAAAGGTGCCTTAATTCGGTAATATTGTCTCAAAACTTCGCATAAAATTTCACAGTATACACAGGTATAATCAGTCTGAAATTACTGGTGCATATAATAGCGAAAACTTATTCATCCATTTTCCATAAAGGCAAACCTGTTTCCTGATCAAGCCCTCTCTCAAATTTTGGCCCGTCTAAAACATGAATTGCAACCTCACAGGCAAAAACTATTGTTCCCGGAGCAAGATGCCCTCCAAAAGCATGGCCATCTTTGTCTGAAAGGGTGACATGGGCATGAACAACAGGCACACTGTCCTTAATTGAAATATTTCCTGTTAAATTAGTAATCTCAAGCGTTTGATTAAGGTCATAGAAACGATACACATGATCCTGTTGGTTGTAATAACCCAGTCTGGCTTTTTTGACAGCACCCAGCGCTTCAACACGGCCCAGACAAATATCCTTATCAACACAGATGTTTGTAATTTCTTCCAATAAATCTGCTCCGTGTGCAAGCTTCCCCATGAACATCTTCACCGATTTAATTTCACGAATTGTGGCCATTTCAATTTTCCTTTCGAAAGATTATGTAAATTTACGATATTATAATAGATAGTAAATCTAAAATCCATTACCATTGATCCACTCAGAGTTTATTAAAGATACTAAGCGCAAATTCACCTTAAAATTCACAAGAATCTGTGCTAACTCTTATAATTATACAGTTCTGTATGTTTGATTCAGTCTCAGAATGAAACACACGTAAGGTATACATTGATAGCTATTGATACATAAATCTTTTAAAAGGCATTAAGTATAGACTTTGTGACGGTATAATAATTGCGCTCTTAATAGGGTAATCTTATATTTGCTTATTAATAAGAGATGAATGGGGTTTCCAACGGATTGTGTTCTTTGTGTAAAAGTGAACACGAATGTATCTATTTCCCGGTTGTATCAAATTATCAGCTAAGCCAGTTAGGAGTACTAACCATTCTATTTTGCTTGCTGGACTGTATTCTTAATTTCTGACTTAAAAAAACAGATGAAAAGTATCACAAGTATCTTTAGCCATCCTTTTATAAATGAACCGGGGTCTGTTCACAGAAAACTTGAAAGAAACGGTGATTTTAGTTGAAACGTTCTAGTATCATTCGTTTTTATATAAATTTTATATCATTCTTAAGGTAATATATTGAAATGATCGAATGGGAAGAGAAATACAGTATAGGGATATCGATAATTGATGAGGAGCATAAGGAGCTTATTCGCATAATGAATGCGGCTATTGTGGCAAAGCAACATAATAGCAATATCGAAGATATATCGAAATTATTAAAAGAATTGACGGTGTATGCTCTCAATCACTTTTCAACCGAAGAGTCTTACATGGTAGAATTCAATTATCCAGAATTTCAATACCACAAAGAAGAACACCATGATTTTTCTAGCAAGACGATTACATATTGTAGTAGAGTGATTGAAGGGGACTATCATATCGCAAGTGAAATACTTGAGTACCTGAAACAGTGGTTAGTTAACCATATTCAGATAACTGATAAAAAATATGTCGAATGTTTCAAAAAAAATGGTCTGAAATGAACTATTCGATTGGTGATGAAAAAAAGAGATATGTGCAGCGAAGAACTAGCTCTCGATAGCTTAATTATGTGGTATGTGTTTGTAAAAGGGGTATGGTTGTCAAAACGTTTATTGGAGTTCTGCTCTATTTAAGATACTGCCTGTTCTTCAGGTTCTAAGATATTCTCGTCTTCCTCTTTTTTATATGCCCGGTATGTAAAGTAGATATACCCTCCGAGAATTACACACATTATGGATGCGATTATCGTAAGCTTGCTTTCTACGTCATGAATTGTGGCAAACGCTTCTGCTTCATCAATCTCAACAAGAAGTGCCCAGTTAATAAAATTAAGATTAAGCGGAGTATAAGCACTTAATACAGGAATGCCCCGATAATCATGAATAACCTTTTTACCAACATACCCTTCAAAAGCCTCTCTTGTTGCTTCAGTATTCACCTCTTTTTGAAGCATTGTTGGTGTTACAGAAAACCTTGAATTCGAGCGCATAAACCCATCTTCACCAACAAGGTACATCTCGCCTGTTTGCCCCAGGCCAGCCCTTTGTGTCAGCATGGTATCCAGGTGAGAAAAAGGAATCTCGATAACTATTACACCCAACAAGCTTTCGGCTTCGAAGACAGGAGCGCCAAAATAAGCAGTGAAATCATTTATCTTTTCATTCCAGTAATAGTCCTCAAAACCTACATCTTCTAACGCTATTTTAAACATATTGGCAATTCTATGTTCTTTAAATTCTCCGACAAACAGATCAGTTCCGCTAAAATCCTCTCTCAATGCTGAAAATATTACACTTCCATCTTTATCAACGAAAAATATGTTTGCATAGCCATAAGCAGATACATAATATTCCATCAATGGCTGATAAATACTTTTTATCTTCTGGAATTGTTGGTTTTCGAGTCCATAAGCATGAAAAGCACCGGATAATCTGGTAAAGCCTTTGGCTATTACCGGATTCCTTGAAAGAACATCTATATCACCATATCTTTCGTTAAAGTAATTCCATATCTGAAGTTTCAGAAGATCTCTGGTTGTAACAAGGTGATTAAAAAACCCATCCTTTACCGCCCGTTTATAAGAATTGTAACTTAAGAACGGTACGATTAAGAAAAAAGTTAGAAGTGCTATTGATATTGCTAATGTTATTTTTTTTCCCATAAACCTGTAATATTTAATTAATTATAAAAACTATTTTATTCCAGATTAAGAGTTAATTTATTCTGGATACCTTGATTGGTACCACTTTGTTGATTACCTGATATGTGGGCGAATACGAAACCTGACTAGATCAGTGATAATATAATTTTTTTGACAGAATGTCAAGGCTTAGTTTGCAATCTTTTTATTTCGCACCCTTGATTTTATATACGATTCATGATATTTTCAATGTCAAAATATGATTTATGAAAGTCTCAAAAGAGGAAATTATCAAAATGTTTTTTAATAATAGTTCTAATATAGAAAGGGGATTTCTCATGAACAAATCCGGATTTAACAAAATTTTATTCTTCACTATAATGTGCGTTGGACTCCTTATGGGAACAAAGGCTACCATCGCTGATTCTGTCAGAGCGGATGTTAACGCAACGTATGTACCAGGATTCAACAGGTACTGTTTCCAGATAATCAATGACGACAATAACGAACCTGATCCAAGGTATCATACGGAGCACATTGCATCAGTAACGGTGAAATATATTTCCAAGGATGCAACAGCAGCCGACCATCGGTTCAGGAACAATGTTACGGGGCCATATCTCTGGGACTCAAAAGTTACTATACGCGGTAAAGAGCAACAAGTAGTATGGACGTTTGGAGGATACTATGGTGCAGGCAGTAAAACTAAATTTACCGTTGAAAAACCGGACGCTACAATCAAACCCGGAAACCGCTCAGATATCTTTAGCTTTACCATTAATGGGGAGATCACGGTAACAGATGTTGAAACCGGCTATCAGGAATCACCGGGTTTTTTTAGAAGCCATTCCGAGATATCTAATCCGTTTGGAGAAGAACTTTTAACTAATGACAACGATACCGATTTCTTGAGAGATAAGGACGGTGATGGGATTGTAGACATATATGATGACAATCCGGATAGTACTAAATGATACAAAAATCCTAATAGGCAAGAGAGGCCAGTAACTATATGTTTCCAATAGTAAATACCATGTCACATCACTCATTCCTGCCTGTAATACGTTAGGTATACAGGCAGGTTTAATTAAGAAATCCGTTAAATCCTTGTTAGAAATTTTTTACCGCAAAGTTTGAAAAGCAAATGATATCCTTCTCCACTTCACTATAATACCGAAAAAACCAGTACAACGGTGATATCTGTAGCTGCCCAGGCCCACAAAGCGCAATACATCCCTTTTTTTTGTGGATAATGAATTCCTTTTATCATCCATGGAATCAGTATTATTAACCAAAAGGTTATGGGAATGATAAAAATATAAAATACGGTGTTTACTTTAAAAGAGACAACACTAAAAACGATAAACGCGCAGACTAGACAAACTAACGAGAATTTGATTGACCGTTTGACGCCGAGGGTGACCGTAAAGGTTGTATCTCTCTTTTTCCTATCTTCATGAAATTGGTATATTTGTGTTAAAGGGTAGAGGCATCCAAATAAGAACAAATAACCTAAACAGATAAAAGAAATAAAAGAATTTATTGAGTTAGATCCACATGTCCACCCCGCATATGTAGTGAATACACCATATCCCATAACGCAAATAGCGATATCAGCTCCAGCTCTTGCTTTTAATCGAACTGGCGGACATGAATATGCTATGCTCATAAAAAAACAGATCCAATATACAATTGTAAAGCTGGGTGAAACAAAAAAAGCAATGATTCCACCAGCTATCATAAGAAGTAAACCAAATAACCAGAGCCTTTTTGGAGCCGGTGGAGGTGAATCAAGGTAGCCGATATCACCGGTATCTTTATCGAAGGCACTATTAAAGGCGAGTGTGCCGCCGTTCAGCATAATTGCCCAGGCAATTGTTCCAATTAATAACGACGTTATGTTTTTTGTCCACTCGGATAGTGGTAGTGCTATTAAATAGCCTGTCGTCATATGCCCCGCCACTATTGGCCATGAGCGTGGCCTTAAATGTAGAAAATAATCCTTTAGCATTGAACTTCTAAAATAGCCTAACTCACGGTTTCAATTGCTTATTATTGAGGTGGTATTCTACTTATTACACTCAAAATTACTAAACCCATTATTACATATTCCAAAAGATCTTGAAATCTTTACATGATCAGGATACGATTCTTTATATTTATATTTATATTTGTTGTTTTTACTTTCTCTACTCCAGTTGTTTATGCATTTACAAATAATGCAAAAGAAAGGTTTCGAAATGGGAGCAAAAAATATTTTGATGATTGTAGGTGATTTTGTAGAAGATTACGAGGTAATGGTACCCTTTCAGGCATTGCAGATGGTGGGGCATATAGTACATGCTGTCTGCCCCGATAAAAAAGCAGGTGAACAGGTACGTACTGCTATACACGACTTTGAAGGTGATCAGACATACAGCGAGAAACCGGGACACAACTTTACGCTAAGTGCATCCTTCGACGATATAAGCGTAAACGATTACGATGCCCTTGTGATCCCGGGAGGACGTGCTCCTGAGTATATACGTCTGAATGCCCGGGTACTGGAATTGGTAAAACACTTTGCAGAAACAAATAAGCCCATTGCTGCAATCTGCCATGGCGCACAACTGCTGGCAGCAGCAGACGTCATTGAGGGGAAATCCTGTACTGCCTATCCTGCGGTATCACCGGAAGTAAAAGGCGCGGGTGGAAAGTGGATAGACGCTCCTATAGACAAGGCTTACGTAGATGGCAATCTGGTTACCGCCCCAGCCTGGCCAGCTCACCCAGACTGGCTTGCAAAGTTCCTTGTATTATTAGGTACGAAAATAGAGCTATAGGGAAGAATCGGAAAAAGTTAATCGATATTTCCTCTCTTTTCAAAGGAAAGGCTTGTAAATAAAATCACAATAACAGAGTGCTGAGGAAACCGATAAAAGCACCAAAAACACCTCCCCATACGACCAGCCAGCCAAGGTGCTGACGAATCATATCTTCAATGATTTCCTTTACATGCTTCGGCGTCAGTTCATTCAGTCTGGCATCCACCATGTCACCTATCTTGGACTTGAATGTTTCAAAATCAGTTTCTTGCTGCAAGATTGATGATATATCAATCTTGCACAAAATTTCTGAAAGTTGTCCTTCGAATTTCTTTTTAAACGGATCCCTGAGAGGTTCAAGAGCTTCTACTCCACCAAACATATCTAACATGCCTCCGAAGGGAGAAGCCTTGACTACCGATATAAAGCCGTCAAACATCTTGTCTAGGTCTATTTTATCCATAACCAGATCTGGCTTTATGTCATGAGGCAACGCTTCGCTGGAAACTTTGGCAAAGTTTTCTTCCGTAAAAAAGTTTTCCATAATCAACGAACGAATACCCGCTTTAAACTCCTTAAACCTCAAAGTAATAACACCGGAACCGTAAAGGCCAGGTACCTTCTCAAACAACATATGTATTGCCAGCCAGTTAGTTAATGCGCCTGAAAGAGCGAACAAACTGGACAAAAAAAGTGTATGCTTGCCGGCAAACTCAGGGCATGCATAAGTTCCCCCGCATACGGCAGCAGCAATTAGATTGGTTAGTAAACTTTTATTCATCAGCTTCCTCAATTTATGTTAAAAATTACAGAGTAAAAGAGTTTGTAAATATACAGTCTTCGTAATAGGTTGTAAAGATACAAAAATGGACCTGGCCAACTATAAAAAACATCGTTGCCAGTGGCCGCTTTTGTGTATAAGATTATTATATTTTATAAGATTGTGACAGCTTAACTTAGTATCCTTCTCGGCTTTTACAATCCTACTGAAAAATCTATATGGTTGATATAAACATCAGGCAGGTCAATAAACATGATGTAGATGGCTGTTACAGGACTGAATCCGCCTGTTACACTTCTGACGGAGCAACAAGAGAAAAAATCCTGAAACGAACAGAGTTGTTTCCGGAAGGCTTTCTCATTGCCGAATCTGGAGGGAGAATTATAGGACTTATTAATAGTGCGTCTACGGACAAAGAAGACATCACTGACGAAAAACTGAAGGATATGGTTGGCCATGTCAAAGATGGCAGAAACATGGTTATCTTCTCATTAGCTGTCTTGCCTGAATTCCAGGGGAACGGAATTTCAAAACAATTGATGGCAGGGTTTATTGAAGTATCAAAAGCCCTGAAAAAAGAAAAAATCTTGTTAATATGCAAATCAGAACTGATTCCTTATTATCAAAACTATGGTTTCTCATACGGCGGAAAATCAAAGTCGAAACACGGTGGTTTTGAATGGTATGAAATGTATCTGCTGCTTAAAGTCTGATGTACTCATCACAAAGTTTTCTGATTTGATTCATGTGGATTTTAAAGTTAGCTAAAATTGTTGTCGGGTTTCTTACCCGACATTTCTTACTTATACCGTAAACGAAGTGTATGAAGGATTTTTGAACATGAGGGATATCTGTCTTGCATCATCATCGCCAAGAAGACAAGAGATTTTGAAAGAAATGGGATTGGATTTTATAGTCAGTCATCCTGTCAAATATAAAGAAAAACTTAGAGGTTTAGACCCGGAGGCGCTGGTCTGTCAAAATGCTCTTGGTAAGGCAAGGGAAGTAGGCGGACAGTATAAAGATTCAATCATAATCGGCTGTGATACCATAGTTACATTTAATAAAGAAATTTTTGGAAAGCCATTAACTTCTGACAACGCGAAAGTTATGCTCATGCAACTTAGTGGTAATTATCATAGTGTTATTTCCGGACTGGCAGTTATCGATATGCAAAAGAACAGTGAATTAGTTGGATACGATAAAACAGAAGTTAAATTTAAAGATCTGTCAGAAAAAGAGATAAATGATTATGTAGAATCAGGCGAGCCTCTGGACAAGGCGGGAGCATATGGTATACAGGAATGCGGTGGGGCGTTTGTTGAAAGTGTTAAGGGTAGTTTCTCAAATGTGGTTGGTTTGCCTAAGGAGCTGCTAATAAGATTTCTTGCAGAACTCGAAATTTAGAAACGGCAGTTGAATTGGTAGCAAAGATTACTTGTAAAAGATCCTTTCTTTATAGAGAGATAGAGAAGCACTATAAATCTTTAAGACAGACAAGGTAGATTTTTTGATTGATATGAGTGCGTGTTTATTTGTAACGTTAAGCGATTTTGCATCCTGTTTTTCAGAGTGGAAATGAGAAGTGTATAAAATTATATAGGGATTCGTTGCCTTTATTTTATCACTTCTTTTTGTAGATGAGCCTTAGATTAATAATCCATGGAAGGAGAAGTAAAGATGAAGAGGATATTATTCAGTTTGTTGGCAATCTTGGTTGTATTTGTACTGATAACCCCGGCGCATGTGTTTCTGATAAACAGAGGTGCGGATACACTGGGCAATCGCCTGATCTACGATGATGACGTGGTATGATTATTCCAATACAGAAGACTCATGGGACTCATGGGATAATACAGAAGACTCATGGGGTAATCAGGTAGCCTGGGTTGGCACATTATCGGTTGATTTCGGTGGTGATACTTATGACGACTGGAGACTGCCGACAACGGTGGATGGACTAGGTATTTATGGAACAGATGGTACCACAACGGTTGGCCATAATATCACAACTAGTGAGCTGGGTCATCTATTTTACGATGAATTGGGTAATCAAGGGGAATACGATACATCCGGAGTATATGTTGGCAGCGGGAATTATGGCCTGAATAATACCGGAGATTTCCAGGATTTAGTTTCTGGTCCTTACTGGTCTGGTACGGAGTATTCGGCTATTACCGACAACGCCTGGTACTTCTCCTTCCACAATGGCATCCAGGTCACGAGCAATAAGGGCTGGCACTACTACGGGCTGGCAGTTCGTTCCGGTGATGTTGCCGCCGTTCCGGAACCTGCGACTATTGGATTACTTGGAATCAGCCTTGCTGGGATGATGGTCTATGGCATAAGAAGAAGGCGGCAATGTAGGTGATTTGATAATTTGAGTTATTCGTTTATGTGAGATAGTGGGGGGGATTGCCCCTGCTTTTTTGCATTTTATCCTCGTTTCTATGCTCCTCCACACTACATAATGTGGGGTTGTTTTTGATCCTTTAACAGTGAACTGACACCCTAATACCGTATCCTTCCAGAAATACTTTTGTTTTACTACAGACAGGGGCAGATGTTTTCAGGCTTACTTTTGCGCCAGGAACATGATGTTTAATTTTATTAGCCTTTGCCAGTATCCCTTCACCATCCTTCATAATAATCCGGCTTTTACGTTGGATGATTATTTCAAATTGATTGGTACTCGCCTGCGTTAATTTTGTAGAAGGAGGCAAACCATACAGTTTTGGATCAATAAACTTATTCATTTCAATTTCGTTGAAGTCACCAGACGTTCGATGGTCAAACCCTGCACCAGTATGGAAAATACTACTATGATGTAAGTGACGGTTAATAAAACTTCTCTTTCCGGTCCACTCGGAATGGAAAGGGCCAGGGCCACAGATATGCCTCCTCGTAATCCGCCCCAGGTCATAATCTTTATGGCATTAGGGCTGAAATCCCTTATGCGTCGCATGAATGTGACAGGTAAGCCCACGCTTATGAAACGTGCAAACAGCACAACCGGTATCATCGTAAGGCCGGCGATTAAATAACTTCCCTTTATCGTAAGGACTAATACTTCCAGACCAATTAACAGGAAAAGGACGGCATTTAGAATTTCGTCCATTAATTCCCAGAAGGAATCCAGGTGCTCCCTGGTCTTTTCGCTCATGGCAAAAAGACGTCCTCTGTTTCCGATAAATATTCCTGCGACTACCATGGCAATAGGACCGGAAACATGGATGGCGTGTGCGAGGGAATAACCACCCATGACCAATGCTAACGTAAGTAGTACTTCAACCTGATAATTGTCCACGCTCTTCAGCATCAAGTATGCCAGCCAGCCGATGACGAATCCGAAGAACATTCCGCCTAGAGCTTCTTCTACAAACAGAAGTATTATGTGTCCGGCCGTAACGTCATGACCTCCTGCAACAATTCCCATGATAACCAGGAACACGACAACAGCTACACCGTCATTAAACAGGCTTTCACCGGTGATCTTGGTCTCAAGGCTCTTAGGAACTCCCGCTTTCTTGAGAATGCCGATGACTGCTATTGGATCGGTTGGTGCAATAAGACTTCCGAAAAGTAAGCAGTAAATAAATGGCAATTTGATTCCGACAACCCAGAAGACAATCCAAGCAGAGCCACCAACAATAAAAGTGCTCAAAACCACACCGAATGTCGCCAGTATACTGATGATCCATTTGTGTTTAGCCAGGTCCTCAAGATTTACGTGCAAGGCTCCGGAAAACAGGAGGAAGCTTAACATACCGTGCATCAGGGCTTTATTGAAATCGATGCCTTCCAGCGCTGCTGTTGCCTTGTTTTGAATGCCTTCAAATCCAAAATGACCTAGTACTACCAGACTAACGGAGATAAGCATTGCAATCAGCATTATGCCAATGGTAGTCGGTAATTTGATAAATCGGAAATTAATATAACTGAAGATTGCCGCCAGGCTTAAGAGCAGGGCGGAAAGATCGAGCATTTCCATAATTAGCGTGTGTTTTATGTTAGCAGGTTAGCTGCTCTTTGGAAAACAACAGAAAATTATTAATGTATCACATATTTGCTTCTTTCGGCTTAAACCACATTTCATACATCGGTATAGATATAAATGCAACAAAGCAGATACCGAGAAGGAAATATGATGCAATTATGGATAGGGAAAACACGCCTGATGTGAATCTTACCAGTAAAGGGCCTGACAGGTTCATTATTATACCGGTGAAGGCAGTTCCATAAATTGTAATCTTGATCCAGTCGCGTATCTGTGTCATGGAAAGTATGCGCGACATGACGAATATGATCAGGGGAATTGTAAATGCGTGTACATGAGTGATATCCAGGAGTTCTCTATACGATTTAGCGAAGTAAAAACCCTCTTGTAAAAGACTCTCGTCGTATTCGTAATTCGAATCATCACTATCTTCTTCCTCATCACCACTATAGTGGCGTATCGTGTTTTCGGGGGTAAAATCCGTCCTTTCATGAAAACCGACACAGGAGATGTAGAATGCAAATCCCATGAGTATGAGGAAAAATGTTACAGATAGTTTATTACTTGTCGGAGATTTTGAGAGACCTCTTGCCATTTTAAGATTTTGAAGGTTAATACTTCTAAATTACAAAAATAGTCTTGAGGATTATAAACAAATGGCTTTACAAAAAGAAGAATAAAAAATATTCTAAATACGAGTACAAATATTTTTTAATGTAACATACTGCGGGAGGTCCTTATTGTTTTTTCTTCCGTAGGGAGGTGTATAAATACCTTAGTTCCTCTGATTTTAGTAAAAATGATATGGTAAAGAATGTTGTGAGAGCGGTAATCAGGGGAATGAGGAGCCGGATGAATTTTATCATAAGCTTACCATCACTGTTTGGCATTATCTTTAGCATTATCCAGCAAGTGACGTACATGAAGCAGGTTGCAATCAATGTCTTGATAGCTGATGTAAAGATGTGTTTGTATCCAGTGATATTGAGTTTTTTGTGGAGAAGGGCAGACAGGATTATTATCTGGATCGTTGCGCTTATCGCCGTTGCCAATGCGAGGCCTCCTTCACGAAGAAACCAGATCAGGGTTAGATTAAGAACCAGGTTCAGGCCCACCATGCCAGCGCCTACTTTTACAGGCGTTTTTGTGTCCTGTATGGAATAGAAGGCCCTTATGATTACGTGAGAGGCGCAGTAGGCCCATACTCCGATGGCGTAGTAGAAAATTACGACAGTCGTTCTGTAAGTTGATTCTGCCGTAAATGCATTTCTCTCGTAAAACAATTCAACAAGAGGTTTGCGTAATAATATTAAACCTATGGATGCAGGTATTCCGATAAATAACACGGCTCTTATTGCCTGATTTAGTGTCTTGCTGAAGTTTGTCCAGTCTTTACGAGCCGCATACGTTGAAAAAAATGGAAATACGGCTGTTGCTATTGCTATCCCGAAAACACCCAGGGGAAACTGAATCAACCTGTCACCATAATACAATACAGATGCTGCTCCCGTTTCCAGAGGATATGGTATTACTATTCCCGCGATAGAGAAGTTTTCAGCGCCACCCGGATGTTTAGCAAAGGCTATTGCGATAAAGCTATCCATAAGTACGTTTATCTGGACTGCGGCCAGACCAAAAATTATAGGAAGCATCAGGGCAAGAATTCGCTTCAGGCCGGGATGTGAAAAGTTTAATGAAGGCATAAAGGTTATACCCTCTTTTTTCAATACAGGTAGTTGCATTGCCAATTGGATCATGCCTCCAATGAGGATGGCTACAGCAAGCCCAAAAATCTTATTCTCCAATGTATTCCCAAATATGGGTGTAAGTAAAAATACCCCCATTATCCAGCAGATGTTCAGGGTGACAGGTGCGAGGGCTGGTATAAGGAAATGCTTAAGTGAATTCAAGACTGCCATTGCAAGTGCCACCATGCATATAAACAGCACGTATGGGAATGTAATCATTAGTAGGTTTAATACTAATTCCCATTTGTGATTTAGAGAAACGACAGAAGGTATAACGGAGAACGAAATCTCTGCCAGTACAACCAGGCTCCCAAGGATTATAAAGAGCAGAGTTCCCGTTACGTTTACAAGTTCCCATGCATCTTTTTTACTTTTTGTCTCAAGATATTCTGTAAATACGGGAATAAAGGCAGCGCTCAATGCTCCCTCACCAAAGAGTCTCCGGAAGAGATTTGGTATCTTGAAGGCCACAACAAGGGCATCCCAAGCCAGGCTGGTGCCAAAGACGCTTGCACATAATATGTCCCGCGCCAGTCCCAAAACCCGGCTCAACAGTGTGCAGAGGCTAACAGTCTTAGCGGATTTTAAGAAACTCTTCTTCTCTTGCATATAGTACCTTTAGACTGTCCTAAGCCTTTTGTTGTAAAGTTGTTATCCGTGTGCTTACGTTCCATTCAATTTTTCTTTGTACCGTTTTGTGGAAGAATAGATATCTTTTGAGCCAATAATTGCCGAACATACTGCGACCCTTGAAGCTCCGGCATTTAGCACCTCATCTAGATTCTCAAGGGTTATGGCGCCTATGGCAATAAATGGAATATCTATTGCCTCAGAAATTTTTTGAAGAACTTCAATTCCTATTGATGGTTCATAGTCTTTTGTCCTGGTAGGATAGATGGGGCCAATAGCAATATAATCAGCACCATCTTTTTGTGCCTGCCTTGCTTGTATAATGCTATGTGTAGATATTCCGATGATCTTTTCATTTCCAATAATGTTTCTTGCCTCTAAGGCACTCATGTCATGCTGGCCTAAATGGACGCCATCCGCATTAATTTCTCTGGCAACATGCACGCGATCATTAATAATCAACAAGGCCCCGCTTTTGGTAGTAATATTACGTACTTCACTGGCCAATGATGTGAATTCATTGTCAGATATTGTTTTCTCACGCAATTGAATAGCATCGGCTCCGCCATCTATGACAAGTCTTACCGTTTCTGTAACTGATTTCGTTGCAATGTTGCTGCTAATTAAAACATAGAGCCTGGTTCGATTGAGAAAGTTTTTTCTTGTCATAGTGGATTAAAATTTCGATTCTGTACTGAATAAAATATAGCGTAGGCCAGTATTCATATAACCGTTTATAACGTTATAATCATGGGCGAGAAAACCTCAAGGATTCTGCTACCTCTTTTGTCTGAAATTCTTAACATAATAATCTATGTACTTCAAGTTTTATCTAATTTGATTTGACACGTTTTGTCGTCTTGCTATAATCCAACTTCAAACTCTATTATCTCTCAAAACGAGTCTTAACCTTGGCAAAAGCACGAGAATATTGCGGATTATTTGGGATTTTTGACTGTGATGACGCAGTGGAGAAGGTTTTTTATGGCCTTTCTTCTTTGCAACATCGTGGTGAAGAGAGTGCGGGTATTGCCTCTACTGACGGTAAGCACGTAATATACCACAAAAACTTTGGATTAGTAAGTGATGTTTTCACTCCTGAGAGTCTTCACAAGATAAAAAACCCACACGCCATTGGTCATGTCCGATATTCTACATTTGGTGCAAGTGATAGCATCGACAATGTTCAGCCAATGGTAGTGTTATACGCAAAGGGTGAAGTTGCTATTGCACACAATGGCCAATTGTTGGGTGCAGGTAAATTGCGATACGATTACGAGCAACATGGTTCAATCTTCCACACAACTTCAGATACAGAAGTCATCGTACACTTAATGGCAAAACCAAGTCATCTTGAAAAACCAAATCTTTCTCATGTATTGAACCACTTAAGAGGTGCTTTTTCTCTCTTGTTCTTAACAAAAAATGAGATGGTAGGCGTGCGGGACCCCAATGGATTTCGACCACTTTCAATAGGGAAACTGAACAATAGCTACGTTTTGTCATCTGAGACGTGCGCACTGGACCAGGTTGGTGCGGAATTTATAAGAGACGTTGAGCCCGGCGAAGTAGTTTATATTAACAAGGATGGTTTGAAGAGTGAAAGATTTTGTTCCCCAAGGCGGATCCGGCCAGCATATTGTGTATTTGAGTTAATATATTTTGCCCGCCCTGATAGCAATTTATTTGGTGAAAACGTTCACCTTTTCCGAAAACGGCTCGGGGTGAAACTTGCAAAAGAGTTTCCTGTAGATGCTGATGTTGTAATTGCTGTTCCGGAAGGTGGGAATTCAGCGGCAATGGGTTATTCGGAAGAGTCGGGTATACCATTAGATCGTGGGTTTATAAGAAACCACTATGTCGGACGGACATTTATACAACCTGATCAGGGAAGCCGACATAAGAAGGTCGAGCTTAAGCTTAATGCAATTGCGGAGGTTGTGAGAGGTAAAAGGGTTGTCGTTGTAGATGACTCTATTGTGCGTGGAACTACATCAAGGTCCAGGATAAAACTTTTACGTAAGGCGGGCGCCACGGAGGTGCATCTGAGGATCAGTTGTCCTCCACATCGTTTTCCCTGTCGTTATGGTATTGATTTCCAGAGCAAGGATGAGCTTATTGCGGCCAACCATACAATTGAAGAAATAATAGATTTCTTAAAAGCGGACAGTCTGGGTTATCTGAGCCAGCAGGGAATGTTGGGCTGTGCGTCTTCTCCGCGTAATCATTATTGTACGGCGTGTTTTTCCGGCGATTATCCTGTATCTGAAAAAAGAGTCGCTAAGAAAACGTTGAAAAAAGGACCAGTAAGTAAAAATAAAATTACGGTATAGAGATGGCAGGATTAAGTTATAAAGATGCGGGAGTCGATATTGAAGCTAAAGGTAGGTTTACTTCTGATATTTATCATCAGTTACGTAGGACCTTTGGCCCGAGGGTCATAGAAAACCCCGGTGGTTTTGCCGGACTGTTTTCGTTAAACCATGAATCGAAGCTGTTTTCAAAAAATTACCAGGATCCCGTATTGGTATCATCCACAGATGGTGTTGGGACAAAATTGAAGATTGCCTTTATGATGGATCGACACGATACGATAGGGATAGATTTAGTCGCTATGTGTGTTAACGATATTTTGGTGCTGGGGGCTGAACCTCTGTTTTTTTTAGATTATATGGCCAGCAGCAAGATGATCCCTGAGAAAATGAAGGAAGTTCTTCACGGTATTGCAAATGGGTGTTGTGAAGCGGAATGTGCCCTCCTGGGAGGAGAAACTCCGGAGATGCCAGGGTTTTATCATGAAGGCGAATATGATTTAGCTGGATTCGCCGTCGGTATTGTAGAAAAAAAGAAGATAATAAATGGGAAGGGCATAAGTGCGGGTGATGTCGTAATAGGTCTTAAATCAAGCGGCCTTCATAGTAACGGTTTTTCTTTAGTGCGTAAAGTTTTATTTGAAAAAGCAAAACTGGATGTAAGTAGTAAGAATAAAGCGATAAACGGGACTATTGGTGATGAACTTCTTAAACCAACTAAAATATATGTTAAACCGATAAGGGCTCTTCTGCGTCATTATCGATCGAAGCAAGTTGTTAAGGGGATGGCTCATATTACGGGAGGTGGTTTGGTAGAGAATATTCCACGGGTTTTACCTGAAGGATGCTCGGTACGGATCAAAAAGGGTAGCTGGCCTGTTCCGGAGATTTTTGGGGTAATACAGAAAAAGGGAAAAATAAAAGAAGATGAGATGTTCAATGTCCTAAATATGGGAATAGGAATGGTCTTAATTGTATCAAAGTATTATGCACCTTCTATAATGAAGAAACTAAAACAGATGAAGGAAGATTCATTTGTTATAGGAAAGGTGATAAAAGGTAATAAAAAAGTTGAGATTGTGTAGCTAGGGTTTGTTAGACGATATGAATCGCTCTTTTTCTGAAGATACCATGTTTGCCGAGGCCAATAAGAATATACACACAAAAGCCAAGTGCAAGCATAATACTCGGGTACAGAATGAAGAAAACAAGGAGTGTGAAAAAGAGTACAGATGTGATTAGTAAAGAAACCGGATCGCGTTTGCTTCCTACAAGATCAACAACTCTTATGTACGGGATCTTGCTCAACATTAAAATCCCTAAAATAAAGATAACGCATGGAAGACATGTAGAAACGGCTTGAATGTTAAGTGTGGTCTTGAGATACGAATCTAACAATATCAGCGATGCGGCTGTGCCACCTGCAAGTGTTGATGGCAGCCCTGTAAAGTACTTGCTCCGCTTGCTGCCAGAGCTACTGCTTTTTGATTCGAACTTGGCTAGCCTTATTGCAGCGCTTAAGGTATAAAAGAAACATACAAACCAGACTGCGACAGGAGCACTGAGAGCTCCCAGTCTGCCAATCAAGAATGCGGGAACAAGTCCAAATGTGATCATGTCTGCAAGCGTATCTAAGTGTGCACCCCAGACAATCGTTGTTTTTGTTAATCGTGCGACCTGACCATCAAGTCCGTCGAAAATCATAGCCAGAATAACAAGCCAGGCCGCGTAAGCCAGCTCATTGTTTATGATAAGTGCGATTGCACCAAAGCCGCAGGCGAGATTACCCATGGTGACAATCGTAGGTAAATAATTTTTTATTGTAGCCATCATTTTTTGAAAATATCTTATATCTTCCATGGTTAGCTTTATACTACAAAAATGATGCCGATACAATGATATTATTAAAAAAAAGACAGGTATTTCTGTAAGCCTTAAAGCTTCAATATGTTATGTGTATTTGAGTAAATGTCTTACCTTGGCTTGCTTATATGATAAATAGTCCATAAGTGCAATAAGTTTACTGCGCTGTATTGGTATAATACTGCATTGTGTTTTGTGTATACAAAACTTGAAAGGGAGGCGAATTGGATAAAATAGACGATATAGTATCTGTTCTTAAACGGGAAAATAAGAAATATATTGTACCTATCGTTACAATAGTTTCCATGACAAAAGGTCCGTTTGCTGTGCTTATTTCATGTCTGCTCAGTTTAAGGACCAAAGATAAGGTTACGGGAGAAGCCTCTAACAGGCTGTTCAAACTAGCGGACAATCCTGAAAAGATGCTTGATTTAAGTACAGAGAGTATTGAGAAAGCTATTTATCCCGTTGGTTTTTATAAAACCAAATCAAAAAGGATAAAAGAAATATGTAAAACCTTGCTTGATGATTATGATGGTGTTGTCCCTGATGAAATTGACGAACTCCTAAAGTTGAATGGTGTTGGTCGCAAAACGGCAAATCTTACGGTTACATTGGGTTATGGCAAAATGGGTATATGTGTAGACACACACGTCCATAGGATTTCAAACAGGCTTGGCTTAGTAACGACAAAAACTCCGGAGCAAACGGAATTTGCCTTAAGAAAGACATTACCCCAAAAACACTGGCTAATCTATAACGACCTCCTGGTAACATACGGTCAAAATCTCTGTGTTCCAATATCACCGTGGTGTAGCAAATGCAAAATATTCAAGTATTGCAAAAGAGTTGACGTGAAAAAGTCCAGATAGAAGCTCCTGGAAAGTATAAAATCTGGAGTTGCCTTTAATTTGATATTTCTTTGCCTGTTAGTTTGGCGTATGCCTCAAGGTATTTTTGAGACGTAATCTGGATTACGTCTTCAGGGAGTGAAGGCGGAGAGGATTGTTTGTCCCATCCTGATTTCTCCAGATGATCCCTGACAAATTGCTTATCAAATGATGGCTGTGATTTTCCGGGTGAATAGCTTTCCTGTGGCCAGAAACGAGAAGAATCGGGCGTCAATACTTCATCAATTAAAATTACTTTATCGCCATATTTGCCCCACTCAAATTTCGTATCACTAATTATAATTCCTTTTGTCAGGGCGTATTCGCTTGCCTTCTTGTATATCGCAATGCTTTTTTGTCTTATTTCTTCTGCGAGTTTCCTCCCCGTAATCTTGACGGCTTCCTCGAAAGAAATGTTTTCATCATGTCCGGATTCTGCTTTTGTTGATGGTGTGAAGATAGGCTCAGGCAACTTGTCACTCTCTTTCAGGTTGTCAGGTAAATTTATCTTGCAGACAGTCCCATGCTCTTTGTACTCCTTCCAGCCGGAACCGGCGAGATAGCCTCTTACTATACATTCAACCGGAATTACCTCAACTTTTTTTACGAGCATGGAGCGGCCTCTCAGCAAATCCTTGTCTTCGTTTGTTATTTTATCAATTTCGTCGATTGAGGTTGTGATTAAGTGGTTTTCCGTTAACTCTCTTGTAAGCTTAAACCAGAATTCTGACATGAGTGTAAGGACTTTGCCTTTATGCGGGATACCATTTGGCAGGATGTGATCAAAGGCTGAGATCCTATCAGTCGCGACAAGCAAGAGATTGTCATCAATCTCAAATATCTCTCTAACCTTTCCCTTGTTATGCAGCTTCAAATAAGGGATATCTGTTTTTAATAAAATCGTATCGTGTGGAGCCATTGTTTTATAAAGTAACGAAAATTATATGAAATAGTTTTCTTATGAAAAGTGTTTGTTTAGTTTGTTTTTTAACGTTTGAATACCTTTCAGATTCGGGCAAAGCGACATTGCCAAATTGAAACTTGCTAATGCGTTATCCCATTCCCCTGATGTTATATAAATATCAGCAGTTTTTTTGTATATAAAGGCTTTTTCATTTTTATTTACTTTTAAGTTTAACACTCTTGTCAAGTATGTTATTGCAACACTTGGTTTTGCTCGTTTTACTAATTTTTTACATGATAAACGAATAATTCTCTCTTTGATTTCCTCCAGCAATAACTTGCGTGCGGGATTACCATCTTCATTTTGGTAAACATACTCGTACAATTCAAAGGCCAGTTCGTAATCTCCCTGTTCTTCGTACTGTTCAGCAAGGAGAAATTTGCAGTCCAGATAATCTTTTATATCTAAAAAGTTCAGCAGTTTAAAGTCTTTATTTTCTTCTTTTAAGCGCTCATAATTCTTGACTGCCCGTTGTCCATTCTTGTTTAAGAGGTCGTTTAATACAATTTTTGATTGAGATTTTAAATCATATTTATTTTTCTCTCTTTCTACATCTACTCTTTCATTGTAGTAAAAATCTCTAATATTTTCATTTTGCAATAGATTGTCATAATGAACTCTTTTCTCGGAGTCGGTCAGCGTTTTATATGCTTTAATCAGCAGTTTAATTTTATCTTCTGAAGAGATTCCATTTGTTTTGTTTTTATCTGGATGATATTTTTTTACGAGTTTTCTAAACGAGTTTTTTATTTCGTCTCTAGCAGATCCTTCTTGTACATGTAAAACTTGATAGTAATTAATCAATGTAGATTACCTCTTCTCTATTTTTAAAGCTTTATGCTGTTTGTGTCTTCAATTAAAGCATAAAAACCTAGGTTTAATGTGAATTGCAACATTGTTGAATATCAGCATATTATCATCCGCATACTAGCAAGTCAAAACTTTTTGGATTTGACAGATGTCAATGATGTGGTGAGTAAGCATTAAATCCTTGTTGGCTATAGTCTTATCATTTAGTTCTGTATGAAGCTGAGGCTGTCCTGCATGCTTTTAGGGCTTTTTTTGTAATTGCCGATATTGCGTATAATACTAAGTGTCCTCTCTTGTCTCGCTGGTATAGGCTTGGGGGCTCCACATCGCTTTACTCATACCTAAGTGTTTCAACCGGGTCTAAACGTGCTGCTTTTAATGCTGGATATATACTGAATAAAACACCACATGCAACAGAGAAGGAGATAATAATCACTATGCTTTTAACGTCAACAACTGTGGGTATTTCATTAAAATAATAAACTTCGGGTGGAAATGGTCTCCAGCCCGAATAATTGTATACTGTTTTCTCAATCCAATTGATTCTATTTATAAACGCAAGTCCTACTCCTGTTCCTATTGCAGAACCGAAAAGACCAATGAAAAGCCCATTCATAAGAAAGATAAGCATTATGCCTTTTGTTGTGGCGCCCAAAGCCTTAAGAATGCCAATATCTTTTGATTTTTCAAATACAATCATGGTTAAAATTGCAAGTATGTTGAAGCCCGCTACGATAATGATAAAAAACAAGATAAATGCCATGACGCGTTTTTCAAGGGCAACCGCTTTTAGGAATGTTCCACGTACTTCTTCCCAGGTTTGGATATAAAAACCAAATCCAAGTTCTCTTTGAAGTTGTTCCTGCACTAACAGTGCATTCTTGTAATCGTCTAATTTGACACTTATTCCTGTGACTGAATCCTTTGTTCCTGCTAAATCCTGTGCAGTCTTTAATGGTATATAGATATAGTTCTTGTCAACATCATACATGCCGGATTTAAATTTTCCCGTGAGAATGAACGGTTTTACGTTGATCTTATCCCATCCTTTTATTGATACTAATACAATCTTTTCTCCGTTTTGTACAAAACTCTCCGGATTTGCTTCGGGATCGCCTTCTCTGATGCGTAATAGTTCGATACCTCCAAAAGCGCTGGGAGTTTTTTTCTCTCCATGAATCGTTAATAGGTCTTGAGGTTTGTTGCCAAACGGTTTTATATAGTTTTCAAAATTTCCTACCTTTGCTTCCGAAACAGGGTCAATGCCCTTAAAATACGTGAATTCTTTTGCGCCTCTTATGTTGAGTAAAGCCGGTCCTTCAACATACGGGGCACATACTTTTACATGTTCAAAAGACTCTATTTTTTTAATAACCTCTTTGTAATTACTTAAACCGTAGAGGCCTCTTTTCTGGACAATAAGATGTGCTAACGTGCCTCTTATTTTCGACCGTAACTCTTTGTCAAAACCGCTCATTACCGATAGTACAACTACTAAAGTCATAACTCCTACGGCAACTCCTGCTGCCGCAAAAAAGGTAATTTTTTTTCTTCTAAGATATCTTAGGCTTACAAGTAGTTTGTACATTGTTAATATATCCAGGGTTTGAATGTTTGAAAAATACTATCATATGGATGTAGTCATAAGCAATGAAAAAGCCATCTATTATAGGCGGCAGTTTCTTCCTGTTCCTTGTTTAAATCGAGTGGTATTGCCTTATAGTCGTTACAGGCGGCTTGTTATATTGTGGCATTTATGTGGGTGGCAAGTCAGTATTTCTAACCATCTGATGGGTTTGTGGCAATCCTGTTATAATATTGCATAGTCAAAAGATTGCGGCTACATAAAAATCATTCAATTTAGGCTATATTTAAAAAAAGCTTGAAGAAGTTATATTTAAATATAGAATAGTCGATTCGTATAATAATGACTGACTTTTATAAGGTTTTTTTATGCTCACTTTTACTACTGCTGGCGAATCACATGGAAAGTGTCTGATTGTAATAATAAATGGATTTCCTGCGGGGATCCATTTAGATGAATCTGGCATTAATGCAGATTTGAAAAGGCGTCAAGGCGGTTATGGCAGAGGTGGGAGGATGCGGATTGAAAGTGATAAAGTATGCGTTTTGTCGGGTACGAGAAAAAATATAACGATTGGAAGCCCTATTTGTTTAAAGATAGAGAATAAAGACTATAAAATAGACGTTTTGCCTGATGTTACAAGGCCGAGGCCGGGACATGCTGATTTGCCGGGGGCTCTAAAGTATGGCCAAGGGGATGTAAGGAATATTCTAGAGAGGGCAAGTGCAAGAGAAACTGCTGCCAGGGTTGCTGCGGGGGCTTTGGCGAAGATCTTACTCACTAGATTTGATATAAAGGTTTTAGGCTACGTCAAAGATATTGGAGGCATAAATTCAAAAAAATCATTCAAAAATCTGGATGAAATAGTTAGGAATAGGAATAAAAGTAAGGTCTACTGTCTGGATAAATTGGCCGAAGCGAAAATGATTGAGAGGATCAAGAAGGCCAAGAAGGAGGGCGATTCCCTGGGAGGTATTATAGAAATAGTAGCATTTGGGGTTCCGCCTGGATTGGGTGGTCATACACAATGGGATTTGCGATTAGATGGGATTCTGGCAGGCGCTTTGATGTCGATACAGGCGATAAAGGGTGTTGAAATTGGTCTTGGGTTTGGTTTTTCCAGGAAATTAGGGTCTCAGGTGCATGATGAGATATTTTATTGCGAAGATAAAGGTGTTTTCGGCAGGGAAACTAACAATGCAGGCGGAATAGAAGGTGGCATAACAAATGGTGAAATTGTAGTTGCCAGGGCCGCTATGAAGCCCATTCCAACCCTCATGAAACCCTTAAGGTCTGTGGATATAATCACTAAAAAGCCGGAAAGCGCATCAACAGAACGTTCAGATGTTTGTGCGGTTCCTGCTGTATCCGTTGTTGGCGAGGCGGTTATGGCTTTTGAAATAGCCAGGTGTTTTATAGAAAAATTTGGCGGAGATAGTATTAACGAAGTAGCTAGAAATTACGAGGGTTATTTGGAGCAAATCCACGAAATTTAATTCTAAAATAGATAGTTTTATCTTGAAAAAATAAAATATTCTGGTAATCTCTACAGGCTTCCTAGCTAGCGTAGCTCAACGGCAGAGCAGCTGATTTGTAATCAGCAGGTTGCGGGTTCGAATCCCACCGCTAGCTCATATTACTTAGTTGGTTTAAAGAGTGTGTTTTTGGTTTATCCGAAAGTTGTGGGGAGGTACCCGAGTGGCCAAAGGGGACAGACTGTAAATCTGTTGGCATAGCCTTCGGAGGTTCGAATCCTCCTCTCCCCATTTTTAGCTATTTGGATTTTGGTGTAATAGTGACGTGTAGGTTGTGGATTATTCGGTGGGTATTAACTCTATAGCTGTTTTGAGGTTTTCAATAAACATCACTGGTGTGTCCCAATTCAAATAAGGAAACAGAAATATAACTGATATTTATGTTTCTACATGCCTAAAGCGATTGTTCGAGCTGGATAAGCGGGCGTAGCTTAATGGTAAAGCCCTAGCCTTCCAAGCTAGCCATGCGGGTTCGATTCCCGCCGCCCGCTCTTATATTTATGAGCTGGCAAGGAAAATACAGCAAATATTGATCTGCATGTGCCTTTTATCTGTAGCTTTAAGAATTAATATTTTTTTTGAATTATTAAAAATAGTTTTTGACTTTTGTCGTATTTGTGATAAACTAAAATGCTTTCCGCTATATCCTAAATCTTTTGGCAGTTTTGTGTTACATGCTGCTGTGGCTCAGGGGTAGAGCACGTCCTTGGTAAGGACGAGGTCATGGGTTCAAATCCCATCAGCAGCTATCATTTCTGTGTGTGGATTTCAGTAATTTTAAAATACCATTTTAGGTATTAATTGTTTAGTAGGTTTATAGTGAATTTGTAGGAGTTTTGAGTTATGGCCAAGGAAGTATTTGAAAGGACGAAACCGCATGTTAATGTAGGAACTATTGGACATGTGGATCATGGTAAGACTACACTGACGTCAGTGATAACGAATACACTGGCTAAAAGTGGATTTGCCAAGAGCAGGGCATTTGATTCGATAGACAATGCGCCAGAGGAGAGG
>JABHIW010000059.1 GCA_018670825.1 Candidatus Scalindua sp. | reverse complement strand
TTATCCTCACTCATATAATATTTCTTACCGCACGCCTCAGGGACCATCATCATGGCAGAATGTGAGAGTGACCTGCCCGACTTGACAAGTAACTCAAAAACGTTGTCAAAGACAGCTGAATCACTTCCGTATTCATTTTGAATTACGGGTTTTATTTTTTCTATATCTTCACCTAAAAGTTCAGATTCCAGGTTTTTCTCACGGGCCTTCATTTGATTAATATTTCCCCGAAGAGTATTTATCTCACCATTATGCGCAAGGCAACGAAAAGGTTGAGCAAGATTCCAGGCCGGGAATGTGTTCGTGCTGTATCGCTGATGAGTTATCGCAAATGCTGACGTAAAACGTGAATCCTTAAGATCAGGAAAAAAAACAGGTAGCTGACTTCCAGTCAGCAGTCCTTTATATACAATGGTTTTATGACTGAAACTACATACGTAAAACTGACTGAAATCTTCCTTTGTCCATGATGAGATATTTTTTTCTATACATCGTCTGACTACATATAGTTTTCTTTCTAAATCCTCACCCTCGTGATTATCACTTGTTACAAAAATCTGATGTACCGTGGGTTGTGTCAAACGGCTGATTTCTCCAAGGGAGTCTCCATTACAAGGAACGTTTCGCCAGCCCAGAAGTTTACAATTTTCTGCCTCAACAATTTCCTGTACTGTTTGTTTGCACTTTTCAATCTTGGCTTCTTCATGAGGCATGAAGAACATACCTACCCCATATTTCCCGGGAGACGGTAATTCGAGATTTTGTTCGGAACAAACCTGACGAAGAAAGTCATCCGGGATTTGCAGTAATAGCCCGCCACCATCACCCGTAAGCTTGTCACTACCGATGGCCCCACGATGTTCTAAATTAATAGAAACCTGAATAGCATTCGAAACGATCGTATGGGTTGGAGTTCCATTTATATTTGCCACAAAACCGACTCCACAGGCACCATGTTCGTATATTGGATCGTACAATCCTGATTGTTCGGGTTGTCCGGCTAAATTCACATTTTTAAAATTTTTAATTTGCAGCATAATTATTATATTTCCTTATAGAACAATTTATTTCGCTGTGTAACAAAATGTTCGGCTGAATAACTTAATAAGCCTAGCGAGGAGAGTTTGCCGAACCCTCTCGCGCCAAAGCCTTCAGTTACGACTATTTTTGTTATCAGGATAATGTTTACGTAGTATGGACGTTCACTACTCCACCGTGAGTGGAGTCTTAAATTCAATGAACTTAAAGTCCACATCCATATTTAAATCCAGGCACTATTCCTAAACTTAAGAACAGACAATGACCGTAAACATTGATTTATTTTGCCACCTTATATGCGTATAGACTAACAATCTCAATTTGGTAAGTTTTATTAAGGTCCTGACAGCCTATAACAGCGCGTGTTGGTGAACATTTGATATATTTTCTATAAATTTCATTCATCTGGCCCCAGTAATCAATATTCTTCATAAAGATCATAGTATTAATAACCCTATCAAAGTTAGTATCAGCTTTTTTCAGCGCACCCTTAACGTTTTCAAATATTAATTTGAATTGTCCTTCAGGATCTAATGTTGGTACTTCACCGTTTTTGCCAATTGGTATAAACCCTCCACAGCATATCTTTACTGCCTTAATCTTCTGAAGACGCACCACATCTTCCTCAAACCAGTCACACATTAAACCAACTTGCCTTGCAGGTTGCTTTCCTCCAATCTTCCTCCCATCCGCTATGACTAAGTCAAGAAGTTTATCCCTTGCGGCAAATGATAGTTTTTGTACTTCCTCTACAGACATCGTGTCTAAATCTTTTAATGTATAATTCTTCTTTATTGCTTTAGCCATTGATACACCCTTTCTTCTTTGTATTACGCCATCGAGACAGGTTTATCGCACATTTTACTCTGAATTGACAGCAAGATTAATAAATTCAACCATTGATTAAATATCAATGCTTTTCTAAGAAATCAAGTATTAAAAATTGTTTTATTATTAAGTATGTATATGGCCTCGGTATATCGCAATATTGATGCCTGTTATGAAATATTTACATTCATTAGATTAGCAAAGATTTCTAAAGCTAAATATAACAACAGTTTGCAATGTTTGTTGAGTAACACAAAAAAATCGTACAAATATCCTATAGAGCATAAGGCACGCAATAATTTCTTTTTAATTGATGCTGAACTAAATTTTGCCGAAATTTATGCGTGAACAATAGTATTGATTGTTTTATACATTTTGCCGTGATTTATGGAAAAACTAGGTTTATTATGATTTTAGATTATTCATGAAATTCAAATATGTGTATATGCTCTTCTCTAATAAGCTTTCAATTTAGAATGCGAATAATCTTTATTTTGAAAAACATTCGCCTTTTTTGCTACTCTCATTAATTTAACGCATTCATTTCGGTATTGATACGTTTTCAAAGTATGTAAGAGATATATTTACTTTTGGTTATAAACTTATATTACCTTACAGAACAGGTACTTACGTATATAACAAATGGACTCATTTACACAAATATTCATTCTTTGGTATAGACATTGCGAATGCTAAAAAGCGTTCAATTACCTAATTTGCTTAAAGGGGGGGGGGAGAGATTTGATGGAGATGTTAGTAAATTATGAGCAATCAACATCAAATAAATTGTTCAAGTTATTTTAACATTTTTGGGAAACTATTATGGATATATCTAAGAATTACCAATTAGGGCCGTTAGAGAGATTAGCTTTAATATTTGGTGGAGAAGGAGGCAAAGGTGCTGTCAGTCTGGCTTCCGCAATCGAAAATTACAAAAAATATCTTGCAGAATTATTAGGAACATTTGCCTTGGTATTTGTTGGATCAGGATGTGTATGTGCAGACTATTATTTAGTTAAAAGCGGTTCACAAGGGTTTGGCCTTTTGGGAATTGCTATCGCGTTTGGCTTCGTTGTTGTAGCCGTCGCATACTCGTTAGGATACATATCAGGTGCGCATATAAACCCTGCAGTTACCATCTCTATGGTTGCGACAGGGAGGATCAAAGCAGGTATTGGTGCCATGTATATCGTCTCGCAAGTTGCAGGGGCAACATTTGCCGGTTACTTGTTAAAGATGTTATTTCCGGAAGCCCTGAACAGTGTATTTCTGGGTACATGTGTGCTGGGCTCAGGCGTAAATGTAACACAGGCAATTATTATGGAAGCGGTGATAACATTTCTATTAGTATTTGTTGTGTACGCAACGGTTGTTGACAAAAGATCAACACCTGCATTGGCCGGATTAGCGATAGGGTTTGTTGTATTATTTGGGGTAATGGTTGGTGGCGCAATAAGCGGTGGATCAATGAATCCGGCGCGTGTTTTTGGTCCTGCAATTGCCTCAGGACATTTTGCAAATCACTATGTGTGGTGGATTGGACCTATTGTTGGTGGTTTAACCGCAGGGTTTACTTATGACATCTTATTTTCTGAAAAGAAAAAGAAACTTCCGCTCGTAAATACAATAGGACATAAGGATTCAAAGGATAAAACCAGAAAAACAAATAACAGAAGAATCGGCAAAAGACATCCAGTGCTGGCTTAATGTAGAATTTTTTCAGAATATTCCATTTAAAAAAATTACCGAAGTTTCGTGATTTTAAGAATTAAGAGATTAAGTGCATTTCTCAGTCTCCGGGTCTTTACCGTATTTTATTTGGTTGCGGCTAAGCCGTGCTATGATTATACTTGGAGGGCATAAAACAACAGACGAACTCTTTATGTAGCCATGTTCATTGATAGGGTTGACATCTGCTTATCAACGCCTTAGTATCAAATAGATTCTATCTGTTAGAAAAGAAGGGAATTATGGCTGTTGCAAAAACTATAGGTAACTATCTTATTCAAAAACTTTACATGCATGGCGTAAGGCATGTGTTTGGCGTACCGGGTGATTATTCTCTAAGTTTTTTCCACGAACTGGAATCAAGCGATATACAGGTAATCAACACGTGTGATGAACAGGGGGCCGGTTTTGCAGCAGATGCTTATGCAAGAGTAAAAGGGTTGGGTGCCGTATGTGTTACCTACTGTGTTGGTGGTTTGAAGATAACAAATACAACCGCACAGGCTTTTGCGGAAAAGTCACCGGTAGTTGTAATAAGTGGCGCACCGGGTACAAACGAAAGAATTAAGTCACCGCTTTTACATCACAAGGTTCGAGAATTTGATACACAATTTAAGGTCTTTGAACAGATTACAGTAGCCTCAACTGCACTCGATAATCCCCAAACAGCATGTCGCGAAATTGATCGGGTAATAGATGCTGCCTTGCACCACAAAAGACCGGTTTATATTGAACTTCCACGTAATATGGTTTCAGTCACAGCAATACCGTATTATCTACCTCAAGAAATACCATTACCTCGTGAAGATAATACCCTTAAAGAGGCGCTACTTGAGGCGACGAAGATTATCAACGCATCTGAGAAACCCGTAATAATTGCCGGTATAGAGCTGCATAGATTCGGACTACAGGAAGAATTCCTTCAATTTATTGAGAAAACCCGTATTCCGTTTGCTTCTACACCACTGAGTAAATCAGTTATCAGTGAACATCATCCTCAATATATGGGGATTTACGAGGGAGCGATTGGCCGTGAGGAAGTAAGAGAATATGTAGAATCAAGTGATTGCCTGGTCCTTCTGGGCACATTTATGACAGATATTAATCTTGGCATGTTTACCGCACATCTCGATCAAGGTCGATCAATATACGCTACCAGTGAGAAGGTGTACATTCATTATCACACTTATGAAAATGTGAGCTTGGGTAATTTTCTTAAAGGACTTTTACTGATTAATATTGATAAGCAAGAGCATACAGACAGTCCCCATCCGGAATCCCTTCAACCACTCCAACCGGTTACGGGGAAGAAAATCTCCATAAAGTATCTATTCCAACGCCTTAACTCTTTTATTGACAAGAATACCGTAATTATTGCAGACACGGGAGATGCAATGTTTGGCGCCATGGATATGACAATTCACAGAGAGACGAAGTTTTTGTCACCAGCATATTACGCATCAATGGGGTTTGCCGTACCGGGAAGTCTTGGAGCGCAATTGGCAAATCCAAATTTACGTCCACTTGTATTGGTTGGAGATGGGGCTTTTCAGATGACAGGAATGGAACTGTCAACAGCGGCAAGATATAAGCTTAGTCCTATTATAATTATTTTGAATAATAGTGGATATGGGACTGAACGTCCTATGCTGGATGGCTGTTTCAATGATATAAAATCATGGGAATACAGTTGTCTTCCTGATATTCTCAAGGCAGGTAGGGGATTTCGCATTAAGACGGAAGATCAACTTGAAGAAGCATTGCAGCTCTCCCGCCAATATACTGAAGACATTTGTATACTTGACGTTCAAGTTGATTCTGATGACAAATCACAGGCTCTTGAGCGTATGACTAAGGCAATGGCTAAGCGCGTGTGAGAATATATTTAAATTTTACTATTAAAACAATTCTTCTTTCCGTTATTTTTTCTGATGCAACACACCTATAACAATAACTCAATAGATGCTTTCAAATCTGCTGTCGATAAGAGTAAGAGGATTGTTGGTTTTACCGGAGCAGGTATAAGCACGGAATCCGGGATTCCCGATTATCGTAGTAAGGGTGGTATCTGGGATAAATTCCAGCCAGTATATTTTGAAGAATTCATCTCAGATGAAAATAAACGATTACTTTACTGGCAGAGGAAACAGGAGTTGTGGAAAGATTTAAGTAACGCCTCTCCCAACAAAGGCCACATGTTTTTCAAAAATCTTTATGATGAAGGCAAGCTAGCGGGTCTCATTACACAGAATATAGACGGCCTTCATGAGAAAAGTGGACTGGCAGAAGAGTTAATGGTAAAGCTGCATGGCACCAATCTGGAGGTTACATGTATTGATTGTGGCTTTACTGTACCATCCGAAGAGGTGTTTGAGGGCCTAGACCTGGAACAGGGCGTGCCGATATGTCAAAAATGTAAAGGTCTTTTAAAACCAAATACGATCTCTTTTGGACAACAACTTCGAGGTGAGGATCTGGAAAGAGCAGATAGCCTGTCCATATCCTGTGACCTGATGATTGTAGTTGGTTCTACGCTTATTGTACAGCCGGCAAGCTCTTTTCCATCAATCGCAAAAGAGAATGGTGCACTCCTTGCTATTATCACCCTCTCTGAAACCCCTCTTGATTGTGATGCTGATTTTGTCTTCCATTTAAAGATAGAAGAGTTCTTACACTTAATCTATCCAGGGCCTCCAGCTTTAGTCTAGTTCCAATCACGATATGCATTCATCTTGACAAAGATACCCATAATGTTTAAAAAGTATTTTAGCTGTGCATAAAATATGCTGCAGCAATTTATTCAATAGATATTATCTAAAGAATTATAGATAAAGAGAGGGTAGATACTACTTGGATATTGGTATTATTTTTAAACTGCAGATTAAAGGTGAAAAGAGACAACTAACAAGTAAATTGATAGGGATTGAGGACGGTAAGTACCTGATCGCTAGAATGCCACCTTTACATACCATGGAGAATGTTTCATCCTTTTTGATTAAGGGAAATGAAATTGCTGTAAAGTATATGTACAAGAGTGCACTTTTTGGTTTTCAATCCCAGATTATTGATTTTATTCATAAGCCATCTGAATTGATTTTTATTAAATATCCGGATAAAATAGAGAGTTATGATTTTCGTGGATATAAACGAGTTGAGTGCTTTTTGTTGGCTAATATAAAAATTACAGAACACATTATAGAAGGATATATTACCGATATTAGTAAAACAGGAGGCCTTTTTGCCATGGAAAATCCCGAATATGAAGATAACATAAACCTGTTAGAATTAAATAATGAAATTAATATAGGTTTTCATTTGCCAGGGATAGAAGAGGAGTTACGTGTTGTTGCGAAACGGAGGAGCTTTAAAAAAGATACAGACAATGCATGTGTTGGGATTGAGTTTGTAAAAATGGACAGTTCCGTTCAGACAAAACTCTCCAGCTTCCTTTCAATAGCCAAGGCATAGATCATGTTTATGCAAAGTATTTCTGCAATCGCAAGAACCAAACCGAACTCTACAGTAAAATAATTGTAATGGACAATGTATTTGAAGAAAACGCTGTAATACTTTTTCAAGGTGATAGTATTACAGATTGTAATAGAAACAGAGAAGATCCGGATAGCCGGGGAGATGGTTATGTCGACCTGATAACGGAAACGCTTGCAGACAGGCATTTACAGCAGAATATAAAATTTATAAACCGTGGAATTAGTGGTGACAAAATAAGAGATCTCTCTCTCCGTTGGGAGAGAGACTGTATTAGCATTAAGCCTGACATATTGTCGATTCTTATAGGCGTAAACGATACCTTGCTAACACCGTCAGAGCAATTTGAAGAAGAGTATCGTATGCTCCTGACACGAACTACAAGAGCGCTGGACCCGAAGATCATTTTGTGTGAACCATTTCTTTTGCAGGGAGATAATAATGCATATCGGGATGATTTAAATCCTAAGATTAAAATAGTACATAAACTTTCGGAAGAATTCAGAACTCTCTTGCTTCCATTAGACAAAATATTTCGTGAGTCCTGCTCTCTTCACCCACCGGAATACTGGGCGCCAGATGGCGTACATCCGACGCCAGCAGGTCATGCTTTAATTGCTAAATCATGGATTAAGTATGTAGACAAAACACTGCATTAATGCAATAATTTATGTTAACTTTTAATAAAAAGGTAATATTTAAAAGGAAAATACCGATAATTAAATTATTGTGTTTGTCGAAATCCAGTTATATAATAGAGCGATTACCGTTTAGTGCCTTTTTATGACCTTATGAAGACAAATAATTTTAGCGTTAAGTCGTCTGTCAGGTAGGCGGCTTTCATTATATATAGGTAGATAAATAATGTTCAAAAATTCACTTTTAGTAGTTCTGGTCCTATTAGTATTTGCAAGTCAGGCTTTTGCAGTCGAAAATAGAACCAAACAAGTATTAGAAACAGCAGACTTTGGTGTTGATCAGGTACTCAATGACGTGTACGCACTTGTTGATTCCGAAAATGTTAATCTGTTCGATCAGAGGAATGAAGATATGGACAGGGAGCTTATTGCACTCTTTGATGTGTCCATTCTCAGGTCTAAACTTGAACAGTTTTATACCATGCTTTATCACATATCCAGTTTTGCAACAATTGCAAAGGATGAGTTTACTATTGATCGTGATTTGACAATTAAACTTCTCATTTCCAGCAGAGTTTTTACTGATAGAGATTTTCCTCAAAATATTTCTAATGTTTACCTGTCCAGAAAAAATAGAGAAAAACCATCTTATAAGGTTTCATTCAGCAGCGAGAGAGTAGAGCTTGGTCTGAATTACGGTGATGGATACGGAATAGCTAAAGTAGGAATGAATCAGGAGGCGCAAGCACTGGTATTTTATGGAGCATTCTCTTTCAAATTAAGGAAAAAGGGAGAAAATGTCGAGGCATATGATTTTGATGGTGTAGACCTTTATGGTAATTTTGGTTCAAGGGGTTTTATTAATGTAGATATAAATTATGTGGCGGTAAAGTCTGTCGAATTCCATAAAGCATCGGAAATGGCTCTTGTAAAAGCAAAAGTCTCAAGGAGAGAGTTTGAAATAAACAATCACACATGGCTCCTTGGTCTTGTTACGAGATTTGTTACGGATAAATCTTTGCAACCGCTTGATTGGTAAAGTCTGGGCCACGCCTGGGAAACCTCCACTATCAAATCCTCTACAAAGTCCACAGCTAAACTGCCAAACTCAAATATAGATCACAAGTCAAATGTACAACCGGACTTATTCTTCACTCTTTATCCCATCACCCTTATGAAAAATCTTGACATTCCCTTTATGTGATGTTAGAAGGTATTTGATATCTAATGCTTTATCCGCTAATTTACTAAATTATATGCCTGTATAAGGTTACATATAATAGAAGCGACTATTTAGTAAAGATTACTAAATATTAAAAACCATGGCAAATATACTGTTTCGAGTAGGCAGAAACAGGATTGTTAGACTGTTCTGCTTAACACTTATAACACTGTTTATTGGTGGATTAGGACTCCATTTTTTTGAGAAGACGCCACGTATTGTGGATGCCTTCTGGTGGAGTTTTGTAACAATTACTACGGTAGGATACGGTGACATAACACCATCAACGATTGGTGGTAGGATTATTGGGGTTGTCGTCATGGTGTTTGGCATTGGAATACTGGGAATGTTTACGGCAACGATTGCCAGCGCCTTTGTTGATACTAAACTCAAAGAGGGTAAGGGTGTGAAGGACGTAAAAGTTAAGGATCATTTCATTATCTGTGGATGGAGTTATAAGGCAAAGGAAATTATTGCTGAATTACGCGCAGATAAGAAGGTAAAAAACAAACCCATTGTTATTGTTGCGGACATCCCTGAAAAACCGTTGGAAGATGATAACACTTTTTTTATCCATGGTGAAGTTGATGTTGATGTATTACAGAAGGCCAACATAAACGAAGCATCGGTTATTATGGTTCTGACAGACGAAAATCTTGATTCCTATTCAAGGGACGCAAAAGTTGTGCTGAATACCCTTACCATACGTAAGCTAAATCCAAAGATTTATATCTGTGTGGAGATTTCAGATTCAAGGAACATGCAGCATGGGAAGCTGGCAGGGGCAGATGAAATAATCGTTATCGGTGAGCTGAGCGGCAATCTACTGGTTCAGGCGGCCCTGGACCACGGTATAACCAAGATAATTACCGAGCTTGTCAGTAACAAATTTGGCAACGAACTCTATAAAGTAAAACCCTCGGAAAATTTAGTGGGCATGACATTTATTGAGGTACTGAGACTTATTAAGGAAAAGCATAATGCCATTATCGTTGCAGTTGAATCAGGAAATGATAATAAATTGGTGGCGAATCCTCCCGGAGAATATACGATTAAGCCAGGAGACGATTTGATACTTATTGCACATGAAAGACCACGTCTTGTTAAATAAAAGAAAATATTCACCGCAGAGACGCAAAGAGCGCAGAGGTACTACAAAATAAAAGACTATCCTTCGATGCTGCTCAGGATGACGTCACATAGAGCGGAATCGAAGTGTTCTCTAAACTTGTTTCCAAGCTCTGCGTGGGAACGGGCTGCTATAGAATAGGAAAAATGTTTTACCCCGCTTAGCCGGGCTTTGCGCCCTCTGCGTCTTTGCGGTGAATCGAATATAATAAATTTTATAAATTTGAAATAGGAGAAAAGAGATGTCTGAAAATCTGCAAAAGGTAAAGGACTATTTAAATGAGTTAGAGTTTACAATCTCCAGCGAGAATGCCGCAGAGGAGCTAGTAGTTATAGATGATGAGGAAAAAGGGATCAATAATCTCATCATAGATTGCGAGGACCCTGTCTTAGTTATCGAGCAGGTGATTATGGATGTTCCGGAAAAGACAGAAGGTTTTTACAAGCGACTGCTCCAGATGAACCGTACCCTTGTACATGGCGCTTTTGTGCTGGACGAAGAGGGTATAAAAGTTATCTTCAGAGACACTCTGCAGTTAGAAAATCTGGACAAGAATGAACTAGAAGGTTCAATTACTGCATTGAGTATTGCCCTGGCAGAGTATGCTGGCGAGCTAATTGAGTTTAGTAAAAGCTAGAAATTATAAATAAAAGAATTATTAATTTAATATAGATAATAATTAAGAAGGAGTAGAAATATGGCGAGTATATTTCAGCGGATGTTTAAAGTGGGGCAGTCCCAGGCGCATAGCGCAATGGAAAAATTTGAAGATCCTATCAAAATGACAGAACAGGGAATAAGAGATCTGAAGAAAGATCTGCAAGGGAGCATGAAAAGTTTGGCAGAGGTTAAGGGTGTTTCCATACGTTTGAGGAAAGAGGCTGAAGACAATAAGAGGCTTGCGGCTGATTATGAGCGCAAGGCCATGATGCTGCTCCAGAAAATGCAGGGTGGCGGGATAGACGCTGCACAGGCAGAACGATTGGCGACAGAAGCCCTGAACAGGAAAGAGGACTGCAGCCAAAAGGCTGTCAGCCTGATGCAGAACTGGGAACAACAGGATAAAATGGCGTCACAGCTACAGGCAAATGTATCCAAATTGAAGTCAACCGTATCTTCGTACGAAAACGAGCTTATCACCCTCAGGGCACGGGCGAAGACTGCCGCGGCAACCCGCAAGATAAACGAGCAGGTTGCGAGAGTTGACTCTACCGGTACTATTGCAATGCTGGAAAAGATGAAGGCCAAGGTTGAAGAGGATGAATCACTGGCACAATCCTACGGAGAACTGGCATCCGCAGAAACAAGTGTAGATGACGAAATCAACGCCGCACTGGGCGGTAATCAACTAAACGCCCCAAGCGACAAACTCCTGGCATTGAAAACCAGAATGGGATTGTTGGAATAGAGGAAAATTAAACTTAACGCAGAGGCGCAGAGAACGCAAAGTAAAATACTTTTATAAAAAACTTTATTCATAACACAAAGATACAGAGGACACAAAGCGGGGTAAAAAATACTTTAGATTTAAATTCCTCTAAAGTAAAGACTTTCACCTTTAATTTTATCTGTATCTTAGTGTTCTTCGTGACTCTGTGTGAGATAGTTTCTCTTTATGTATTTCTTTGCGTTCTCTGCGCCTCTGCGTTAAATGTTTGTTGTTATTTATAAGAGTGTTTTCTTTGTGTCTTTGTGTCTTTGTGTCTTTGTGTCTTAGTGTCTTAGTGTCTTAGTGGCGAAGTTTTTTTTTAAGGATTTAATATGGCTTGGTTTGGTAAGAAGAAAAAGAAGGAAAAATTTGATCCTCTACAGGATCTTGTACTGTCTAAGCTCAAGGTTGGATATTTCCTTGATTACGACATGAAAACGTGGGAAGTCACTGAATACAACACATACGACTGGGACGATGGTAACCACAGCTATGAATGGGAGCTCACATCTGCCAATGAAGTTCTATACCTGGAACTCGAGGATGATGACGAGCCTGAGTGGACTTTAACAAAGAAGATCCCCTTAAAGAGTGTAGGCCGTGGTATACGTAAGCATATCCAGGAAAATGATGATCCTCCGAACATGATCCAATATGAGGAAGTAGAGTATACCATAGATGAAGGCAGCGGTGGTTATTTCTGTAAAGGCGGAGGAAAAGAGCGAATCGAATTCCTCTACTGGGACTACTATGATCTGTCAGAAGAGAAAACACTTACCATAGAGCAGTGGGGAGAAGATAAGTTTGACGCGTCGGTAGGCAACTACGTAGAAGAATATCAGTTCACCAATATATTGCCGGGTTCGTGATGGATGTTGTTCCAAATTGTAGTAAGTATTGAGTGCATCATCCGTGATGATGTGTATTGAAGCAGTGACACGGTCACTGCACTCCAAAACTTCGTTGCGGCTATACCTCATTAAAAAAAGGAGCAAATTATGAATACTTATAAATTTTCAGTAGTGATTGAAAAAGATAGAGATGGCTATTTTGCATCTTGTCCTGAACTTCAGGGTTGTTACACGCAGGGTGATTCTTATGAAGAGGTTATAGAGAATATTAAGGACGCTATCAAGCTCCATGTGGAAGATAGAATTGCAAACGGTGAAGATATACAACAGTCTGAATCTGTGAGCTTAACACTGATGGAAGTTTCAGTATGACAGGAAAGTTGCCAAGAATAACTGCTGCAGATACGATACGTGCATTAGAAAGGGCAGGGTTTTCTTTTTCACGGCAGAGTGGAAGTCATAAGATATATAAAAATGATAAAGGTAAAAGAACAACTGTTCCTTTCCATTCTGGTAAAATACTACATCCAAAGACTTTAAAAAGTATTTTAAAAGATACAACGCTTACAATTGATGAATTCAAAAAATTTTTGATATAATTCTTGATGAAGGTAGTGGCGGCTATTTCTGTAAAGAGAGAGAATCGAATTTCTCTACTGGGATTACTACGACCTGTCAGAAGAGAAGACACTTACCATAGAGCAGTGGGGAGAAGACAAATTTGACGCGTCGGTAGGCAACTATGTAGAGGAGTATCAGTTCACAAATATATTGCCGGGGTCGTGATCGATTACCGGTTATTCACCTCGTAGCTATTTCATACTAATGACAGTTTTTATAGATTACGCAGGAACGAATAAATAGTCGTTGTTGTTACTATTCTGATTAAGTTTGTATTATTTAAATTTACCCAAAGATAATATGAATACAGAAGACAAACTAAAACAGTTAAAACCAGAAAAGAATCCGGCTGGTATGAAGCACCTGTGTACATTGGGTGGACATTCGGGATTAATTTATGCAATAGCCTTCAGCCCTGATGGTAAAAAAATAGCTTCCTGTTCAGCAGATCAAACCATCAAAATATGGGAAACTGATTCAGGAAATGAATTATTTACTTTGAAGGGAGGTAAAGAAACTACTTTTAACATTTCCTTCAGCCCTGTCAGTAATATATTTGCTTCTGGTTCTCACGATAATACCGTCAGAATATGGAATGCTGACTCTGGAAAAGAAATAAATACTTTAGAAGGGCACGAAGATGCAGTTGTCTCAGTATCTTTAAGCCCTGATGGTAATAAACTTGCTTCTGGAGCTGCTTCTGGAGACCGTACCATCAAAATATGGGATATAGATTCAGGGAAAAATTTGAGGACTTTAGAAGGGCACGAAAACGCTGTTTGGTCAGTTGCTTTCAGCTCTGATGGTAAAATAATCGCTTCTGGTTCTCACGATAGTGCAGTCATAGTATGGGATACAGATTCAGGGAAAAATTTAGTGACTTTAGAAGGGCACGAAAACGCTGTTAGGTCAGTTGTCTTCAACCCTGATGGTAAAACAATTGCTTCGGGTTCTGATGATAAAACTATCAGAATATGGAATGTTCAAACTAGAAAACTTTTGCACATACTTGAAGGACACACAGCAAGAGTCGTCTCATGTGTTTTTACTCCTGATAGCCAATTATTAGTGTCTAAAGCAAGTGATAACACTATTCGACTCTGGCGTACAGATACCTGGCAGACAGTTGCTATTGTTTATGAACCTAGTGCTAATGAATGGCCACCGCAATTGAGTTTTCACCCTTCAAAACACATATTAGCAGCACATGGTGAAAATGATATGGTCATTAAACTATGGGAGCTAGATTATAAAATATTGCTCGGCAAAGATTTTATCAGTGATTCTGTGCCCTACACTACAGCTAAAATAGCGCTTTTGGGTGATAGTGGTGTAGGCAAGACCGGTTTGGGGTGGCGAATCGCTCATGGTTCATTTAAAGAACACAGCTCTACGCATGGTCAGCAGTTCTGGGTCATTCATGAGCTTGGTGAAAAACGTGAAGATGGTGCTGAGTGCGAGGCGGTGTTATGGGACATGGCGGGGCAGCAGGATTATCGTCTTGTCCATGCTCTGTTTCTCAAAGACGTGGATTTAGCGCTGGTGCTGTTTGATCCGGGTAACCGGGAAAAACCGCTAAGCGGTGTAGAATACTGGCTGAAACAACTGAGCAGAGAGCAGAAGAAACATCTGCAAACTATGCTCATTGCTGCTCGTATTGACCGTGGCAAACCTACAATGACACAGGATGAACTAGATGAATTCTGTGATTATCATAAAATATCCGCTGGCTATCATGCCACAAGTGCAAAAGATGCTGATGGCATCAACACGCTGATGGAAAAACTAAAAGCCATGATTCCCTGGGAAGATATGCCGGCAACAATTACCACCCGCACATTCAAGCGTGTAAAGGAATTTGTCCTGAATTTGAAGGAGAAAACATCCCGTGAATCAGTACTAATGAGTCCTCAGGAATTACGCCGGCAATTGGGAAAAAAAGATAAGGATTGGGAGTTTACCGATGACGAAATGATGACGGCAGTCAAGCACCTAGAAAATCATGGCTATGTGACAATCTGCACCGATTCCAATGGTAAACAGTTCATTTTGCTTTTCCCGGATATTCTAGTTAACCTGGCATCATCATATGTGTTGGAGGCACGTGGCAATCCCCAGGGACTTGGTGTACTTGAGGAAAAAAAACTGTTAGCCGGAGATTATAAATTTCCAGATTTGCAAAAAATTAAAAATACAGAAGAGCAGGAAATACTTTTAGATTCTGCAACTGCCTTGTTTATAAAACAAAATATCTGCTTCCGTGAAACCCTGGATGGCGCGTATAAACATTCGTTACTAGTGTTCCCTTCCCTTATAAATGAGAAGCGGCCTAAAACCAGTGAAACGGCAACAGAAGACGATATTTCCTACCTGATTACTGGCTCTGTGGAAAATGTGTACGCCTCCATAGTTGTATTGCTAGGTTATACAGATCACTTTACCCGTAAACACCACTGGCAGAACCAGGCACAATATGAACTGAAAAAAAATGAGATATGCGGTTTCAGGCAGATATCAGAACATGAGGGAGAAATTGAATTGACACTCTATTACAATGAGACAACTCCCCAGAATGGACGAATGTTATTCCAGGGATTATTTGAAACATTTCTGCAACACAGGGAAGTTAAAATCACTCGTTTTGAAGTTGTGATTTGCCCGGATTGTAGTGAGCAACAGGAACGTACTTCCGTGATGAAGCGGATTGCAAGAGGGAGACAGGATATTTTCTGCAGCAATTGTGGCTCTGAAATAAAAATACCGGGAACAACAGAATTAACGTCTGTTCCAAGCGAAGATCGGGAAACACTTTCTCGTGAAGAGAGTATTGTATCGAGGAGAACTCAATTTGGAGCAGCACTTGTCCGAGTAAAAGCAATCCTTCGTGAACGTGAAGAAGTATCTGAACCAAGCTGTTTTATTAGTTACGCATGGGGAGTTCCTGCTCATGAAAAATGGGTGTTACAATTGGCAAAAGATTTACGTAGTGCAGATATTGATGTTTTACTTGACCGCTGGCATAATGTACCAGGTAGCAGCATCTCAAAATTTATTAGTAAAATTGGAGTTGTCGATTTTATATTGGCCGTTGGGACAGAAAAATATCGTGAAAAATATGAAACTGAAGAAGCAGACCCGGTTGTAGATATGGAAATACGCATGTTTGAAACCAGGCTCCGTAAGCGGACTAAAATCCGTGAAACAGTAATCCCATTGCTGTTGGAAGGTACACAGACGAGTTCGTTTCCTCCATTATTTGAAGATTCAGTATATATCAATTTCACTGATGAAAATAAATATTTCGTTGAACTTTTTATACTAATACTTCGTCTTTACAACATCCCGTTTGACTATCCCGGACTAGATGAATTAATAGATTCAATGAAACCAGAGGTTGTTTCATTGAATATTCGTGACTAAGCAATACGACTAAACATTTTAAGGTGTTTCCTAATAAAAATCTCACGCACCTTTTTTGTAGTATTTTACTAAAATAGGGTCGAGGATAGAGTTTACTTTTACTTTCTCCTTTTTCTCCAGAACTTCTTTACCAAAATGCACCATTGAAATAATGGAATCTCTGTTCAGGAATTTTAGTAGAGAAATCGTCGGACACCATACCTGTTTATATCTATCTCAAAATAGTTTTCGGATAAAATCCAAAAACTATTTTGCCCGAGTAAAGTACTCGGTGTCTTTTGCCCAGGGAAAGTCCTCGGCGTTTTCCAGTCCGGGGATAACTGCCTGCCTGAACGACATGTCGGGCAGGCAACCAAGATTTGCTTTTTTCCCGCCCGGCCATCAGGCCTTTCGCCACCCCGACGCATTCTGGCTGGGACGGGGATAAGACAAAAACAAATCGGTCTTAGTATAATGCAGTCAATGGGAAATGTTACCCATTTCCTTCAGTATCTTGGATGAGGTTGTCTTGTATTACTATTTTCGGGAAATAAAACGGAGGAAACTTGATATTTTTTTATAATTGTTTATATTATCGTTACTTAGCAGCAAACTTTATTTAATGCCCAAATGGTCTTATAATAAGTCGCCAGTAAATGTATTATAAGTACTAACATCCGTTAAATATGACGGCGTCTGGTACGGCTAATTCATCTTGTGTGAGTTATGCTCCAACCTGAAATTATGTGAAGCAGATACTATGATTCTATACGGAAAGAATTTATTTTCATTAAGATTAAACATTCTGGCACTTTTGTTTATCACGATTACCTTAACCACAATCGGCTGCATTAATATTGGCCCTCGTGCTATGGAACAAGAATGGCTTAAATACAATCACGTCATTAGTAATGTTAAAAATCAGCAGAATCTTTTGAATTTAGTAAGACTGCGATACAATGATTCAACGACAATGCTCGTTGTGACCAATATTAATTCCCAATTACTTCTCGGTAGTGAAGATTCAGGAATGAGTTATTCATTTTCAGAAAGTGCAAACCAACTTGGTAATAGGTTTAATTTCTCTCTCGTTCCAAAATATGAGGACAAGCCAACTATTACCTATCAGCCATTACAAGGAGAGAAGTTTGTAAAAAATGTCCTCGATCAAATTTCTTTGGATGTCCTTATGCTCTTGAACAATTCAGGATGGAGTATTGAACGCATATTTCGCTTATGTGTACAAGACATTAACGGTATTCAGAACGCTCCAGGTGCCTCTGGCCCTACGCCAGATTATGCCCCTGAGTATAAGGATTTCCTCACTGTCGCAAAGCTGATGCGTAAATTACAGACGCGCAATTTTATTAATTTCGAATACGAATCTATTAATGGTCAATCCTCACTGGTTTTCAGCCTTGCCGAAGAAGCGTTAGAGTTGCCTGAGACGCTTAAACTCGTAGAAATGTTGCGTGTAACACCGGGAAAAACAGACTATCCCATACTCAGGAATGAAATGGATCACAACCCAAACCAGGTAAGGATAAGAACACGTTCTGTTATGGGTTTATTATATTACCTTTCACAATCCGTTGAAGTACCTCAAGAGGATGTAAGGAAAGGGAAATTGACGACTACCAAATATGCAGATGGACGTCCTTTTTATTGGAGCGACCTCTTTCATAATTTATTTCAAATCAAATCAAGTTCTGAGAAACCCTCTGATCCATTTGTTAGCATGAAGTATAGAGGGAGTTGGTTTTATATTGATGACACGGATGTCGAATCTAAAAGGACCTATTCGCTTTTCAGGCAAATTTTTGCTATTCAAGCGGGTAAGATAAAAGTCGAAAGGCCGACACTCACCTTGCCAATAGGTCGTTAGAGGGCAATGCCCACCAGAAGTGGTACGGTCCACCATGAGCATAACCATTTGCGTCTCAGGCTAAATTCAATCAATAAATATCCCACGCGCTTTTTTTGTAATATTTTACTAAAATAGGGTCAAGGACAGTGTTCACTTTCAATTTGTCTTTTCTCTCCAGAATTCCTTTACCAAAATGCACCATTGCAATAATGGCGTCTCTGTTCAGTGATTTAGTAAGGAGGAGGCGGCAGTTCAATTTTCATTACCTTTGCCTTTAACATATCATTTGATATAACCACTTTTTCATCTCCAGACATGAACCCCATTCGTCAAGTGTCAGGATATTGTTGTGATAGGGCAGTGCAGCAAAACCAGCAATTCTATTGTCGTAATTATAGAGACACTTATACTCTTCATTGGCTGAGGGATGTACCTGCTTTTTATATCTAATGACCCAATAGAGAAACCACCTGTAATATTTTAATATCAAGTCTCATAATGGAACACATTGATTTCCAGCAAATTCACCAATCATTTTTTTCTATTTGTTATAACTATATACAATCAAAATGCATACAGTGCTGTCTAGCTAAACATCGTATTTTCTCATAAATTCGGCATACTTGTTGCGATATGTATATGACTCAAAATAAGTACCAAATTATTATGTGCTGACCGCTCATCACCTGTTCCAGAAGGAGAACCCTGATCAATACAAAACCCTATATTTATATTGCGCTGGTGATTTCATTATTAATCGCCTGGCACTATCGTGTAGATTTCAAAGATATTAAAGATGGTCTCGTTTCGAAAATACATAAAGCAGCTAAACGATCACCATATACTGATGATAATCTAGAACACTTGGTAATACAGACGCATAGATAAAAACTCTCAAATTAATCCAGTAACTAATGTAAAGGAGCATAAATGAAGATTAACAGGATAATAATCCTCGCTGCTGTGATAGCATCTCTATTTTGCCTAAACGGCAAAGTTTCTCAAGCTGGAAATTCTACGGTACCGGGTGACTTCAGTACCATACAGGATGCAATTAACGACGCGGCCACAGTGGCTGGCGACACTATTACCGTAGAGGCGGGAACTTATACGGAATCAAATATCAATATTACTAAAGCAGTCAATATTAGTGGCGTTGGGATTGGAAAAACTATGATTGAAGGTTCTGTTATTTTCCGCCCCGAGGCCGATGGTATAACAATTAAGGACCTTACTATTCAGGATTCAAGTCAGGGTGTCCGTTTTGAGAAGGCAGGAGGTATCATTAATGATACGGACCTTATTAATATTGAGTTTCTTAACAATTCGTCACGTGGCATTGAGATTCGTAACGCTACTACCGTGACTAATCTGTTGGTTGATGGTTGCTTATTTACCAATACTAATACTGGTCTGAGAGTAAGCACTTCCGGTCATATTGAAGGCGCTGAATTCCGTGACTCTACGTTCGCTGGTAATTCTATTGGTATTTATGAAGCAAACGACAGTTCTACGTCTACAATGAAGAACGTCCTGATAACAGGGTGTTCATTTCAAAACCATTCGTCCTACGCTATCTACCTGGAAGAGATCCAGGATGCCTTAATCAAAAATAATACCTTCATTGACAACAGTCGTGACATAATGATTTTCAAATGGTATCAGGCATCCGTGGATGTATCCAATGTCGTGATTGTCAACAACACAATGACAGGAACTACAGACGTCGTTTTTTCGCTTCTCAATGCTGAACACTATACCGGGCAAACTATCTTTAATGGTGTAAGTTTCACCGGCAATACAGCCAATACTATTGGAAGAAGCGCAGTTTTTGCAGGTGCTCACGTTACTGAAACTGACCTTGGCGGCCTGGGATGGGACACGGTCCACATAAATTGCAACAACTTCCTTGATATTCCTGGGAGTGAAGGTGTCAGGTTTTATGCTCCAAGTGCTGACCCTGAGCAAGCATTAGCCGGAGCTTCTATAGATATATCGAACAACTGGTGGGGAACGACAGATGAGTTAGTAATAGAATCTATGATGCATATACCGGGCATCACTGATTTCATTCCTTTCCAGACGGCGCTTGCGGATTGCAGTATACAACAAATACAACAAGTTAATATTGACATTAAACCTAAACATTGTCCAAATAAGCTAAAGTTAAAAGATGACGATGACAGTAGCAGTGATGATGAGAAAGCAGACCTAAAGGTTGCCATACTTGGAACACAAAACTTTCAAGTAAGTACTGTAGATATAGACACGATAATGTTAAATGGTGTTTCACCGGTAAAAAGTAAAATTAAAGACATAACAGCACCATCAGCTTTAGAACTTTGCGATTGTGAAAAATTACCTAAAGATACGTATGATGACATAGTACTAAAGTTTAACAGTCAGGAGATTATAGCAACCATAGGTGATGTTAATGATGGAGATCAAGTAAAGCTTACACTTACAGGAAATTTACTTGAAGAATTTAGTGGTTCTGCTATTGAGGGTGTAGATTGTGTCTTGATTCAAGACAAAAGAGAAGACGAAGATCACAGTGACGACTCGAGTACTGATGATGACAGTGGTCACAAGAAGAAGAAAAGAAAGAAGTAATAATTATTAAATCAGCGAGTGTCATCTTAACAAAAGGTGACACTCGTACCTCGTGTAACTAATCGTTAAGTTACATTACACCAATCATTTCTGAGAAGCTTTTCCAGAGTTGTTGAAAATAAAACTATTAATCAAAATTGAAACAATCTTATATCAATAAACATCCCATGCGCCCTTTTTGTAATATTTTACTAAGATGGGGTCCAGGATAGTATTCACTTTCACTTTCTCCTTTTTCTCCAGAACTCCTTTACCAAAATGCACCATGGAAATGATGGCGTCCCTGTTCAGGAATTTAGTAGGGGGAGGAGGCAGATCAATATTCATTACTTTTGCCTTTAACATGTCTTTTGACACAACTTCCTTTCTCATTCCCAGACACCAACCCCATTCGCCGAGTGTCGGAATATTGTTGTGGTAGGGTAGTACGGTAAAATCCGCAACTTCCATTGTCTTGATTATACAGACGAATGAATTTGGTGAGTGTACCGGACTGGATGCCTGTGTGACGATTATGCCATATTTATTGAGACGGCGTTGACAGAGTGAATAGAACTCTCTGGAATAGAGCCGGGACAGAGATACAGAATTGGGGTCTGGCAGGTCAACGAAAATAACATCATAAAACTCTTCACTGTTTTCTATAAAGGTAAAAGCATCGCGGTTTATGATATTGACCTTTGGATCAACCATAGCATTCCGATTAATATTTGTGATAATGGGATTATGTTGTGCCAGTTCAGTCATTACCGGATCTAGATCGACAACCGTAACCATCTCTACATCCTTGTATTTCAAGATCTCCCTTACCGCCAGGCCTTCACCACCTCCCAGTACCAGTATATTTTTTCTCTGTTCAGAAAGAGACATTGCAGGGTGTATAAGTGGTTCATGGTATTTTTCTTCATCAAATGTTGAAAACTGTTCGTTTCCGTTAATAAAAAGCCAGTATTTATCCTTCCACTCTGTTATGACTATCTTCTGGTATACCGTCTGTTGTTCGAAGATTATCCGGTCCTTATATTTCTTCTGTTCGCTGTAGAGTATTACCGGCTTAACCGCGAAAATAAATATCAGGAAAAGTGCGGTAATAGACCAGAATGAAATTTGTATAGCCTTTTTGTAGTGTAGCAAATGTTTAAACTTCCAGAATAGTATTGACGCCACCAGAAAATTAATTATCCCAAGTGCGATAGGTGTATAGGTGAGACCAAAATAGGGCAGGGCGAAAAATGCGAACAGGATGCCTCCGACCAGCGCACCGTAATAGTCTTTCTCCATAACGGATGAGATGTTGACCCTGAGCTCTTCATATGACTCATTCATCCGGGTTACTAATGGTATCTCCGCGCCAATCAGCAGACCAATTAATATACTGAATGCATATATAAACAGGCCGGTGCTCTTACTGAATGTAGAAGACCAATAGCATAGTGCTACTGAAACACCACAAAGGATGGAGAGAGAGAATTCCAGAAAAATGAATTTATCAAGCAGGTTGTTTAAGATATATTTGCTGATCCTGCATCCCAGTCCCATTGCGAATAGCATCAGAGACATCAATATAGTCCATTGGAGTATGGGATTTCCGAGAAGATAACTCGCGAGAGTAGATAATACAAATTCGGCTACGATGCCGGCGCAGCCAGTAGCGAATATACATATCTTGAGTATTCTGCTTTGCGATGCGAAGAGTGGATTTGGCATGGATGATCGATAATTAAATGGTTAATAATTTGTTCTTTATTGACAGGACTACAGGATAGCAGGATAAGAGAATTTATTAAAGGAATTATTTAGAGCAAGCATCTTGCTTTAACCTAATTTGAAAGATTATTAAGTGACGTTGTCATTCTGAATGAAGTGAAGAATCTCTCATTAGTAAGCCCATGAAGTTTCATGAGGATAATGGGATTCCCTTGAATAGATTCTTCGGTCATTCCTCCCTCAGAATGACATACTATTGACTATAGAGAAAACAAAATTATTTAACATAGAATTTAATACATTATTCCATCTTCTGGGCTTTGAGAGAAATGTAATAGGCAATCATCATGACCAGTACAACCATAGCACTGACGCCGATCTCATAGAGTTTTGCGATCTCTACATGCTCAGCTAACGAGGTCTGGGCTTCTATAAGCAATATTCTCCTCACACCCGCTATTACTCCAATAGCGAGAAACGGGCCAAGGAGGAATTTTTTCTTTTGCAAAAACCTGTTTACTGTCCAGAGGATTTCCAGAATTATAAGAGCAAGAAGTACATCGTTTATCAGTTGTATTATTGATGCCCTAGACGGATTCAGGATATTCATAGCACCATGGATGAGGATATATCCGGAAGCAACAAGCAGCAGAATTGCAGCAATTACATGAAATGCTACATCAAACTTCACAATCCATTTTCTGAACTTTTCGGTTATTTTCGAATCGAGTGGTTCCATAGAGAATGGTGTCCTTAGGATGTATATTTGTATTTTTGCAGGTGATTGATAACCGTATTCTGTTATAAGCACCAGGTTATGAGGAATGATGATCCAATATAAGAAAACGCTGCAATAAAGGCGGCACCAAGATTTGGTTTCTCCTGGTTAACAATTTCATCAGTCAGTTTTGCACCCGGCAAGAGGACTTTATCCGTGAACAGACGGATCAGAGGCAACAGGATGACACCAAAGCCAAAGAAACACACAAGAGTAAGCAGACTATCGCCCCAGCTGGTAAAGTCTTCACCTATTGCATGCCTGACAATATTTGCAACTCCAATAATAGCACCTGCGTAACAGATACCTGCGGCAGCATTATCTTTTTCAATTTCGTCATGTATGCAATAAGGTGTGATCAGGTTATAAACATAACCGGTGATGATGAAAGATACCTGTCCTATAGCCCAGAAAGCCAGAAGCGTGACTATTCCACCACCTTCTCCTGAAATAGAGCCAAAAGTTATCATACCGGTCGCTAAATAGATTGCCAACTCTACAACGCCGGTCCCCACATTCTGGTCTCCTATTACCTCTTTCTTGTTGTTGAACTTATACAGGATTACCTTGTCGTTAATGAATGTAGATATGTTCAGTAGTATAATTGCGATTGGGCCGTATATAAAGATGTCTATCAGGTCAGCTACCATACCCGCTGATTCACCAACTACAACGCCTCCTATGGCAAACACTAATCCAAAATAGTAACCAACCAGAGAGAGAGCGAAGGCACAATTGTCCTTCTTGACCAATTCATCATTTACATTGATGTCGCTGTGGATCAGGTCATAAACAAGTTTCCCAATCCAGAACAGGAAATAGCAACATACCAGGTAGATAATAGCTGAGATTAAATTATCAAAATGCATTATTTTCCGAACCCTCCTCCTCTACTGCGGAATGGACTCTGGCTTCTGCCAGCTCTCTGTTTCACTTTTTGAGCGAAGCTCTGTTTAGCCATCTTCTGTTTAGCCATCTTCCTCTGGAAGAAGCTTTTGTGTGTCTGTTTTGTAGCTGATCCGTTTGTTCCATACTGGTTATTACTGCCATAATACGGTCTGTTACTTTTCCGGTAATTGGTATAAGAGCCGTAATCACTTCGGTAGACAGGTCTGCTTACCATCCCGAACATATGAGACATAAACATGTATTTGCCATAAAATGACCAGAATGAATTACCGGACCTATCCTGCTTCCACTCACCGTATTTTTCGTCTCCAACATATTGATAGCCAGGTGGGGAAGGTGTTTTTATATAACCATCTGCTGTCTTTGACAGTAGAGCCATTCCAAGATAGTTCGCGTTTTTCTTGTAATAAGGTTCTGATACCCGCACAAAACCGGTGTACTGAATATCTTCTTTTATGATCACCTTGTATTTATGGTAATATTGCTTGAATACGCTGCCTCGGCTCTCCATATCTTCCAGGACAACCGTGTATTCGGGAACATTTTTAAGGTTTGAAGATATCCGCTCAATCGGGGGACGCTTGGCTCCGCATGACTGTATAGTCATTGCCACGCATATTAAAACAGATATAGTGATTATCTTTTTTGCTAAAGACATGTTTGAAGTTGCCTGTATAATTGATTAAAATCAAATACGTACATTTAGGAACTTTGCACTACTTGGAGTATATAACGCTTTTGTTTTTAATTGTCAACCTAAATGTATGATATAATTCGGCATAGCCGCCAATAAGAGGAAAGATAACGAACAAATGTATAAAGTTTTGACAATAGCCGGTTCCGATTCATGTTGCGGTGCGGGTGTGCAGGCTGATCTTAAAGCTATAAATGCACTCGGCGCTTATGGTACATGCGCAATTACCGCAGTAACCGCGCAAAACAGTCTCGGCGTAAGTTCTGTTTTCAACGTCCCGGCATCAGTTGTTGGTCAACAGATTGAAGCAGTCGTTTCTGATATTGGGACCGACTCTTTGAAAACGGGGATGCTTGTAAGTAAGGAGGTTGTGGCGGTAGTTTGCAATATATTCAGAAAGCATAGCCTCAAAAACCTGGTAGTAGATCCGGTCATTACTTCCCACAAAGGCAAAAGACTTTTGTCAGAAGAAGGCATAAGAAAGCTCGTCTCCGACTTGATCCCATTATCCTGCCTGGTAACCCCAAATATTCCGGAAGCTGAAATCCTGACAGGCCGTAAGATAAAGATCTTTTCCGATGTAAAAGACGCTGCCAGTGCATTATTTGACCAAGGGGCTTCGAACATACTGATTAAGGGTGGACATGCCATGAATCATGAAGATGGTAATCATGATAATACAAATGGAGAGATTGTTGATCTCTTTTATGATGGAAAAGAGTTTCAATACTTCAGGGAAAAACGTGTAGATACTGACAATGTCCACGGTACAGGATGTATGTATTCAGCGGCAATAGCAACTGAACTGGCAAAAGGAAATAACATGATCAGTTCGATAATAACAGCAAAGATATTTATAACAAAAGTAATAAAAGAGTCATCAAAGCCGGGAAAAGGTCACCGGTTAGCGGATTTTACTCATCAAACCGGAGAAGAGGATCACTGATTTACAAATATTTTTCCCTTTGAAAAAGCATCAATAATTGTTACTATTCCCGTTTCAAATAGTTTTCTAATCCAAATAAAAGAAAGATCTTATAACAATGTATAAAATAGCAACTATACCCGGAGACGGGACAGGACCTGAGGTAGTTCGAGAGGGATTGAAAGTACTTGAGGCAGCAGGCCAGAAGTACGGATTTAAATATGAACTGGTTGATTATGATCTTGGTGGCGAGAGGTATTTAAAGACAGGAGAAATTTTACCTGATTCTGTAATTGAGGATCTTAAGAAGTGTAACGCAATTTTTCTGGGGGCGATTGGACATCCGGACGTGCAGCCGGGCATCCTCGAAAAGGGTTTGCTTCTGAAAGCACGATTCGCATTAGAGCAGTACATAAACCTACGTCCTGTAAAGTTGTATCCGGGCGTAGATTGTCCGCTCAAGGACAAAGGACCTGATGATATTGATTTTGTTGTAGTGCGTGAAAATAACGAAGGCCTGTATGCGGGTATAGGTGGGTTCTTAAAGAAAGGAACTCCTGAGGAAGTTGCGACACAGGAGATGATCAATACAAGGCAGGGGGTAGAGCGCTGTATTCGTTACGCGTTTGAATACACAAGAAAACGAGGCAAGAGAAAACAGTTGCTGTTGTGTGCAAAGACAAATGTCTTAACTTATGCTCATGATCTGTGGTGGAGAGTGTTTAATGAAGTAGGCGATGAATACAAGGATATAAAACGTGAGTATGCCCATGTAGATGCTACCTGCATGTGGATGGTGAAGAACCCTGAATGGTTTGACGTTATTGTAACCTGTAATATGTTTGGTGATATTATTACCGATCTGGGTGCGATGATTCAGGGCGGAATGGGTATAGCTGCGGGTGGAAATCTAAATCCTGAAGGTGTTTCCATGTTTGAACCGATCGGAGGATCAGCTCCGAAGTACACAAACAAGAATGTTATTAATCCGGTAGCTGCCATACTTGCATGTACAATGCTTCTTGAACAGTTAGGTGAGGACAAAGCGGCTGCGGCTATTGAAAGAGCGGTAATAGATGTTGTCGGTAATAAACTAAAGGGTGTAAATGCGGGTAAGATGGGTTATTCTACTTCTGAAGTGGGAGACCTTATAGCAGAGGGTATTGCGTAACATCCTGATGTGTTCGGCTTTTGAAAGCAAATGGGAGTCTTTATGCAGAGTACCATCGCGTTGGAATCCAGTGTTTTGGTTTTAAATAAATTCTTTGCGGCTGTACACATCGTAAATGCAAAGAAGGCATTTGCGATGCTATGTAAAGAGAGTGCCGAAGTTATATCTGTGGACGACGGACAATATAATTCTTATGATTTCACAAGCTGGGTGGATGTTTCCACGTTCAAGGCAGAATACGGATTATCGGATGATGACCAATATGAAAGCATCAAGACGTTTTCGCTGGAAATAAGAGTACCAAAGATTATAAGATTGGTTGTTTACGATAAGCTGCCTAAAGCGAGTATCAAGTTTAATAGAAAAAATATCTTTGCAAGAGATAAGAATAAGTGTCAGTATTGTGGCAAAAAGTTTCCCACATCAGAGTTAAGCCTGGATCATGTTATACCGAGAACTCAAGGCGGCACAAGCAACTGGAATAACATAGTCTGCGCCTGCACAAATTGTAACAAGCACAAGGGTGGCAGGAGGCCCGCAGAAGCAGGTATGAAGTTGATTTGTGAACCGGTGAAACCGAGATATTGTCCAATTATTCAATTAAAGCTGGGATCAAATAAATATAATTCCTGGAAACAATTCCTGAACAATGCTTACTGGTCAGTCCCTCTGGAATAAAACAGTTCCTTAATAATCTCCCTTCAATTTTTTTTATGATAAAGGAATATTATCTATCAATCCTTTCTGGACAGCAAAGAGGTTTTGTTGCTGCCTTAATCAAATCGACCCTTTCCACAATTACGTTACCCTATTTAGCGGTACTGAACACCAGAAATGCTCTTTATAAAAATGGCATTATTAGAAGCACAAGATTACCGGTAAAAGTCATCAGTATTGGAAACATCACCACCGGAGGTACGGGCAAAACACCTCTTGTTGAATTTTCAGTAAAGTATCTTAGTAAAATCGGTAAGAGGGTAGCAATACTGAGCAGGGGTTATGGTGGCAACAGTTCTTCACAGGAAAACGGTGATATAGTCAATGACGAGTGTATCACCTTAAAGGAAAATCTTCAGGATGTACCTGTTTTAGCAGGCAAGGACAGGGTAAAAAACGGAGAAAGAGCAATCAATGATTTTGGGGTAGATTGCGTAATACTTGATGATGGTTTTCAGCATTTAAAGTTGAAGCGAGATCTTGATATTGTTGTGATAGATGCTCTTAATCCGTTTGGTGGGGGAAATCTTATACCCAGAGGAAGTCTGAGAGAACCATTGAAAAATCTTATGCGTGCAGACCTGTTTGTTATATCGCACTGCAATCAGAGCAACGAACAGACAATAAAATCAATACAGACAAGATTAAACCGGATTAATAGTGATGCTCATGTTTGTGAATCAATCCATAGCCCCTTACATATTGATAATATAACAGATGGCTCAATTCTGGATCTTAAGTGGTTAAAGGAGAAAAAGGTTTATGCCCTCTCTGCAATAGGCAATCCGGAATCATTCGCATTTACTCTGAATAGCCTTGAAGCCGATTTGGTAAGGCACAGGCAGTTTTGTGATCACCATAACTACACACAGGCAGAAATAGACCAGGTTATTTCTGAATCACAATCACTCGATGCAGACGCAATTGTGATTACACAAAAAGATATGGTAAAAATAAGAAATATGAATATTAAAGATGCTAAAATCCTATCGTTGAAGATTGAAGTAGAGATAACAAAAGGAATTGATTGTTTTAAAGAGGCAATAGATAGTATGTTGAATCTTGATCTAAACAACTAAATGAATAATTCCAAAATTACCTCTAAATCAATGACGGGCAAGAAACCTGACATTTTATACCAGAAATAATAAAGGCATAAAAGCATTGCCGATGGTTTAGCTAGTCAGAATAGAGGATGTTATATCAAACATAGAGAGGATTAAATTTGAAAAAACAAAAAAAAGCAAATAAACCGATAGACCTGGAAAAGATCAAGACGTACTCAATTAAAAAAAGAAAGAACCTTGTCAACATAGGGCAATCCGGCAAACCCATAGAGTTTAAAAATTTCAATAAATTTATTGATTCACTGCCAAAGGTCCTGGCAGCGGATGCACTGAGAAACGTAATTGACAATATCGTTAAGGCACACAATAAGGACCGTCAGGTAGTTTTAGCAATAGGTGCCCACGTAATTAAATGCGGACTGTCGTCCATTGTTATAGATTTGATGAAACGTGGTATTATAACAGCAGTTGCAATGAACGGTGCCGGTGCTATACATGATTACGAAATATCATTAATAGGTGGGACTTCTGAAGACGTATTGCACAGTCTCAAGGATGGAACTTTTGGCATGGCGAAGGAAACCGCAGAAGCAATTCAGGATGCAGCATCAGTGCCTGAGTGTGGATTGGGCAGGGCGCTTGGAGATAAAATAATAAAAGATAAGAATAAACATAAACAATACAGTATCCTGGCTGAGGGTGCCCGGCTAAACATACCGATAACAGTACACGTTGCAATAGGTACGGAGACAATCCACATGCATCCCTGTATATCGGGAGCAGATATGGGAGAATCAAGCCATGTCGATTTCAGGAAACTGTGCTCAGTCGTATCTGAACTTGAAGGTGGGGTCTGGCTGAATGTAGGCTCTGCCGTCATAATGCCCGAGGTTTTCCTGAAAGCAATAACTGTCGCAAGGAATTTAGGCAGAAAAATCAAGAATTTCACGACGGTTAATATGGATATGATTCAGCATTATCGTCCTCAGACGAATGTTGTAAATCGTCCAACCACACATGGGTATTCTATTACCGGTCATCATGAAATAATGCTACCATTATTAAGGCTGGGTATCCTTTCAAAATTATAAAATAATTCATATACTATTCCACTGTATATCTTATCTAAAAAAATATTGAATACCCTTAAATAGCACTATTGACAAGTTGTTGGTGTTTCTATACACTAACACTAGTGCAGGAGAGAAGTTACCATCTTACTAAGGCGGTAAATAGCTTTTGATAGAAGGGTTTTAATTATAAATATTTAAAGTTGGTAATTTCTGGGGAATTTTCCTCTATTTTCCCCAATAAGAAGTTCATCGTATTCCAGAGAGGGCTTTATATTGACTATTAGTAGATAGCGCTAAGATTCGAGTAGATATTGGCTTATCTACGGGAGGAAGTATTTACACATTTTTTGGTATGGTTTTTGTTATACTAGATGTTTTACAAAAAAGGTGGCTTGTTGACCAACTTGTTACCCATAGGAGGATCTTACTAATTAACCGTGTCAATATTTTTTGGTAAACCCTTGGTTAGCGAGTACATTTTACGTTGAGTCTGCGAATATATTACGGTGTTTTTGTGTAAATAAAACTTATTAAGATTTATTTAATTGTTATAGCAAAGTGCTGTAATACAATGGTACCACGTATCAGTTTTAGTCTTGACAATGAATTTTAAAACGCAGTTTTTGCAGTAGTTTGCCACATTATTTTATTTTTTTATGAACGATGAGGAGAGGGAGAAAAAAGTATGAAAAAAATATTATTTTTTGCTTTTGTCATGATGGTTGCAGTGGGAGCGGGGAAGTCTTTCGCTTACACAGTGCCTGAAGATGATACAAATGTAGAATTTATGTATGTTACCGGTCCTGAAGGAGACCCGCTTAGAGGTGCGGAAGACCATACACTAACGCTGAATATTGATGTACCTGAAGATGAAGAGGGTGCCGTTAAGATTGGAATTTACGATCCCGATACTGGCGGTGATGTAGACGCTAGAATTGATGGTACAAACTCCTGGGACACAAAAACGGTAATAACTCTGTCAGGAAAAGATGGGGAAATTTCTAAGAAAAAATTTACAGATAATGATAATTATGATAGTAAATTTGTATCTACTCACAGTAAGCACAACAACACATAATGTTAATTTATAAAGTCAGGTAATTCTCCACGAAATAGTATATCCATTGCATTGCTTGAGTTAATTC
>JABHIW010000172.1 GCA_018670825.1 Candidatus Scalindua sp. | reverse complement strand
GATATGTACGAGTTCAGATTAACAGTTAGTTGGGAAGGCGGCGGAGATCAGTTATTCGTTATCAATGTAGAAGCGGGAAACGAAGAAGATGCCAAAGACCAGATAAATTATTTAGTAGGAAATAAACTGAAAGTGCTGGCTTTAGCACGAATAAAGATAGGCGGATGAAGCAGATGCCTCCTGCAGATGTAGTAAATATCATGTAGAACTTGCTTAAGCATTAAACGATCTTGTTTAAGTAAAATTACTTATGAATGAGATTAATAATGTTCTTTTAACGGGAGCGCCTTCTTCCGGAAAGACAACGGTCATCAAAGAAATAATTAAAAGCCTGAATCATCCGGCAAATGGTTTTTATACAGAGGAAGAGAGAGTAGATGGCAAAAGAGTAGGCTTCCTGATGAAGACCCTTGACGGTAGAAGCGGCTATCTTGCTCATCAGAATATAAAGTCTGATTTTCACATAAGAAGGTATGGCATTAGTATTGAGAATATTGAAAAAATTGCCATACCTTCAATTACTCCTGTAGAAAATAATATCATAATTCTCGATGAAATTGGGAAAATGGAATGTTTTTCTCTCGCCTTTAAACAGGCAACTACCAACGCTATAGATGCACCAAATATAGTGATTGGTACAATTACGTTAGGCGGCGACGATTTTATACAGGAAATTAAAAAAAGGCAAGATATGGAAATAAGTGAAGTAACGGTGGAAAACAGGGATTTATTGCCGGACATAATGCTAAAAAAAATTTCAACTATGCTGAATATTAGATAGAATTAAAATATCAGCAGCACAGAAGCAGGAGTCTCTGTTCTATACTCATCTTCAGAAATATCAAATTTTATTTTATGATTTTAAAAGAAAAGGGAGGATCTGAAATTTGAAAATAAAATTAGTATTGTCAATTGCCTGCTGCTTATTTTTAATCGTCACTTCTAATGTATACGCAATATCAAAAGAGAAATTAAATAATAGAATTGACCGGTCTAACTATTTCCTTGAAGAGATGATGGAAATCCCGGAAACGTCAATACCGACAACCCTTTTGAAGAGCTGCCAGGGTATCATAATAATGCGTCAGTACAAAGCGGGATTTATTTTTGGCGCCAAGGGTGGTGTCGGTATCGCATTGAAGAGGGACATAAAAACACGTAAATGGAGCTCACCCACCTTCGTTGCCAGTGGCGAAGCAAGCTTTGGACTTCAAATCGGAGGGCAATTATCTGATGCAATAATCTTGATAATGAATAAGAGCGGAGTTGAGTCATTATTGCTTACGAAATTCAAATTAGGTGTCGGCGCCTCTCTTGCGGTAGGCCCGGTTGGAAGAGATACAGAAGCGAAGATAGGACAGAACACCGCATATCTGGTATATTCAAAGGCGAAAGGTTTGTATGGAGGTCTTATTTTTGAAGGTGGGTTTATCTCTCAGGATGACGGTGCCAATAAAGAATTCTACGGCAGGAAAATATCGGTAAGAGAAATATTCCAAAACAAGGACGACGTGCCTGATGAGGCAAAAGCACTGATTAAGACATTGGAGAAATATAGTAATTTTTAGTTTCAGAATGTGAGTGGAGGAACATGGTCCCCCCACTCACACACTATCGATATTTACATCTCTTGTCTTTCCATTACATCAGTCGGATTAACTTTGGGAGGCATGATCGAAGGGATCACTTCACCTTTTTTCAGCGCCTTAAGTTGGATCTGTGCCTGGGTTTTTGTAGCCAGACCAAAGATCTTAATAAAACCGAGTGCCGCATTATGTTCGAAAGTATCCCCGGCATCATAAGTTGCCAGCGAGTGATCATATAATGATAGAGGTGATTTTCTTCCAACCACAACACAGTTACCCTTGAAAAGCCTAAGGCGAACCGTACCAACTACGAATCGCTGATTGCTTAGAATATAAGCTGCCAGATCCTGGTGAAATGTCGAAAACCACAAACCGTTATATACCATATCCGAATACTGAGTTGAAACCATCTCCTTAAACCTGTGGGTTTCTTTAGTCATGACAATTTCTTCAAGCGCTTTGTGAGCTTTGTAGATAACTATGGCCGCAGGTGATTCATAAATTTCTCTGGATTTTATACCAACAATACGATTCTCAAGATGATCAATTCTTCCAACACCATTATCACCGGCTATCATATTCAATTTGTCAATGAGGTTTATTCCATCTATCTCCTGCCCATTCAAGGTTAAAGGGATACCATTCTCAAATCCTATTTCTATGTATGTCGGTTCATCAGGAGCATCCTTCGCGTTCTTTGTCATTTTATAAATATCTTCCGGCGGCTCTGCCCACGGGTCTTCAAGTATTCCGCATTCAATACTTCTCCCCCATATATTTTCGTCTATGCTATAAGG
>JABHIW010000092.1 GCA_018670825.1 Candidatus Scalindua sp. | reverse complement strand
GGATAACCCGGAAGTATAGAATCAAAACCGGTTTTAAACAGAAGCCTTATAAGCTCATCTATGAGCCCTTTTGGCCTGAAAGGAGACTGCACACCCAGATAAACGATAACGTCAGGCAAAATATTCATATCCTCTTCAAGCCTTGCTAACGTATATTGTAAAACTTTTTCTATACCTATAGTTTCATCAGACAGATCAACGGGCCTTAGAATCGTAATATCAGTTCCCATGCGTTTACTATATTCAAGTATCTCGATATTATCCGTTGAAACTACCAACTTATCAATCAGCTTTGACTCCCTGGCTTTATCAATAGTATATTTAATCAACGGTTCTCCGGAAAGATATTCCATATCCCCCTTCACTGCAACAATCCCTACAATTTCAAGATTATCAAGAAAGCCATCTATATTTTCATCTTTACTACCGTTATTTACATTCAAAGACTCCATTATTCTTACGATATTCTTACACCTTTCAATATCCATTGACTGATGAATCCCGTGATGATGGAAAACCGCAGCCTCAGGTTCGTAGATTATTTTGTAACCTGTATCAATGACCCTCTGTCCCCACACCCTGTCTTCAATGTTAGTGATCGTTTCATCAAAAGGGATTTTTTCCCAGACAGACTTTTTAATCAAGCTGTTTGCGTTATGAAAAAAACAATCCTTCACCTGAATACGCCTGTCCAGTCCAAATGTTATATGTAAGTCCCTCTTGTCAAGATCGTTGGTAAAACTCATAGGTTCCTGCCTGCCATAGACCCCTGCTACGGACTCATCTTCAAAATTCCTTAACAGATTTGAAAGCCAGTATCGGTCTTTAGGTATGCAATGGGCAGATATAGAAGCAATAAATTCTCCGCTAGATGCTTCTATTCCTAAATTTAGAGCCTTACCAGGTAAATAATCTTCAGTTTGCAAAACTTTAACATTAAATTTTCTCGCTTTTGCGACTGTCATGTCTGTGCTCTGATTGTCAACCAGAATAACTTCAATATCTTTAAATGATTGGTTAAATATTGCATTAAGACTGGAAGTTATCCATCGTTCCTCATTCTTAGCCCTTACTATTATAGAAATCTTCATTTACTCTTTCCTCGCTACCACCAGTAATGTGTCTGTCTTTCTCATATCCTCAAGCATGGTCTTATATTTCCTGTTTGTATCTTCAAAAAAAGGCATTATCTCTTGAAGTGCAGGACTACCCGAATATTTTGAAGGAAAATCCATTCCACCCCCACCCACTTTTGTAGCAGTACTGGTCTCTCCTGTCAAACTCCAGCATAAATGATTCATGAGACCGTAGTGTTGAAATGAACGAAATTGAACACTATTGAAACCAATCTTTTTTAATAATGACGCTATAGACGTCTCACTGTAATAAAACAGATGCGGTTTCATAAAATAAAAATCCTTATATGGAATAACATCGTATAAACTAATCAATGGATCATCAATATTAGGCACCTCAATAATCAGCAGTCCGTTGTCCTTAAGTTTTTTGTAGATCTGGCTTAGAAAATCTACAGGCGTAGCTACATGCTCCATCACCTGGAATGTACATATTACATCAAATTTCTCTTCTGTAATCTCGTTAATGTTTTTCATTTCAACATCCAGACCAAGATTTCCACTCGCATATTCTACATGTGGCCTGTACAATTCTATCCCTTTAACTCTCCCGACTAAATCTTTTAGAAGATTCAAAAAGCCTGCTGTAGCACAGCCTATATCCAATACCTCCATGTCTTTCTTAAATAAGTCTCTGAGGAGATTGAGCCTGCTCTCCTGAAGGGGCTGCTTTAAGGAATAAAACTTTTCAGCTTTTTTAGATTCTGCATCTTTAATATCAGGCAGGTAACTGTTTCTGAAATGCCCATCTTTGTAATAATCAAGCAATTGATGTTCGTCGACCTCCAGATCTAGAAACACAATCTCACAATCAATACACTTCCATACATTACAATCAACCTCTTTTGCACCATCCCTAATCCTATTATGCTTAAGATCCAGATTAGTAGAACCACATATTTTACAACTTACCGGCATGATATCTCCTCTTTTGATTGCTAAAAGTAAAACTGTCCTAACATGTCATTTTTGTGGCAACAACCTTGTCTCTTAATCCGGACAATGCCTTCATCAGGCCAGATATATCACAGTCAAATTTGATAGAATCTTTTATAAATTTGAAATAATTCCCCCTAAAACCTTCATCTAAAAGCAGAGAAGATATACTATTAAATAATGCTGAGGAATCTTTAACTATGATATTTGGCCAAAACCCCTGGAGCTTTTTAATAACATCGAAATCATTCTTTACATTTGGACCAACAACAATAGGTTTACAGTGAAATAATGGTTCCAGAATATTTTGCCCCAACGGCTTATCCGCAAAAGGCTTTAAAGTGCCTCCCACAAAAATTGCATCTCCCAATCCATAAACCTTCCCAAGTTCTCCATAAGCATCTAGCAAGATAACATCAATTTCATCTTTATCCGCCTTCTCGTCCAGGAGATCAGTCTTTGTAGCAACCGACAGAGATGTCTTTTCTGCGTATTTCTTGAGATCTTTAATATTATCTAAAAACCTCGGTGCTATAATACATTTTAGATTGCTTATTACAGACCGCAGTTTTTCGCATACATCTAGAATAATCTCTCCTTCATCCTGGCTCACGCTTCCGGCAATAAATACAGACTTGCCTGTAAGCCCCATGATCCGATCATAATACCCTCTTTCATCTTCAGATATGGACAACCGATGAGGGTCTATTTTAAGATCACCTGTTACAAATATTTTATTCTCTTCAACTCCCAGGCCAACGAATTCCTTAATATACATGGAAGACTTTACCCCTACAGAGGAAAACAGTTTATAAGCATCCATGAGAAAACATTCTTTATACCTGGGATGGCATCTGATAGTATCATTCATAACGGCACTTATTAATAATGTCGTTATATTTCTTTTTTCTGCTTCAATGAGAAGTTGTGGATAATAACAATTCTCCATAAATATTATTATGATAGGATTTGTTTTATTTAAAACAGAGTCTGCATTAAAACTTGTGTCACTTTGATAAACGAGTATATTGTCTATCTCATTAATTGATTTTGCGACATGGTATGCTTCATTATCGTCAACGATGGCACAAAGCGGACTATCACAAAATAATTTGTTTATTTCGTTACACAATCGATGACTCTGAAATACCTCACCGATGGTAGGAACAACAAGCATTATCCCTTTCTTCGGAATATTAACATCTGTTTTAGCAGAACGGGTTTGCGAATAGTAGCCGTCACTCATTTATCAACCTTTAAGCCAAAAGACTGAGTATTGGATTCCATTGTAATAACCTCGTTAATTAATTTCTGATATTTCTCAACTGTTGCATAATCAACATTGGTATAGTTTTCAATCCATTTCTTCTCTAAATCTTTTACAGAAATTATATCCTTTTCAGAGAGCTCATCTCCAAAGACTGGATTATTTAGTATCGTGCTATATACTTGAGAGCCGGGTATAGGCATCAAAATTGTGGCTGACATTCTGAATATAGAACCTATCTTCGCAAGATTTTCGGAAAATTTCAGGGTATTGCTTAAAGACTTTTCCGTCTCTCCTGGAAGTCCGAGGACAAAGCTTGGAAAGTAATATATGCCCGCATCTTTAAGTCTTTGTGCTGCATTTAGAGCAAGCCTTGAACTTGCCCCCTTTAACGTGCTCTTCAAAATTTCATCATCACCGCTCTCTATGCCGAGATAGACCTCGTAAACATTCAGTTTCTTCAAGAAAGGGATAATATCCTCTTTTATCCTATTTACCCTGCTGTAAATCAAAAAACTGATATCAGATAGATCATCCGGTCTTTGGTCAACAAAGGACTTAAACCATTTAGGACTATTTAGATTGTCATCACTTATGTCCCATATATAATCAGTATTATACTGTTCCTTTAAACCCCTTATCTCAGACCATATTTCAGAAATACTCCTGAACCTTACATCTCTCTCCAAACGTGCACAGAAAACACACCCTCCGGTTTTATCCCTCCAGCTACAACCTTTACTGGAATAAAGAGATAAAGGCCTTTCAAAGGAAATACAGTCCTTTGTATAAATCTTTCTATAGTTGTCTATGTAGCTATCAACATTAATAAATTCTCTTGAAGGAGTTATCATCTCTTCAGGAGTATTTATATGAATACTTGATGATTTCACTGGAGCTCCATCACTCTTCCTGTACGCCAGATTCGGAATATCATCAAAGCAATTTTTCCCTTTATTTAAAAGCTGTTCCACCAATAAAGACAGTGCCTTTTCTCCCTCTTGAATTACTATGAAATCCACATATGACCTTTTTGCCATAATATTTTTCCACAAGATTGACGCATGGGGACCGCCAAAGATTATTTTTGCCCCATATCCCTTAGCTTCCCTGGCCAAATCAAGGCAATTTTCATAGTTAAATGTGTTTGCATGAAAACCAACGATATCAGCACCGCGAAACATTTCATGTTTTATTGTTTGAGTATCACCATCTATGATGCTCACGTCGATATAATCGTTGTGCGTTTTTTTCAAACATGTTGCAAGTGACAACAGTCCGAGGGGAGGATACATCCCTTTTCTCGAATGGGAATATTTTAATTTAACCTCTGGGTTACAAAGTACAATTTTCATCAAATCTTTCCTTTAATAGGAGTTCTGTCATTTTTAGATCAAATTCATCGTCTATATTTCCTGCATATTCATGGCTGATAAGAACCCCTCTACAATCCTTACCCATCCCCATATCTTTCCCGTCCCATTCTTCTACAAGCGCCCTTTTCCTCAGATACACAGCACCATTATAAGCGTAAGCAGGAGGCCTTTCCTGCCTGTTAAAAAATTTCTCTCCATCAATTTCTTTACAAAAATTTTCAAGCCGTCCATCATTGTGCATTATCTTTGCCCTGTAGGGATGACCGTGTTTTATCTCTGATAACGTCACTACCGAATCACACCCTGCTTCAATAAATAGTTCAATAGTTGAATCTATAATGTCAGGTGTTATCAACGGACTTGTAGGCTGTAACGATATTACAGCATCAGCTCTCCATCCAATAGAGTCAT
>JABHIW010000173.1 GCA_018670825.1 Candidatus Scalindua sp. | reverse complement strand
TACAGAGGTGGTATGTCTCGGTTCAGACAGAAAACCAGATTTTGAAGTTTTTTCAAATTGTTGCTAATTGGAAAGGTAAAAAGACTGATAATCGGATTAGGAGGAGTCTTTAAAGCTTCATTTCCGTACAGAAACTAAATAATACCTATGGAAAAAGCCGTCTCTTCAAAAGGCACGTATATTAGGCTGCTGGGTTATTTAAAACCGTACTGGCATAAGTCTGTAATTATTCTCATACTCGCAGCACTTAGTACATATATAGCGGTTTTACCAATACAGATATTAGGCATCGCAGTAGATGAAATAAAGATAGCCGATAAGTATTTGAAAAATACCCAATCTGACCGGAATGATGCAAGAGTGCTGGACAAAACAGATGCATACGGGCGGAAGAGTGCTATCCCTCTATCAAAACCTTTATTAACCGCCTCTCAGTATGTCCATTCCAATTGGTTTAAAAGTTATAACGCCACCATTGTTACGCTGATCTTTCTTGCCGTGAGTTTTATTATTATGAATGCCGTAAGCGGCAGTATTATGCTGGTTCATGGTTTCATTTCTGCAGGATTGGGTCAAAGGCTCACTTATGATTTGAGAAATCAACTTTATGGCCACATTCAGCAACTCCCCCTCACCTATTTTGAAAATAATAAAACCGGCAATATTATGAGTCGTCTCATGAATGACGTCAATTCAATCGAGCAGGCAATTGTTGGCCCAATTATTACCTTTATTACCGATATGTTCAAATTTGGGTGGATTATCTTTTTTTGTATTAGGCTCGACTGGCAGCTCTCCGTTGTTGCACTATTAATCTGCCCATTTATCTCCCTTTGTACTTATAACTTTGGCAAAAGGATCAGAAAGGCCTTTCGTTCTTTGAGAGACAAGACAGGGGAACTTAATTCCCTGATTCAGGATAATATCTCAGGTATAAAGGTTATTTCCGGATTTGCAAAAGAAGCTGAAGAGCTGGAACGTTTTCAGAAGAAGAACTACGAAAGCTACAACCTGAACATCCGGATATTACGACTTGCTTCTATCTTACGGCCCGTTATAGACTTTATTACTGAAATGGGGGCGGTAGTTGTTATCTGCCTGGGAGGATATAAGGTTTTGCAGGGACAACTTTCCGTTGGTACATTTGTGATATTCTTCCCTTATCTCCAGATGATGTACGGTCCTATTACCGGTTTGACTCGTTTTTACAACCAGGTACAACGTGCTATTGTTTCAACCGAAAGAATCTTTGAGATACTGGATACACCATCCGATTTAAAAGATAGCCCTGATTCTGTGGAATTGCCACCGGTTAATGGAATCGTGGAATTCAGGCATGTTAACTTCATGTATAACCAGGGCACTGAAGTCCTCACCGATATCAACATAGCGGCTCGACCTGGCCAGATGATTGCACTGGTTGGTCCCAGTGGTAGTGGTAAGACTACTCTTACCAAACTGATTCCCCGGTTTTATGACCCCACAAAGGGGGATATCTGCATTGACGGTTATAATATTAAACATATCAAACTCCATTCCCTGCGTAAGCAAATGGCCATGGTGCTCCAGGATCCTTTTCTTTTTAACGATACCATAAAGTCCAATATTGCTTATGCCCGACCTGATGCGCCTGATAGAGAGATTAAGAGTGCCGCTGTTGCTGCAAATGCGCAGGGTTTTATTGTAACATTACCGAATGGATATGACTCTGTAATAGGAGAACGGGGTGTTAAACTTTCTGGAGGTCAGAGACAACGTATTGCCATTGCCCGTGCCATCCTCGCCAATCCACGCATTCTCATCCTGGACGAAGCTACTTCATCCGTGGATACAGAGACAGAACAACTCATTCAGAAAGCTATCTACAGGCTTGTGGAAAACCGCACTACATTCGTTATTGCTCATCGGCTGTCAACCATATTGCATGCGGATTTAATCGTGGTGCTTGATAAGGGGCGAATCGTTGAAACAGGACTCCACCATGAACTTCTTGCATATGGAGGACTGTATAAAAAACTGTTTGAGATGCAGTTCAGAGCCCAGGGAAAGGCGAAAACAGAAATTTCTGGAATTGAGACTGAAAAAACAGAAGCTGCTGATGCATAAAAATCAAGCCGGTTTTAATGTGTCTGCTTTTGCCCCTCGTCTGTAAAGTCTAATTTTGTTTTTGCGTCTTTGTTAAAACTTTCATGGCATGCGTCGCACGACTTTACCAGATTATTAAATTCTACATTCGCATTGCCGGTGTCTTGATCTTTACTGCATAACATTAATTTATTTAATGCATTGTTAAATTTGCTGCTTAATACCGTAAACTCGTGTGGAATATCATTATTCTCAATCATATATAATTCAACACAATTGAAGCCTATATTCTCTTTGAGTCCTTTTGTTAATAAATCCATCTGTACCCAGTCATTATATTCTACCGCTCTTGCCAATCTCCTCATTGATATGGATGCCTTCTTCATGGATCCTGCCAAACCTCCCTGCTCTGGTGTAAGTTCCTGCATCTTCTCGTTCCTTTTAACTTTAACATTTTCAGACTTCTTACATGAATTAGCGACTATGGATATCACGATAATTAAGGCAAATACTCTGATTATATATTTCATTCTGAAACTTTTCCTTCCATCTCTTTCAGCGCCTCTTCTGCTTTCCTCCAGACACTTCCGTCATCATCTTTCAGTGTATCAATTAAGTGCTCAACTGATCGGGCATCCTTTATCTTTCCCAATGCCTCTGCCGCACACCATTGGACAGTACTATTATTGTCCTTCAGTGCGTCAATCAATGGTTGGACTGCACGGGTATCCTCTAACTCTCCCAGCGCTCCTACAACGTCCCGCCGGACACCGCTGTCATCATCCTTTAGTGCCGCGATCAAGGGTTCTACAGCTCGTGCATCCTTTATTTTTCCAAGTGCCCTTGCAGAAGCGTCCCGAACGCTATTGTCGGCATCTTTCAATGTAGTAATCAAGGGACCAACAGCACGGACATCCTTTGCTTTTCCCAGTGCTGCTGCTGCATACTGCCGGACTCTACTGTCAAAATTTTTCAACGCAGCAATCAAGGATTCCACTGCAGGTGTGCCTATCTCTCCCAGTGCCCCTGCTGCACTCCACCGTACGCCTTTGTCTTTATCTTTAAGTGCGGCAATCAGGGGTTTAACCGCACGTGCATCCTTTATCTCCCCCAGCGCCTCTGCCGCACTCCATCGGACAGTTCTGTCATAATCTTTTAGTGCAGAAATCAGGGGTTCAACAGCGCGGGTTTCTTTTCTCTCCCCCAGCTGCTCTGCTGCCATCTGCCGTACACTTCTATCTTTATCTTTAAGCCATTGAATTAATGTGACTACTTTATCCGTTTCTACTTCATCTTTTTTGTTTTTATCAGTTTTGCTGCATCCAACGAACGATATACAAGAAAGGGCGAGCAGAGTAATCATTGCGACATAAACAAAATTCAATGCAGCAAATTTACTATTCAACATAATATTTGCCTTCCTGCGAGGCCAATGCCATTGGATTAGCTTAAGTTTAGATGAGCTGAAAATTATTCTGGAAAAAGAGGCTCAAAATTCCTGATAGGGTTTAAGATGTAAGAGTATCAATGTTCACTTGGCATCATTATATGGCTAAAAAGCCAATGACGATGATCAATGATGCGAGAAACTGAGATTGGGACACTTTCCCCGGTGGTGGCGTCGAATCACGTATTGATATTCTTCATGAGAATATCATTCAACCGTAATTTCCCCTACCATTCCCTGATCAACATGAGAATCACAGTAATAAGGAAATGTACCGGTAGAGTTAAAAGTGTAGGTAAAACTCCCCGAAACCATTTTACCAGAGTTCCAGAGGTCATCAGGTACACCCTCCTTCCCATCTTCCGTTTCAATTACCGTCCCACTTGCGACTTCGTGAGGCTTTGGGCTGTTCATAACCCATTCCACACTATCTCCCTGCTTAATTGTCAATGAAGAGGGAACAAACTCATAATTACCTGTCATCTCAACAATGTGTGTTGTTGCTGTGGGTGATGGGGTAGTTGAGGAATCACTATCTAAACTACTATTCGCTTGATCGGCAATGCTACATCCATAAAAAGAGAATATTGTTAATAAAGCAGCTATGTTTAATATAACCACGATTTTTCTCATTATATTCTCCTTTAACTTGGTATATTGTCCGAAAGCTGTCATTCCACGTTCTTCCCCGTTTTCACGAGGACAAGCTTAGCGGGAATCTAGGATGAACAGGTCTTTGGATACCCAATAAAGGCGTTCGGGTATGACAAAAGTAGCATACACAAAAATCTAACCGGACATCACTACTAAAAAGTCTACAATTTCAATGTTTTGATTACAAGTGTTTTATTTTGTGTAACTCCCAGTCATCCTACTGTGTCATCCCATTGCACAGCATCATACCGCCCTGGCAAATTTCCTTGTTAGCTAAGCGGAGTTGAAGGATCATCATTTGTTATGATAGCGACCTGAAATGAGTGGTTTTTAATAAGTACAATATTTCAATCTATTTTTTGTCTACAGTTTTCAATACTACATTTTTACGGAGTAAACAAGATTTTTCCTATTAAGCGCTGACACAATGTCTTTATTTTTATTAATTTGTAATATGTATTGACAGGATGTCAAAATGAAGGTGTGTGGAGGTGGCAATGAAGTTGTTTTTTTTAGAGGGTATAATTGTATATGTTGTTTAATAGTAAGTGTTTATGTGTTTGTGGCTATTTTGTTTTTGAGTGGAACACCTTTTGCGCATTTAATACGCTTCACTCCATACTTAATAAAAGATTAATTATTTTAATATTAAAATATATCAGCAGTGTCCGATTAGGTCTTTGTGCGTACTGTTTTTGTACCCGATCTGTCGGAAGATATGTCGGGCGAGGCTTTAGCCTTGCGCTTAATGCACAAGAGCAAACCTAAAGAATTGCCCTACGTATTACACGGAAAAACCTAACAGGACACTGCTGGAAAAATATATTGTATTGATAAGTAGTGCGAACGGTTAAAGATTTTTTTTGTAATGCATCTCTAGTTATTCCCTATGCTTCTCGTAAGTTACAGTAGATTTGCTCTCTTTTTAACGTTGAAAGTGATTTTTCGTTAATTTCCAAATATGGTCAATAAAATAGACGTAAAATATCTAAAGAGTATAAGGGAGAATGCAACAACGGAAATTAAAGGGCCTTACGAGCCTGGTGCACTTCTTGACCATCCAAAGACGATAACAAGAAGATGCCTTTTCTGGGGTGCATGGCTGTCATTCTGGGGGCTTGTTTCTCTGTGGAGTTTTTCTGTAGTTCGTTATTTGATCCCAAGGGTATCGTATGAACCTTCGAGTATTTTTAAAGCAGGCAAGCCGGAAGATTATCCTTTGGGTTCTGTAACGCTCGTAGAAACGCGCAAGGTATGGATTATCAGAGAGGATAAAGGCATTTACGCGCTTATAGCGGTATGTACACACTTGTCGTGTCAGCCAAGATGGCTTGAAGATGAACAAATATTCAAATGCCCTTGCCATGGAGGGCAGTTTTACAAAAATGGAGTAAACTTTGCCGGTCCGCCACCAAAACCTTTGGCGCGCGCGCATGTTGCCGTAGGTGATGATGGGCGTTTGATTGTTGATAAGGAGAAAATTGTAGGCCTTGATTTTATAATGCCTCTCTGAATCGGTATTCAGTTTTGACTTGCTAAATTTTGTACGAAGTGACGCGTGGGCAAAAACTGGTATGACATGGTTGTTCTGTCTTTTGATAAGGAGTTAGTTTATTTATGGAAGAAAATAAGGAAAAAGTTGAAAAAGCTAAAAACATAGAAGATGTAGCAAAGGGTACACAAGTATGGAAGGCTATATTTGGAGACCTTTTGTTTGGCGAATTCAAGCCTTTGTCTCCTATAAATAGTCTTATGCGCGGAATTGCCAAGATCATGCAATTGCATCCGTACAATATGAGTGCAGGCGGTAAAAGGATAATAATGTACACATTCTGCCTGGGGGGCTTGAGTGTTTTTTTCTTCGCATTGCTTTCATGCACGGGAGCGTTTCTAATGATTTATTATAATCCTGATGTCAACAAAGCTTATGCGAATGTTGAGGACTTTCGATACATTGTGCCATTTGGTGTTTTAATTAGGAATATGCATAGGTGGACTGCACACTTAATGGTGATGTTTGTATCTCTTCACATGTTGCGTGTGTTTTTAACAGGAGCATACAAGCCTCCAAGGGAATTAAACTGGATTGTAGGGGTAATTCTGCTGGTATTGACTATGCTTTCAAGTTTTACCGGGTATTTGCTTCCATGGGACCAACTGGCTTACTGGGGAGTTACTATAGGATGCAGCATGGGTGAGAACGCTCCTTTATTAGGGGCAAAGGGACCATTTGCATTGTTAGAATCGGGAAAAGACATGAATTCCATTTTGGTAGGTGGCGCTGCAGTTGGGCAGCCCACATTACTAAGATTTTATCTTTTGCATGCGATAGCACTCCCTCTCGGAATAACCGGTTTAATGGGTTTTCATTTCTGGCGAATTAGAAGGGCGGGAGGGGTTTCAGGTCCACTTTAACACTATCTTAAGAGGCAGTAAGTAACATACATTATATCAGGAAGAACAAAATATGGCTGAAGCACAAGACGAGTCAAAAGAAAAAGATGAAGTAATAGTCCGTATGTCAAAGAGGGAGTGGGAATACGTTAAGGATATTCATGTAACTGCTAAATATAAAGAAGGTTTTGAGACATTAACTCCGAAACAGCAGGACTATACCGTCAAGCACCTCCGTGACTCTGTTGGGATAGAGTTTATTGCGGCGCTGGTATTTACCTTTATAATTATGGTGTGGTCTCTTTTTATGGATGCACCACTGAAAGAACTGGCAAATCCATCTGATACTCCTCTTGATGAGAGGGCTCCGTGGTATTTTATCGGGCTCCAGGAACTGCTTATATATTTTGATCCATGGCTGGCAGGGGTTGTAATTCCTTCTATATTGCTTGTGGGTTTAATAGTCTTGCCTTTTATTGATCCAAATAAAGAGTCCGGTGTTGGCAGGTACTCCTTTAGAGCGAGACCAATTGCGGTGTCTGCTTTCTGCTTTGGTTATGCAATGTGGTATATCCTGATAATTGTCGGACAGTTTTTCCGAGGCCCGGGAAGAGTATTTTACTGGCCATGGGAAGATAAGGCAGTTGTAAAGGCTGCGCCGCTGGTTGAGATGACGAATTTTCACATTGCAGGAGGGTTTGCGTTTTTCATTTTATATTTCAGTATTTGCATAATTGTTCCCAGGCTAATTTTCAAAAGTTTCTATAAAACTTTGGGAATTACAAGATACTATATTTTTGTGAGTTTAATGGCAATTATGTGGCTAATTCCTATCAAGATTTTCCTGAGATATGTATTTAATGTTAAATACATATTGTCTCTTCAAATTTTTAATACTGCTCTGAACTTTTAAATTAATGGGTCAATACGTAAAATTAATATGGTTGCTCGTAATATCTGTCTTGATGCTGGGTGTCTCAGTGGTGTGGTTTTATAAAGAGTATAATCCTGAATGGAAACAACACCAGAGAGCCGTTATCAAGAAGAAGATTGCTAAGGCAGAAGAAAGCTATGGATTCTGGTCCAATCCTGAATGGGGTGATCCGGAAAAGGCAGAAGAACTGGAGAACAAAATTAAGGGGTTGAAAAGCACAAAGTTTAAGATAAAGCAGATATTGCTCAAAGGTGAGGGCCTTTGGAGTAATCAGGAGAACGGACATCGGGTAGAAAGATGTATGACGTGTCATATCGATGAAGATGAATTGATTAAATTACATCCCGAAGGGCTTCCCATTGCTTATGATATTTATGGATGTACGGTATGTCATGGTGGCAATGGCAGAGCTCTCGAATCTGAACGTGCGCATGAAGGGTCTCATGCAGACAGGAAAGAAATGGAAGGCCCCCGTACCGCCTCTGCTGAAGAATTTATAAAAATGTGGAAGCGGCTCCATGAATTAAACCCTGAATCTAAAGACAGGCTGAGAGTGGAGAGTTTCTATAGCCCGACAGGCGAATATCAGATATATGTTGGAAGGCGGAAATGTATTAGATGCCACAAGAAAATGCATCCGGAACATGTCGAAAGGTGGAGTAAGACAAAGTTTAAGACATTTGAGAGGATAGAAAAAGAGCCAGACTATAGAAAAGGCACTGCTGATTATAAAAAGAAATGTTATAAATGCCATACCACAGGTTACCGGGAAGATAAGAAGGTTTACTCAGAGCAGGGTGTTGGTTGTGAGGCATGCCATGGCCCGGGAGAGGTGTACAGTCACCTTATGGCAGGAGAGCACAAAGGTGATGTTAAAGAGGGACAAAAACTGGCTCGTATCTCTTTTGACTTTAAGATCTGTGGTAATTGCCATATCCCAAAAAGACATGAAATGCGAAAAGAGTATTTTGAGAATGTCGAGCACGTAAAATGAACATACATACCTTTTGAAAGAAGGTGGTATGTAAAGGCTATTTTTCATTTGGTTTATAGTGTTATTGTTGCATTGCTATAGAGTGTTTTTTTCTGGGTTTAATGGTTTATTAGTTTGTCCTTAAACCTCGTTTTAACGATGACTGCTTTACTTGGAGAGCAGGGGGGGCACTGTATATTGTACTTCACCACTTTAATAGACATATATGCTTTGAAAACATTTCATTATATAGTAGATTGTAGTTGACATTTGTATCGTTTGTTGTAGACTTTTGGTAAGATTTGCAGACAAGGTAAGGTTTTTATCCAAACTTTGTATGTTCATGATTTCAGAGTGAGAGGAGGGGCTACATGAGAAATTTTAGAGTCGGTATCGCATTGTTAATTTGTGTTGCTTTTCTGATATTAAGTGGCGGTGCTGTATTTGCGCAGGGGTCCCCAAATCCATCTCCGGAAAGATTAGTTTTTCCGACTGAAAAAGGTCAAAAAGGATTTGAAAACTGGGTTGGTTTGGAGAAGGGTAGTGGCCCTTGGGCTGACTATTATAAACCAACGCCGCTCCACATGTACTGGAGTCCGAAGAATCATTATATAAGACCCGATTTAAGCGCTTTCAAAGATCTGTTTGATGATTATGCTTCAGGAGATTGCATGGGTTGCCATGATGAGGTAACTCCCGGTATTGTAAGGTCCTGGAGGACGTCTACTCACGCAAATCCCAGGAAAAATGCTCAGTTTGCAGAAAAGACAAGGGCGATTGAGGAAGCATCTGGTATGAAGATAGACCAGGTAACCTGTAACTTCTGTCATGGTGAGAGTCACGATGAACTGTTTATGCCTGTAGCTGATGACGTTTGTAAGAAGTGTCACCGGCAGCAAGTAGAGGAGTTCGCCTCAGAGATAGTAGACGGAAGACCAAGTCACAGGGCATCGTGGATTTCAAATGTTGTGGTACCCTGGTATGTAGAAGGCTTCAGGAGGGGGGAGGGCTATTCCTTTATAGGGTGTGACCAATGCCATCCTGCAATGGAGAGGTGCGATCCATGCCATACACGACATAAGTTTAGTGCGGAAGAGGCAAGGAAACCTGAGGCATGTTATTCATGCCACATGGGTGCAGACCATCCTGACGCTGAAACCTACAAAGAATCAAAAATGGGTGTTATCTATGCGATGGAAGGTGACAACTGGGCATTTGATAAAGGTTTGAATGATTTACAGCTTGGCGGGCCGGAAATGCGTGCTCCTACCTGTCAGGTCTGTCATATGTACAACAATACAACCGGTAAATGGGGGCATAATGTAACATCTAAGGGTCGTTGGAGAATGGGTACTATTCCGCCTGTTCAGGTAGAGTTCAAATCCAGCATGAAGGATTATCCATATGGAATTACTATTCCTCCTTTAAATAAGAAGATAGATCTTTACGATGGTGAAAACAAGAGAAAGCTTGAAAGATGGCTGGAACTTTGCAGTAATTGTCATAGTGGGCGGTTTGCAAGATTATGGTTTGAGGCCCTTGATGAATATATGTTTGCCGCATATCGTAAGCGTGATGAAGCCCAGTTGCTCGTAGAAGAGTGTTTTGAGAAGGGCTGGATTGACGTAAAAGGCAGGGCTCCTTATCCTATGGGCGATGTACTTGCCGATAAGCTGGGTGTAAAACTGCTCGGTGAAGGTGTTTACAAGGCTTTTAAGATGGCAAAAGGAAAAATTCCTGTAGTTGGTCCAATACTCGGTGTTTATGCTAATTTCAGGCACGATGATGGTAACCCTAGCCAGATAGAAACTGAGTATGGAAACATGTGGTTCTGGTATGCGCTCAAGGGATACAAAGGTGTGGCACACGGCCAGCAGGACTATGCATGGTGGTGGGGCTGGGCCCCAATGGTAAACCAACTATCACGCATTAAATCACAGCATGATATGCTGGAAAGAGTATACAATGTCGAAGCAAAACTGGGAATAGGTCTCGGAGGAGGAAAATAGTCGCTGGCTTGTAATTCAGGTGGATAGACTGCGTAATTTTAATCCACACTGGTTTTTCCGTTTTTCGTATAGGATAAAAAGATAATTTGTGTGAAGATTGATTAATTGCACAATAGTAAAATAGATGATAATCTGGAAAAGATGTAGTTAGTATGACGTATATTTTTAAAAGTAACTCTTTGCTCTCGTAAAGCATGTTCATATAGTATGTTACGAGAGCGTGAAGTAACCCACGGATTAAGTACCGACCTAAAAGCATAATGTTAATGCATCTGTAGCAGAATTATGTAAATTTTTTATAAAAATAGTACTTGCTATTAGTAGTAGTTTTTTTTATAATTGCCAAGATTATAGTGATTAACGTAAGTGTATTAGAGCTCTAAGGCTTATTTTTATTTTTTTTGGGGGGGGATTTTAGTATGACGAAAATCAGGAATTATTTTATTATTTTTGCGTCTGTTTTCGCGATTTCATCAGCCTGTGCTTTGGTTGGTGTGCAGGATGTAAAGGCCCAGGAAGGTCCAGCTTTAGCTGACCTAATCAAGAGGATAGAGTCTCTGGAATCCAGGCCTGGAAGCAACGTGACTGCAGGTAAAGGCAAGATAAAGGGATTGAATATTGGACTACATATCAGGCACAGATATGAAATTCGAAATCAGATGATTATGGATACAGCTGCTTTTGGATTAGGCGGTGTTACAAGAGGTGGTGGTGGAAACGATGGTAGAACTAATCGTGCGGCTACCACTTTGACTGGCCTTACTGGTACAAAACCAAACACAAATCTAGGGCGTAATGAGACTCAGGATTTTACACTGCAATGGGTCCATATGAACTTCGACTTCAATGTTAACAGAAATGTGAGAGCATATGTCGAACTTCAGGATGCACGTACATTTGGTGTTGATTCGACTACTGTCGGAAATAGGGGATCCAGGACTTCAGCGCAGGAGGCATATGTGGAACTGCGAAATCTGGAAAATGTATCTTCTGTCTTGAAAAATGTAGAACTGAGAATTGGTAGATGGAGAGCTGCTTATGGTAACCAGAGATTGATCGGTGCATTACCTTGGGCTAACCAGACAAGAGGTTACGATGGTGCTAGGCTGAGATGGGCTAGTGATAGTAAGAAACATTGGGTAGACGCTTTTGCATGGCAGATAAATGAGAAGGAAACAGGTGTTGCTTCTGGTGATTCTCCAAGTGATGATACGGATGAGGTTCTTTACGGTATCTATTCACACTTCAAGGTCGCTGACGGTAATGTTTTCGAGCCTTATTTCCTCGCAAGAGCAAGATCTGCTGAGGACACTCAGGGTGCAGGTGTTGTTGTTGGAGCGGCTACTGGAGGTGCTGGATCTTCAGGTGAGCAGAGATACACTTTAGGTTTCAGGCTTGACGGAAGAAATATTGGAGCATTGCCAGGTCTTGACTACACCGTAGAGCCAGCATGGCAGTTTGGAACGGTTGAAGGATTTAGAACTGTGGGACGCTTGGTTGATTTTGATCCTGCAACAGGAACTGCAGCAGCAGGTACATCAACAGGATCAAACACAAATCAATCTAACCGTATTCAGGCTTTTGCTATATACGCCGGTACAGGTTATACTTTTAAGAATTTACCATGGACACCTAGGATAGGTTACGCACTATCATATGCAAGTGGTGATAAGAGAGCTGATTCTGGTTCCGCAAAGACGTTTGATCATCTCTATCCTACCGGTCATGGTCACAATGGTTATATGGATTTGACTGCTTGGCAGAACATTGTAGACCATCAGATACACTTAAGCTTTAAGCCAACAAAGAAACTTGTTGTTGACGCTAAGCTTCACTTATTCGATATGGATGAGGAAGCGGATCACCTCTATAACGTTGGTGGAGGTATCGGTTATGGTGGACCAGGTGGAGTTAACAGAACAGGTTCTGATACATACACTGATCTTAACGGAGAAATCAGAGATGTTGATGATGAGCTTGGACAGGAACTTGACATTACGGTTAAGTATAAATTCCTTAAGAACTTTGGTGTAACAGCCGGTTATTCACACTTCTTTGCTGGTGACTGGATTGAAGATACAGGCGGCGGAGTTGATCGTGGAGTTGACTGGGCTTACTTAATGACATCAGTTAAGTTCTAATATGTGTTGTGAGTAAATCGGATTTCTAATCCGACAAATAAAAAGGGTAAGAGTCGCTAAGATTCTTACCCTTTTTTTTATTGAGTCACATCCAGCTAAGAAGTATATTTAGTCATTCAGGTGGGTAGCGCCATTCGATCAGCAGTCATCAGATTCTACAACGTAGCATCATAAATCAAGTAGAACGATACCATTTACACACAATTTATTACCCAAATTGGTAAAATATTTACTCTAGAGTACTAATCAGATCTGAATTGCTGTTTGTCAGTCAGTTTGTTCTCAGTCATCAATTTAATTGAATTAAGACCTGGGGGTAAATTAATGCTTACACCTTTATACACATATACACAGAGGTGAAACTGAGGAATAATCAGCATCATCCGGTTAGGTTTTTACACGTAACACGTAGGGCAATCCTTCCCGCTCGGTCAAGCCGTTCGGACGGGTAGGTTTGCTTCCGTACATAAATAGCAAGGCTCAAGCCTCGCCCTACGTCTCTACCGACGGTTTAGATATTAAAGAACCATACTTGCAAAAAACTAACCGTACACTGCTGAGGGATAATCAAAGAGTCAAGAGGGTACCAAAATGAAGATAATCTGAATAGATCTAAAATTGGAGAGAAGTGTATCTGCTCATAATTGAAGGAATCATTGCCTTGATTAGTGATGTCTGATTAGTTTTTGTACTTGTTCTATTTATTGTCCTAAAGTTGTCATTCCCGTATTCATTTAGCATGAATCCAAGATGAACGGTTCTTTAGATACCCGATAAAGGAATTGGGTATGACAAAAACGTATAAGCAAAAACACAACCGGATGCCACTGATATATGATATAAATTCGTATATACATTCCCTGATGATCTTTCAGGTGTGTATACTAAGCATCCTTCTTGCTATTTCAAAGTAAATAATAATTCCGGTTACATCTATAATTGTAGTAATAAGAGGTGCAGATACAATAGCCGGATCAAGTTTCAAGTAGCTAAATATCATTGGTGTTGCGGCCCCTGCCAGATTTCCAACAGTGACGACCGTTGCAACAGAGATACCTACGGTAATACCCAGCATGGTATTTTGAAGTAAAAATATGGCTATAAAAAAAGCGGTAGTCCCAAGTGCCGCACCTATTACAAAACCGGCACACGCTTCTCTTACAAGTACTTTCCGCCATTGTCTTAATGCTAATTCTCCTGTAGCCAGGGCTCTTATTACGAGAGTAGATGATTGTGATCCAATATTACCACCGGCTCCCATCAGCATAGGTATGAAATATGCGAGTGCTATTATGGTACTCAGGGCCACTGAATATTTCTGGAGGACCTTACCAGAGATAGTCGATGCCAGGACCAGAACAAAAAGCCATCCTACTCTTCCTGAAAGTTGTTTAAAATATCCAGCACGGAAATATCTCTCCTCAGGCATTTGAATAGCTGCCATCTTATGAAAATCTTCTGTTGCTTCTTCCTCTACGACATCAAGAATATCATCTACTGTAATAATACCAACCAGACGATTTTCACTATCCACAACTGGGAGAGAGAGAAAATCATACTTTTGAATTGCCTTTGCTGCTTCTTCCTGGTCATCCGTAGTATTTACCTTGTAAACGTTTTCGCTCATTATCTGACTAATTTTCTGATCAGGCTTTGCCAGAATAATGTCTTTAAGAGAAACAACACCACACAACACCCTATTTTCATTTATTGCATAGCAGGTATAAATTGTTTCTCTATCAGGCCCGGTTCTTCTTATATGTTCTAATGCTTCAGAGACAGTAATCTCTGTTCCTAAATCTACATATTCCGTTGTCATTATCCTACCCGCCGATTCAGGTGGATAATTGAGCAAAATATTTGTTTCCTCTCTTTCGTCTACGGGAAAGAGTTTCAGGAGTTTATTTACCATTGACGCGGGGAGTTCGTCAAGGAGTTGTGTTCTGTCATCTGGGTCCATTTCAAGTAGAATCGCTTTTGCTCTACGTTCAGTAAAGTATCCGAGCAACTCTTCTTCCTCTTCAGGATCCAATAGGGAAAAAACTTCTGCTATCTTTGTCTTGTCAAGAACACGAAGTGTTATTACTCTTTCTGCGGGGTCTAGTTCTCTGATTATGTCAGCAATATCAGCAGGGTGTATTTCTCTTAATAGAAGGTTTAATCCCTTTAGATTTTTGCTTTCTATAAGTTCCTTTAATTCTGGTGTAAATATTTTATACCACTTCATAATATTAAATTAACTGGATCCTCTCACTGACAGTAGTAAAACGAATAAGGCTAACGGACTACTTTGCAATTGTTTTTAAGCTTTTGCCGGAACGGTAGAACGGGTGATAATGTAACCCACAGCATCTTGAACAAATAGGTAGAGTATTTTTTTTGATAAACTTCCTGAACTTTCGGGATTTATTATTGTTCCATATGTCCGAAAACCTTTCGGTTTTTACATTTCCTAATACAAAGTCAGGGTTGTCATTACAAAAGACTATATCGCCATTAGGGTATACCATTGTTTGTGTCCATGGTGCGATGCAGCGTTGTACTTTATTTTTTGATTTACCACCATTATAGAAATTATCTTGTTCGGTAGAATAGTATTGTGGTATATCAGAGACCTTAATGGCAGGAAAGAAAGCAAGTTTGAATTCGTGTTTCTTGAGAAGTAAACTTGAAATGCTATTCTGTACGATTTGTGTGTCTATCTTTGTTTCGTCAGTTACCCATCCTTGCCAAGACGGTGCATCACATTGAAATACCTTTTTCATCAATGTCTCATAGTTTTTACCGGTTCTTGTATTATTAAAATAGGGATGTTTAACAAGCAACATTTCAAAACCCAGATCTTCAGTTGTCTCGTAAATAGTTTCCAGGTAGGGAAATGAATAATCAGTTATCGTGAATACCTGGCATAAAAGAGGTCTCTGTTTATTGAATTTCTCCTTTGCATGAGTAATTTTCTTTATACCAGAAGCAATCTTCTGGTAACCGTCATGGATACCCCTGATCTCATTGTGTACATTCTCCGGTCCATCAACCGAAATATATAACACATCAACTCCAATTTTGACAATATCATCTGCATATTTATCAAGAAGCGTTCCGTTAGTGATTACCCAGCAAATCAGGTTTTTCTTCTTTATATATTTTAACAGCCTGATTATGTCTTTAAAGTAGAATGGTTCTCCTCCTGTCAGGAAAATTGTTGGTGAAAACTTAGCGACATCATCGATAAGTCTCTCAAATTCCTCGATATTCATAGTTTCTCTTAAAAGATCGGAATCTTTGTTATTATAATTACCGGTTTCTCCCCATTGCCCGCACATTTTACAACGTAAGTTGCATAGATTAGTTGGTGTTATGTGTATAAGGTAAGGTGGAAAACTGAAGCCACTGGGCAGACGACCGTCTATCTGAAAAGAGAGCAGCCTTGTAACCCACTTCACCATCCTTATATCGGAGAACGGGTTGCTTTTTGACATTTTTATAATATTTGAGATGGAGGCCATAGTTTAAATATAATTCAAAAAAAATGGAGGTTTAATATTTGCCACGGATAATCCTGTATTGGTGGGTGCACGCATGGCCCTGCTGCTGGAAACACTTATAGATGATAGTAAAATAATGCAAAAGACGCAAGACGAAAAATCGGATTACAGATAACGAATATATTGCAAATATAGAAAAATTTACGGATGTGCCTGGGGCACTGTAGTTATCAATTCAAGCAGAAATGGCCTGACGCTGATTTGTGCCGTTGGTGTCTTAATACTATGCTTTTACATTACGGTAAACGGTAAAAGCAATTTCACTTAAATGGAGTATAAGATTCTTTAGTGTTTTACTGTTTGACCAGATATCTCGCCTGTTTGGACTTTCCAAAGTGTGGAATACTGCCCTCCTGCTAAGGCAATTAATTCTTCGTGAACTCCCTTCTCAATTATTCTACCATTTTCAATGACATAGATTTGGTCTACATGTCTTATGGTAGAGAGCCTGTGTGCAATAATGATAGTTGTCCTTCCTTCTGTTATTCTTTCAAGTGACCGCTGTATAGCAGCCTCAGTTTCATTATCAACCGAGGAAGTTGCCTCATCAAATATCAGTATTGGAGGGTCCTTTAATACTGCCCTTGCTATAGATACTCTCTGGCGTTGTCCTCCGGATAGTTTTTGTCCTCTTTCACCTACAAGTGTGTTATATCCATCAGGCAAACTATTAACGAACTCATGTACTTCCGCAATCTTAGCGGCTTCAATAATATGGTGCATGAGTGTCTCGGGTTTTCCGTATGCAATGTTTTCTCTTATTGTTCCGTCAATCAAAAATGTATCTTGACTTACCAACCCGATTCCGGCGCGCAAATCCTGTAAGTTCAACTCCTTGATATCAATTCCATCGATAAGGACTTTTCCGTGTTGTGTATCATAGAATCTTAAGAGCAATTTAATTAATGTTGTTTTGCCCGCACCGGTTGCTCCTACAAAAGCGATTGTTTGCCCCGCATATATTATTGCGCTGAAACTATTCATTATAGAAGGCCTCCGTTTATACCCAAAATGAATATCGTCCAGAACTATTTTTCCTTTAATTTTATCCGTGCTCACTCTTTTTTTACCGGATACAATATTTATTGGTGTATCTAACAAATCTAATATACGTGTTGTCGAAGCCATTGCTCGCTGATATTGATCCAATGTTTCACCAAGGCGGGTCAGGGGCCATAATAAACGTTGAATCATGAATATGATAACGCTATATGCCGCAACTTCAATACTTCCTTCTAATGTCTGAATACCTCCAATAATCAGCATTAAAATAAAACCTACTACAACCACAATACGAATAAGAGGGGAGAAGGCAGAACTAAGGGCGATTGCATGTTTATTAGCATCCTGATATTCTAATGAAGAATCAGCAACTCTCCCCGATTCATATTCCTCATTAGTGTAGCTCTTGATAGAGGCTATTCCGGAAAGATTGTTTGATAGCCGCCCGCTTAATATTCCAACTTTCTCACGCATAGCGGCATACCTTGGTTCAAGTTTTTTCTGGAATTTGATAGAAAAAATCAAGATTATTGGAATGGGGACCATGGCGAACGCTCCAACCTGTGGTGAGAGTATGAAGAATGATATACTAATCACAACAACAGTTGTTATGACCTGGATGATATCGTTTGCGCCGATATCAAGGAACCGCTCCAGTTGATTGACATCGTCATTGAGAATAGCCATTAACCCGCCAGTGTGTCTCTCTTCAAAATACTCCAGTTCCAAATCCTGAATATGATTATAGGCACTCATTCTTAGTTGATGTTGCAGCGATTGGGCCAGGTTACGCCAATAAATTTTGTAAAGATACTCAAAAATAGACTCAGAAATCCAAATCATTAATGTAATTATTCCTAAAATATATAATTGCACCCTAAGGCTTTCAATTCCAATTGATCCAAAAATCGAGTTTTCACGTCTTACAACTATATCCACTGCGGCACCGATAAGGACAGGAGGGGCAAGATCAAACAGTCTGTTGAGGATAGAGAATGTTGAGGCCAACCATATTTTAACCCTGTATGGTTTTGTGTGTTGAATAAGTCTGAACAATGGTGCTCTCTTTTTTCTCACAATATTTCCTGATACAAATTTTTTAATATTACGATAAACAATCCAGGACTATTCAACCGATTGTTTATGTAAATGGAGTAGATAAATTAAATGGGAGCGTTAAACAATCCGTCATCCAGGCAATGCCGCTCTAACGTACTGTCTGATCCATAATGTAGTGTTGCAGTCATTCTGATAGGGTAAGTTGAGATAAATAGAAGGCAAACAGCACTGGCCGCAACAAAGACTAATAACCTAAGCGGAATTACCGGCAAGATTCCGGATATTACAAAGATATATTTAGTATCTGTTTTGTATCTTTCTTAAAAGACATGTACGGTAACCGACTAACGGACCTCAATCTCTAAAAGCTCAATACCGGATAAATCTGACATATTTTCAACTGGCTTAGTACCATCGTATCTGCTTTCAAGAACAGCATCACCATCGTTATATATATCGATGGGCATGCGATTCATTGCTCTTTGCAATAGGAATTTATAGTGAAATTTTTTGCGATTACCGTGGTTCTTCGTAACAACAGACACAATTCTATTTTTTCCTGGTACTAATTTGTCGCCGGCTTCACAAAATCCCTCTCTATTAAATTTTTCTACCTTTTTCGCCTCCAGAAAGACTAATGCGACTACATCTCCCGGTGTCAAGTCCGTAAGTTTAAATATCAATCCTTCCAGTCCATTCTTCACTACAATCTTTGTTGGTGTACCGTTCGTGATCCGCTTTGTGTCGCTCCACGCATTCGGGTCGTCCAGGAAGTAATTTACAATCTTTCCAATCGCATAGCTTGTTTTATTTACGGAGAAAATAATAATAATAAGCATTATGAATATATTTTGGATGTATCTCTTTTTCATTATAGATCTCTTACAATAAGGTTAGTTAACGTCATTAATCATTTCTTGAACTCTGTTTTGGAAGTCCGGATTTTCGTTCATCCTCGATGCTATTTTTGTATAGACCTCCACGCTTAAACCATGGTTTTGTACAATTTTCCTCGTCTCTTTATAGCTTGCTTTATTGCCGGCTTTGTTCATGTACGATTGTACATGAACAAATGCTTTTGCAAAAGCCAATATTTTCTGATCATCTATCTCCTCGTTCATGCTCTGTTTATAATGTGCTTCATCACTGTTTTGATATGTAGATCTCTCTGTGTCATATCCCTTCATATAGAGTGGAATCTCAGGGGGTCTTACCGGCTCTGGTGATGTGATCAATTTTAATATCACAATAATCGAGGCAAAGAGTATAAAAAATATAAGTATATATGTCTTCATATAGTATTGTTAAGTACTTTTTATATCAATCCATTTTGCGGTTTCAGGTGCTTTATATGCTTCAAATTTTTCCAGTAATCCGTCCGGATACTCATCTATTAGTATTGTGGAACGATGGGTTGCTTTTATGAATTGCTCGGAAACAGCATGATCTAGAAAGCCAATCAGCTTATCGTAATAGTTGTTCACGTTAAGTAGGCCACAGGGCTTCCGGTGCATTCCCAATTGTGACCATGTTATAATTTCAAAAATTTCTTCAATCGTGCCTAAACCTCCGGGCAAAGCGATAAAACCATCGGAGAGATCAGCCATCAATGCTTTACGTTCATGCATAGAACCAACTTCTCTTAATTCGGTTATTCCTGTGTGCGCGACCTCTTTAGCAAATAGCCCTTTCGGGATTACGCCGATTACGTCTCCGCCTTCTCCAAGGACGGCATTAGCAATTTCACCCATTATTCCTACACTTGCTCCGCCATATACCAGGTCGATATTTTTACTCACCATGGCATGTGCCAACTGTCTGGCTACTTGTGCGTAACCAGGCTGTCTGCCTGAGCTTGATCCGCAATACACACACAATCTTTTCATCTGATGTTATTTAATAAAGTTTATAATTTACTTAGTGGTATCCGGTTAGGCTTTTGCGTCGTGGCCTTTGTCATACTCGAATGCCTTTATCGGGTATCTAAAGGACCATTCATCCTGGATTCCCGCTAAAAGAATGAGGGAATGACAGCTTTTGGACAATAAATGAAACACACACAAAAACCAAGCTATACAATGTCTATCTTATTAAAATAATTACGATATTTCAATAGTAACGTACCGAAACGTTGCCCGGTGGTGCTTCCGGGCTGCGTTTCAAATTATAGACTGCCAGACTACCCAGCTTTGGTTGAACAAGATAGTCACCCAGTAATTCACCGATATTCCATCCGAATAGTTCATCTCCTATTACGTAATCATCAGGATTGGCGGGGGTAGGTTGTTCTGTTGGGTTCAGTTGCTCCAGCTGCTCTAACAGCTTCATGTGATCAGCCGCAGCAGTGTGGTGGAAAACTGCCAGAATGATAATGATTGTATAAAATGCGAATTTGAGATAGTTTCTTTTCAATAAATTCTTTGTTCTGAAAAAAAGATATTTAATAAGATTCCCGGAAACACAAACAGCGGGTATATTCAGATTGTTTTCAGTAGTCACAAAACCCTTATCATGCAAAGTAGAGAATAGCTGCTATTAAATATCTCATTATATAGTAATCAACTTAATTATCATCATGAAAAAGTAAGTTTCAAAAACTGAAAAATTGGTTGGAATTCCATGGTCTTTTGTTTTAGAATATCAAAATAAAACCTTACTTAAAGATACTTTATCTTAATAACTTATTTACTAAACATTAAATATAAACTGGAGGCGCTATGGGCAGCACAACCCCGCTAACTAATAATAAAAAACTTCTGGAATGGGTAGAAGAAATGGCAGGAATGTGTCAACCGGATCAGGTTGTCTGGTGCGATGGCAGCAAGGAAGAGTATGATGAGTTGGCCGGTATTCTGGTTAAGAACGGTACATATGTAAAATTAAATGAGGAAAAAAGACCAAACTCTTATTGGGCAATTTCAGATCCAGCAGATGTTGCCCGAGTAGAAGATAGGACTTTTGTATGCACAAAAAACGAGGAAGATGCCGGTCCAAATAATAATTGGCGTGATCCAGAAGAGATGAAGGTAGAAATGACTGCGCTCTATACCGGTTCTATGAAGGGACGTACCATGTATGTTGTTCCTTTCAGTATGGGGCCGTTAGGTTCAAAGATTGCTCACATTGGTATAGAATTAACAGATTCCCCTTATGTTGCAAACAATTTAAAAATTATGACACGAATGGGAAAAGCGGTTTTAGATGTTCTGGGTGATGATGGAGTTTTCATCCCCTGTCTTCATTCTGTTGGAAGCCCCCTGGAAGAGGGTCAGCAGGATGTCCCTTGGCCATGTAATGCGGATAACAAGTACATTACTCACTTTCCTGAAACGAGAACCATCTGGTCATATGGCTCCGGTTATGGTGGAAACGCTCTGTTAGGAAAGAAATGTTTCGCTTTGCGTATTGCTTCTTCAATGGCAAGAGAGGAAGGATGGCTTGCCGAACACATGCTTATACTCGGTATTACACCTCCAGGTGGTGGAGAAAAAAAATATATTACAGCTGCATTTCCGAGCGCCTGCGGTAAGACAAATCTGGCAATGCTGAACGCTACCATTCCCGGGTGGAAGGTGGAATGTGTAGGTGACGATATTGCGTGGATGAAATTTGGTGAAGACGGTCGTCTGTACGCAATAAATCCTGAGGCTGGTTATTTTGGGGTTGCTCCGGGGACGTCAATGAAAACTAATCCTAATTGTATGCTTACAATGAAGGAAAACACCATTTTTACGAATGTGGCTTATACGGAAGATGGTGATGTATGGTGGGAGGAGATGACAGATGAACCACCTGCTAAATTAACAGACTGGAAAGGTAATGAATGGACACCTGAGACGGGGACACCTGCAGCACATCCGAATGCGCGTTTCACAGCACATGCATGTCAAAATCCTGTAATTGATCCCGCGTGGGAAGATCCAAAGGGTGTTCCAATATCCGCGTTCCTTTTCGGTGGGCGACGGGCGAGCGTTGTGCCGCTGATTCACCAATCATTCAACTGGCAGCATGGAACATTTCTGGGCTCTATAGCTTCGTCTGAAAAGACTGCTGCTGCTGCCGGTAAGGTTGGAGAGCTGCGATACGATCCATTCGCAATGCTGCCTTTCTGCGGTTATCATATGGGAGATTATTTTAACCATTGGCTGGAAACCGGAAAGAAAACCGATCCTGATAAATTACCTAAAATTTTCTATGTTAACTGGTTCCGTAAGGGTGAGGATGGAAAGTTCCTGTGGCCGGGTTATGGCGAAAACAGTCGTGCCTTGAAATGGGTAATTGAAAGAGTCTGCGGTGAAGGCAAGGCTGAAGAGACGCCAATTGGATGGATCCCTACTAAGGACGCACTGGATCTTGACGGTCTGGATATCTCAGATAGTAATTTAGAAGAGCTCTTAAAAGTTGATCCTGAAGAGTGGAAAAAACAGGTACCTTTAATCAGGGAGCATCTTGCAAAATTCGGTGATAGACTTCCTGAAGGTCTTAAAGACGAGATAGACGCACTGGAAAAACGTTTAGAAGCTTCTTAGCCACAAATAACAACATGGCAGAGAACTATGTTATAGGAATTTAGGGCGATTAGCTCAGTTGGCTACCCGCCCGAACGTACCGTTCGGTACGGGCGGGGAGCACTCTCATTAGATTGTAATGAGCAATTAAAGTGTTCTATGTCTATGTTTTAAAAAGTAAAAAGGATGAGTCTCAATATGTTGGTTTAAGCCAGGATACGGAAGAAAGATTAAAAGAACACAATGCAGGAAGAGTAAAGTCTACAAAATCAAAAAGGCCATGGAGCCTTTTATATAAGGAACCTTGTGCAACACGACTGGATGCACGCAAAAGAGAAAAATATCTAAAATCTGCTGCTGGCAGAAGGTATAGAAGGGAAATTTTGGGCGATTAGCTCAGTTGGCTAGAGCACTTGCTCGACAAGCAAGGGGTCACTGGTTCGAGTCCAGTATCGCCCATATTATTATACAAAGAGTTTCCTCGGACAAAAAAGCCGAGGACTTATGATAAGTTGCAGATGAGGAAACCATGAAAGGTGTGACCATTTTGTGACCAAAATTATTGAGGGGCATTGGTAAGCAAATTACCATGCCCCTTTTTTATTCTACCTTAACAGGGCCGTTTCTTGGACGAAATTTGACCTGTTTCCATAGGATGCATCGGATTTGTTGAGACGAAAATGACAGAGGGGATGGATTTGCCGAAGAAATTGACGGCTCAACCTGAAGAGGTGGCAGAGGATATTTATAAAGCACAACAGAAAAAAAGAGCTTGCTCTATACGAAATGGATGTGGAGATGGATTATGATGATTATAAAGAGTATTCCTTAGTTTCAGTTTAAGAAGGGAAGTATGTAACTTTAAAATATATGATTCTGCTGATTTATTGCCAGAATGTTCGTAAGTGCATGTACGACAAAATATATATTAGAAATTATTTTAGCTACGTGGGTGGGTTGTGTTGTCGTAAGTCTTTATTTTTAATCTTGATTTTGGTATCTACTCACACTATTATACCGTTCGTAGCTACACAATCTACAAATTGATATACCATCAGATGGTGGATACGCTTTTCATTAATCAGTTTGATGTCTTTACAGGAAGTAAATACATGAACTCTCTCTTTACTTCCCCATGAAATAGTAATCTGGTTAATAGCTCATTTGTAAATAAATGGTGTTTTTTGTTATTAATTATATTTTCTGAGGAATCATCCTGTCGGAATAACGTTTTTACTCTTGATTAATATACTTTATGGGTGACCTCTTTCTCTCATTAATAGTTACAAACGACGGACCAACATCCGAAAGAACGATAAAATTATATGAGGTAGCTCTACCAGGTAAGGTGGTAGAGAAAATATTTTAAGTGAGAGGAGGGAATCCAATGGGTGCACAAGCAAAAAGGAAGCAGTCAAAGAATTCGGCTGAAAAGGGAGCGGAAGGCGCAGTCAAACTTCCCACAGCCAAGTCAGAGCGGATCGTTGTAGACGAGATAATAGATATCATGGGCAGTAAAGATAGCCAGCCCACTGTACGGCTTCTTCGTGCTAAACGAGCCAAAAACAGCTCTCCCACGGATTTTGGAATAGAGGCATGGAACGATGAACGTGAGACTATTATGAAAGCCTGGCAGGTTGAGGCGTTTATTGGTCTCAAGTCACCTAGTAAATTAATGGAAGGTGACGTTTTTTTTATCGTTGATGGATCCAGGCTTGATAAACATTATGGAACTAACCGTTGCAAAAATAAAAAATATGTAAATCCACTCGCAAGAAATAGAGCTGCTGAAATCCATCTCCTTCGTCCAATTGAGGAATTTAAAGAAATTGCACGGGCGGAAATAAAAAGAGAATTTCATAAGCTATCTGCATCCAATACAACCAGCGACAAAAAAACGTTAGATAATTTGATCTCGGTAATAGATAAAAAGATCGAAGATGACCTTGCTTGTAAAGGTAAGAAGGGGGGAAGTAGCCATGATTAATGCTGCAAATGTGAAGCTTGTAAAAAAGAACATGAAGAAGAGTACCCTTGCCGTCATTACGCTCAATGTTGGTGACGGCGATGCCATAATAATCAAGTTCCCCTCTAAAAAGGGCAAGAGTGCCTGTGCGGTTGTTGATTGCTACAACGCCAATAAAACGATTGCAGCCCTGGAAGCTTTGAAACCGGATTACATCCCTTTCATTTGTGCCACACATCCACATTTTGACCATACCGCAGGAATGAAGAAGCTTCTCAATTGGTGTATAGACAATGATTTGGCACCGGAACAGTTCTGGGATAGCGGATTCCGCCATGTTTCCAAGACACACTACGACATTATCAGGCTACTCCAGGAACATCACGATAAGATTAGGACCGTGTTCCCCACAAGTGGCTACGAAACCGTAATCCATAACGTACGGGTGTTGGTTTTGAGCCCTTCAATACGTCTTAAGAACAGGTATGACACCTTTGGTACAAACATCAATAACGCCTCAATAGTACTAAAGCTTGAATACCCACCCAAAGATATAGCTCCCTATTACTTGAGTGAGGAGAAGGCCTCAGATCAAGATCTGGCTAAAAATGAACGCCTCAAACAGAATACAGTCATACTCGGAGGAGATGCTCAGTTTGACGCATGGGCTCGGATCACCGATGAATTTCCGGAACTTCAGCACACGAAGAATAGGGGGCAGATGATTAACTCCGATGTAATAAAGCATCGTCCACTTAGGTGCCAGGTGCTTAAAGTACCGCATCACATGAGCAAGCATGGAATCTCTCTTGAGGTAGTGGAGACTCTGCGGCCGAGGCATTCTATTGCATCTTGTGCTGACAAGTCAGAGCATAAGTTTCCTCACGAACTTACTGTTATGGCGGTAGAAGACATCCGGGATAAAAAAGTTAAGGACAAAGGGATACGGTATACCGGTCATCACAAGAAGGAATTGCGATCAGGGACGGTTGTAGCACTGTTCCAGGGGAGCAGTACAAAGCCTAAATTGTACGGTCTGGGTGATACCGTGAAAAGCACTGCGCCTCTTTAGGAGTGGAGTAAAGAATCAACCCGAAGTGCATATACTTTAGCTTAAACCAGCGTCGTCTCTTGCTTCTCTTGCTTCTTGTTACTCGCCTTTACTTCTGTGTCAATCGGTGGAATTCTTGTCTAATTCCTTTTGTCTTGATACTAAGAAACAACTGACACCATTTTTGTAAGTCTTTGTTTATAAACTGCTTAAAAATCTGGTAGATTTGTCGTAAGTCCTTATTTTTCCGCTTGATTTCGGACACTATCTTCACTACTATACCAAGTATCTTCAGAATATTTAAATATACAGTATCAAGGGAAACATGCAGTCAAGGGGAGCTTTGAACCCTTTCCTCTTTGTGGTAGAAACGTTTTTAAGCCTGACAGGTCCCATGACTCTCGGTTCTTGTACCTGGGATTGAGAAACAGGGATTTTTTTTGAGTATGCTATAGACAAAGAGCAATTAATCCTTTAGAGAAATAGTGGAGTCTATTATGTGGGTAGAAATATCAAAAGAGATGGAAGTCATCATAGAAAAAAAAGCGCTGCTTTTTAAGAGAACGAAAGAAGAGGTTGTAAAAACAGCACTTGAAGAGTATCTTAAAAAGGAGATACCGATTTATATTTCCGCTCCGATTAACGCACTTGTTGAGGGCCTTTACGAGGAAGATACCCTGATTTCTGATATTAAAAAAAGGGGGGATTTTGGTATAGGAACTTTTAATAATCTTGATGGTGAGATGGTTATGCTAGGTGGAGAAGTCTTTCAACTTTTGGCAAATGGAAAGGTAAAGATAGCTGATGACAGTATGCAGACTCCATTTTCCTGCGTTACATTTTTCAAGGCGGATGCAGGAGAAGAAGTAAGAGGAGAATATGATTATCAACAGTTTAATGAACTCCTAGATAAATGCATACCATCTAAAAACATGCTTTATTCAATCCGTATTGTCGGGCTTTTTAAGTATGTTCGTACAAGGTCTGTTCCTAAACAGGATAATTACCGTCCACTTGTTGAGGTCGCAAAAGAGCAGCCTGAATTTGTATACAAAGATATTCGTGGAACAATGGTCGGCTTTTACAATCCGTCGTTTATCTCTTCTGTCAATGTTCCGGGATATCATTTTCATTTTTTGTCGGAAGATTTTC
>JABHIW010000169.1 GCA_018670825.1 Candidatus Scalindua sp. | reverse complement strand
ACGCCATGGAGCGCCAGCACGCTCCTACACCAAGCCAACACAAGCAACCCAACAGATACAGAAGAAATAAAAATTTAGCACAAAAATCACGTCAAGTAAATTCCAGACTTTTTCTAATATTTCTTCTCTGAATAATTACAATTGATTTAGGTAACACAACAAGCAGTTTGATAACGAGTGTACTCAGTGTTGCACGAAGGACGGAACAGCAACTGGCACGCCTGTTTAATGCCTCAATTGGAATGCTTCAGTGTGTAGAACACACTTCTCTCTTTAAGTTTATAATGGTTGAAGCCGCGCGAATATTAGAAGCCGACATGTGCAACCTGTTCCTGGTAGATGAGAATTCCGGTAAGCTCAACTGTTTTACTCTTGATAAGGGAAAAGTCAAAGAGATACGAACACCTCTTACAAGAGGTTTGGCCGGCTATGTAGCAAAAACCGGCGAATCTATCAATCTTGAAGATGCTTACCAAAGCCCTCTGTTTGATCCGCAAATTGATGAAGACATGGAATACAAAACAAGGACCGTTTTGTGCTTTCCCGTGAAACAAAAGAATAATAAGGTGATTGGAGTACTCCGGGTGGTGAATAAAAAAGGAAAGGCCCTGTTTACCTCCCATGACGAATGGTTATGCAAGTCATTTGCTATCTTTGTGTCCAACGCAATCTCTATGATTAATGGGAAAAAAGCGGTCTCACCGGATACTATGATTACTGAAAACATGAGGTTGTTTAATCTGGCAGTAGAAGATCTGCCTGAAGGAGTAATTATAATTACGAATGACACTGACTCAGTGGTAGTAAACCCTGCAGTAAAGTGGATGTTGGGTTGGAAGATTAACAAGGATATTGATAAAGAGAATACAACTTTATTGTTGAACGGCTTAGGATTGGGAGATGTTTCAAAATGGTTGGAAGATGAAGTAGGCATGCTTACTTCTCAGGAAATAACCATTCAGATACCAGGATCAAAAGTCATAAAAGTGGATTTTGCTGAAATTAATGGCGGGATGAACAACAAAAGAAATAGAGGCTGTATCGTTGTGTTCTATGATATTACAAAAGAGAAAGAAGTTGATCATGTAAAGTCGGAATTTATAACCATCGCTTCCCACGAGTTACTTTCTCCAATTACTTCCATGAATAATGCCGTAAATCTCATACTCCAGGGAATGCTAGGACCAAACACTGAACCTCAGAAAAAGTTCTTACGCATAATCAGTGATGGCACTAAGTATCTCTCTTATTTAACTACGTCTCTTTTGGATATTGCTCTTTTAGAGGCAGGAAAAATACCGGTAAAAAAGGAAAAAGTCGATCTTGAGGCAGTTATAAAGAGCACTATAGAGAGTCTGTGGTTCAAAGCAGAAGAGAACAAAATTTCCCTTATTAACAAAAATGGTAATACGCCTTCAGTCCTGGCAGATTCTAACAGGGTCAGGCAAGCGCTGTTAAATCTTTTGGATAACGCATTCAAGTTTACGCCTCATGGTGGAGAAATAATAGTAGAGACAAATACTACGGAAAATGAGGTAGAAATCTGTGTTAAGGACAATGGAGTGGGAATACTTCTTGAAGAGCAAGAGAAGATCTTTGAAAGATTCTATCAGATCGAAAATACTGCAACAAAAAAGCATTATGGCATAGGGTTAGGTTTAAGCATATGCAAAGATATCGTAGAAGCCCAAAGGGGAAGAATATGGGTGGAAAGCAAGGAGAGAGGGGGCAGCAATTTTGTTTTTACTCTGCCTTTATACAAATGAATGAAAACAAACAATTACTATTGGTAGAAGATGACTTATATAGTGCAGAGACGTTGAAGTTTGCCTTGGAGGCAAAAGGGCATGATGTCACTTTGGCTACAAATGGAAGAGACGCTTTAAACATGGTAAATGATGATATGCCACAACTCATTATATTGGATGTTATGATGCCAAAGATGGACGGCTACCATTTCTGCAGACTGATAAAGTTTGATGCAAGGTATAAACACATTCCCATCATTATTGTAAGTTCAAAGATTCAGGATGCCGATAGGGAATTGGGTCTTGCATGCGGTGCAAATGAATACATAACAAAACCTTATGACTTGAATATACTCATAAGCACAGTGGAAGAATCCCTGAATAATTTAGTTGAAGAGGTGAATAATGCCAACATTTAAATATAAAGCCAGGAATGGGTTAGGCGCTGCCGTTGCAGGAACTTTAGACGCAACGGGAATGGATACCGCCAGATTCCGCTTGGGAGAAATGGGATACATTCCGGTTTTTCTGGAAGAAGGTAAGGCCAAGGGGAATGGATTTTCTATAAATCTCTTAAAGCCAAAGGTAAAAGACAAGGACCTCATCGTTTTTAACCGTCAACTTGCCACCCTTTTTTCCGCGGGGATACCCTTGCTTAGAGCTGTCCAGGGCCTTGCTGAACAGATGCAAAACAAGACTTTCAAAGAGGTGCTCCTTAGGGTAGCAGCGGAAATTCAGACCGGCTCCTCTTTTTCTGATGCACTTGCAAAGCACCCCAAAGTGTTCTCAGGCCTTTACATAAACATGATAAAGGCCGGTGAAGCATCCGGTACGCTGGACGATATCCTTGGGAGGCTTGCCTCCCTGGCAGAACACGCGGCAGAAATTAAGGCGAAGATAAAGGCGGCTACGCGATATCCGAAGATAGTCGTAAGTGCCATGATAATAGCGATACTTATACTTATGAAATTTGTAGTTCCTAACTTTATGAGTATCTTTACGCAAGTTGACCTTGAGCTTCCTCTGGCGACGAGAATGTTGATCACCGCTAATCACATTTTTTCCAACTACTGGTACATTCTTTTTGGTGGAGCAGGATGTCTGTTTTTCGCCTTTAAAGCATATACTAAGACCTATAGAGGACGCCGTCAATTGGATCTGCTTAAGCTAAAGGTCCCTATCTTTGGTCCTATTTTCCTTAAAATCGCAATGTCTGTTTTTACCAGGACTTTGTCTACTCTGAATCGAAGCGGATTGTCAATCCTGGAGAACTTGAAGATATGCGCAGATGTCGTGGAAAATATCCCAATATCCGAAGTTATTAGTGATCTCAGAGACGGTGTGCAACGGGGTGAGAATATTGCGGGAACTATGAAGAAATCGAAGTTCTTTACACCCATGGTTGTACAGATGATGTCTGCGGGAGAGGAATCCGGAGAGTTGGACAGTATGTTGGTGAAGGTTTCAGAGTATTATGATATGGAAGTTGATTACTCTATCAAGAATATAGCCAGCCTTATCGAGCCAATACTTCTGGCCTTTCTTGGCGCGATGGTACTCTTCCTTATGTTGGCAATATTCTTGCCCATGTGGGACCTTGTTAAACTGGCTGAGAGAGGTGGATAAATCAGTTTTTTAAAAATCAGATGGTTTGAATTGATATTTAACCAGAGAAAAAATCTATTTCTGTTGAATGATTTTTTCAAAATTAATAAATGGCTCTATTTTTAGAAGTTCGGAAAGGAGGGAGTCGGATGGCATAGAAAGGCATTCTAAATCGAACAGCATTACCAACATATATGCTGTTGAAGATGTGTGCGCGTTGTAAATTAAGTAATTTTATAATTTTTAAACAGGAGAAAAAAATGAAGTCAAAAGTAAAAAACAATGAGAAGGGTTTTACACTTATCGAACTTATCATGGTAATTGTTATTCTGGGTATCATTTCAGCAGTTGCTATACCTAAGTTTTTGAGCCTTTCCACCTCCGCAAAGCTCAGCGCCGCCAGGGGAGTTGGAGGCGCCATTAGTTCCTCTGTATCGGCAGCACATGCTGATTATCTGCTTAACAATAATGATTATTTCCTTGACGACGTATTGTCTGCCACTGCATTTACTTCCGGCATAACTTATCAAACTACCCCTACGGCTACTCCTGCTACCGGCGAAATATCAGCTGACGCTGCCGATGGTGCTGGTGACGCTATTCATTTGAATTATAAGAATTCAAGTTTCGTGTGGACTTATACAGGTCGAAGTAGTGATACTCCCGGTTTGTTAACGGAAACTACTGGTTTCTGATTATTACGTAACCATAAATTGTATTACATTGTTCAGGTGGGCAAACTACTTAAAAATAGCAGTTTGCCCACCTTGATGTTTGGGAATTTAAGAATTGAGGAATTATAAGGATTTAGGAGTAGCAAGAATGCGCGTACATTAAAATCATGGACAATGGATCATATGCTTTAATTCCTAAATCCCATAATGCCTCAATCCTTAAATTTAATTAGTGATTTGTTACTTTTGTGAAGATGAAAAAAACTATAAAAAGAAAATTTCGGGAAGCAGTGAATGGCAACGAGGACGGTTTTTCCATCATTGAGTTGATAATGGTTATCGTGATTACGGGAATAGTAACGGCGATTGCCCTGCCCAAATTTGCTGATGTCAATACAGTCGATCTCTACACCACTGCCAGGCAGGTGAAATCGGATATTCGCTACACGCAAGAGATGGCCTTGAGTAAGTACGCAATAAGAAAGATTGTCTTTGCCGGAAGTAACAACACCTACACTATTAAAGACAATTTAAACCAGATAATTGAGTCAAAGGAGTTACCGAAAAACTCCAAAGCTACATTTAACGCGATCGGTTCCGGCACTACAGAGTTGGTATATATTTTCAATTCTTCCGGTGAGCCTGATTCAACGTATGGAGCGGGAGATACACTGAGAATTTCCTACGGAAGTTCCTATAAGGATATCGAAGTAGAATCGATAAGTGGAAGAGCAACTATTCAATAGAGATGAAAGCCTGATTTGATAGTAACACAATGAGGGATAAAAAATGCGAACTACATTTTGTAATATTAAAACAGATAAAATAAGGTCAGAGAAAGGTTTTACGTTACTGGAACTCCTTTTTGTTACGACCATAACCGGTATCCTCTCCTCTACACTTATTCTGCCATTTATATCAGGCATAAAGCAGGGAACCAGGCCGGAGATATATGCCACGGCTACTTATCTGGCACAGAAAGAGATAGAAGAATTCAGAAATGCCGGTTATACAAAACTTGTTGCTGGCGGACATCTTGGTAATGTGAACAGTTATGTTAATGGTTTGAACGGACGTAACTATACCGAAACCTCCATTAGAGAATATGTCTCTCATTCAGGCGGTACTTTCGTTACCTCTGGCACAGCTACTGAATTTATAAGGGTTACTGAGACCGTAAGCAATTCGGAGAACGCGGATGTTGTCTCACTTTGGACCATTCTAGTAAAGGACTTCTATGACCCGAATGCCAATTAATAAAGAAAATGGATGCAAAACTGCTCAAAGTGGAGAGGCCGGCTTTACTTTAATAGAGATGATTATCGTAGTGGTCCTCTCCTCAATACTCGGGACTTTTATATTTGGGGTCCTTACCAAGTCTTTAGCCGCACAAAGGAACATGCAGGTGCGGAAAGAGAGGAGTGATGATGCCGTACTGGCATTGGAAAGAATAAGCAGAGAAGTAAGAGAAGCAAATTCAGTAAATAGCGCAGGAAGTAATGTATTAATATTTAGAAGAGCAGATACTGGTCAAGCAGTAAAGTTTATAAGAAATACGAGTACAAACAGACTGAGAAGACAGAGCGCAGCGGATGTCCCGAGTCTACCCGGCAATAGTACTGATGGTACTATTGTGGCAGAAAATGTTAACGTCTTCAGCGTCAGTACTAATCAAGAATATAGTAGTAGTGTCAACCTAATTGTCATAAGTCTGGGTTTTGCCGACGGCTCTAGTTGGAAGGCAAAAATCCATCCCAGGAATTATGGTCTTTAATGTGATTAATAAATTTATAATTTTAAATGAATTCAATAGTTATGACGATCAAATCGCAGAACAAACTGGTTGAAAGATTAAGCAGAAGTGAAGGTATTTCCCTCACCCCCATCATAGTAGTAATGGTGATTATGTCGGTAATGGGAGGTGTTTTTGCGTCTATCATGGGTAGCTGGAAAATATCTGCACCTGCGACTATAAATTCTACCAAGGCCTATTATCTGGCGGAGACGGCTGCGATGTTTGCCCTCCAGGATGCAAAATATAGATTCTATAATAAGGATTCCACCGGTTGTCCTAATTATCCAGGCTGTCCTGATTCTGCTGCTTTTCCGGGAAATGGTACAAGGAGTACTCCGTACGTCGTATCGACCAGCAGTACTGAAACTGCTGAGTTCTGGATTGAAAGGCCCTATAAGTCTTCAAATACCGGTGTTGATGAATATCCTTCCGGTACTCATCGTGGTAATAATGATGATGATACTACCGGCTCTGATGATGATGGTGTGGATGATGACGATGATGATTCTTCCCATGACGCGGACAAGAAAAAGCTCTATACCATTGTAGCAACGGGTAAGGTCATAAGAGGCGGTACTACAGTGGCAAAAAGGCAGATTAAGATCAAAGCTGAAATTACCCCTCTTCCCCTTGCTGACTTTGAGCCTGGTGTGTATACAGAGGGTGCAATCCAGGGAAATGGCGTTTCTGGTTATGATATGTGGATGGATGGCCTGGATGTGAGCACCGATCCTCCTAGTGTTGCATTTAATGGGACGTTTCCCGATTCCACTTACCCACCAACCAGTGGAAGCAGGGCGGGCATAGTATACCAGCCACCAGGAGACGTCATACCACGCATAGATGCGATAATCTTTGAGAATATGGCCAAAGATCAGGGACATTACCATATTGGAAACTATGATCCAGGAAATAATTATCCTAATGGAAGTTTTTTTTATTCGGGAAGTGCACCCAATGTAACCTATATTACTGGTGATCTTAGCGAAGCTGGTAATAATACTATTTACGGAGTCTACTATGTAGAGGGAGACGTATCTTTTGGTGGTAGCTGTGAAGTGCAAGGTATTGTCTTCTGCGAAGGCGACTTTACTGCTAATGGTGGTGGCACTGCAAGCCCAAATATATACGGTGGTGTAATTCAATATGGAGGTGGATCTATACTAGATGGAAATGGAAATCCCGCGGAAATCCAAATCAGTGATGCATATTTTAGTGCTCTGAGATCAGTACTGGCAAGCATAAATGTCGTTTCGTGGCAGGAGGCGGTGTCCGCAAACTAAAGTAGATGTAACGGCTTATTACAGAATAATTATTTATATTTGAATTCTAATTAGTTTCTGTACGGAAATGAAGCTTTAAAGACTCCTCCTAATCCGATTATCAGTCTTTTTACCTTTCCAATTAGCAACAATTTGAAAAAACTTCAAAATCTGGTTTTCTGTCTGAACCGAGACATACCACCTCTGT
>JABHIW010000083.1 GCA_018670825.1 Candidatus Scalindua sp. | reverse complement strand
CCTCTCTGCCGACAAATACGTAAGAGGAATCAAGGTTGCCTGTGCCGCTCAGATTGAATGTTCCATTACTGCCGGATGAAAATCCGAGAACAAGGCTATTTGATACGGTATTCGTACCACCGCTTAGATTATACGTTCCGCTACTGCCGGATTGAATTCCAATGTTGAGGTTATTTGAGACTGAATTCGTACCACTGCTTAGATTATACGTTCCGCTGCTGCCGGAGTTAATTCCAATGTTGAGGTCATTTGAGACTGAATGCGTCCCGCCGGTCTGGGTAAAGATGCCTGTATCCTCTCTGCCGACAAATACGTAAGAGGAATCAAGGTTGCCTGTGCCGCTCAGATTGAATGTTCCATTACTGCCGGATGAAAATCCGAGAACAAGGCTATTTGATACGGTATTCGTACCAGCGCTTAAATTATAGGTTCCGCTACTGCCGGAATTATTTCCAATGTTGAGGTCATTTGAGACCGTATTTGTCCCTCCGGTCTGTGTAAAGGTGCCGGTGCCGGAATTTCCGATAGTTTCGTTACCGGTGCTGATTGACTCTCCGCTTCCCAGAGTGTGACTTCCATTTGTCCCTGCTGAATTGGCAATGTTAAGGTTATCAACACCGATTGTTCCTGCGTTTACCGTACCTCCGTCAATGTTAAGTGTACCTGTCCCCGCACCATTAACAACATCTCCACTCACATTGAGAGTACCGTTGGAAATGGTATAGGTACCGCTGCCGCCGGAATCGATACCAAGGCTTAAGTCGGTCAAGCTCAGGGTTGATCCATCAGAATGGGTAAAAGCACCTGTACCGGCTCCACCCACATTCAGATTATCAAAGGTAAGGTTAGGAGTAGTTGCCGTAGTATGACTGACATTAGAACCGGAAGTTATTCCCAGACCGTATGTATCTACATCTATGGTCCCACCGACATTGAGCGTACCTCCGTCATTGTTGAACGTACTGGCTCCGGCCCCATCAACAATGTTTCCAGTCACATTAAGCGTTCCGTTGGAAATGGTATAGGTACCGCTGCCGCCTGATAATCCTCCCAGGGAAAGTTCATTTGTAACCGTATGTGTACCACCGGTCTGATTAAATGTGCCCGTACCTTCATGACCAACAAATTCGAGATCGGTCGAAAGACTGCCTCCGCTCAAATTAAATGTTCCAGTGGAACGACGTCCAACATGGAGAAAGTTAGTAATCGCATGCGTTCCACCACTCTGGGTGAATGTCCCATTACCATCAAGGCCAACGTATTCAAAATTGGACGAAAGGCTGCTGCCTGTACCGCTTAGATTATATGTCCCGCTGCCGCCTGCCTGATCACCGAGGATTAATCCGGATGAAATATTGTTCGCACCTCCACTCTGGGTAAACAGACCGCTACCGGACGTACCGACTAATACGCTACTTGCAGTAAGATTGCCTGTGCCGCTCAAATTATATGTTCCGCTGCCACCGGAATCAACTCCAAGCCTCAAATCTGTTACACCCAGAGTCGATCCATCAGAATGAGTAAAGGTCCCTGTACCTGCGCCACCCACATTCAGATTATCAAAGGTAAGGTTAGGAGTAGTAGCCGTAGTATGACTGACATTAGAACCGGACGTTATTCCCAGACCGTATGTATCTACGTCTATAGTCCCACCGACATTAAGCGTACCTCCGTCATTGTTGAACGTACTGGCTCCGTCCCCATCAACAATGCTTCCACTCACATCAAGCGTTCCGCCTGAAATGGTATATGTCCCGCTGCTGCCGGAGACAATTCCAATGTCGAGATTGGTAACACTATTCGTGCCACCGGTCTGATTAAAGGTACCGGTGCCACTAAAGCCAACGAATTCAGAATTGGACGAAAGGCTGCCTCCGCTCAAATTATATGTACTGCTGCTACCGCTGGCCACGCCGATGCCCAGGCCTTCGGTATTAGTATATGTTCCGCCTGTCTGAACAAACAGACCGGTCCCGGATCTTCCTATAGCTGCAGAAGTAGTTGTCAGGCTGCCTGTGTCGCTTAAGTTATACGTCCCGCTGCTGCCGGCATTAATACCGAGTTCAAGGGTAAAGGAAGTACTCGTACCACCGCTTAGATTATACGTTCCGCTACTGCCGGAGTTATTTCCTATGTTCAGATTACTTGAGACTGAATGTGTCCCACCGGTCTGGGTAAAGGTACCGGTACCGGAATTACCGATGAACGCGTCATCGGAGATCGAGAGGCTACCGCCACTCAGATTTACCGTTCCGCTACTGCCTGTATTATTACCGATAGTAAGATCATTCGTTATGGTATTTGTCCCGCCGGTCTGGGTAAAGAGTCCGGTACCGGAACCGCCAATAGTTTCAGTTCCTGCAGTGATCGATTCACCGGTCCCCAGAGTGTGGCTTCCACTCGTACCGGCTGAGTTGGCAATGTTAAGGTTATCAACACCGATTGTCCCCGTGTTTACCGTACCTCCGTCTATATTAAGCGTGCCTGAGCCCGCGCCGTTTACAACTTCACCACTCACATTGAGAGTTCCGTTGGAAATGGTATAGGTGCCGCTGCCGCCGGAATCTACACCAAGCCTCAAGTCTACCATGCCCAGAGTTGAGCCATCTGAGTGGTTAAACTCACCGGTGCCTTCACCGCCAACATTCAGACTGTCAAAAGTAAGGTTGGGGAGAATACCTGTTGCTCCGTTATAGGTGTGACTGACATTAGAGCCAGACGATCCTCCGATGCCGTATGTGTCTACGTCTATGGTCCCACTGACATTGAGTGTACCGCCGTCATTATAGAGTGTACTGTCACCGACGCCGTCAGAGATATTTCCACTCACATTAAGAGTTCCGTTGGAAATAGTATACGTCCCGCTTCCACCGGAATCGATACCAAGCCTTAAGTCGGTGAGACTCAGAGTTGAGCCATCGGAATGAGTAAAAGTACCGGTTCCCTCTCCACCTACGTTCAGATTATCAAAGGTAAGGTTTGAAATAGAGCCGGCAGTATGGCTGGCGTTAGAACCGGACGTTATTCCAATACCGTAAGTGTCCACGTCAATGGTCCCACCAACATTTACCGTACCGCCGTCATTGTTGAATGTGCTTGTTCCGAATTCTCCGTTAGTAATATTGCCGCCGACATTAAGTGTTCCACCGGATATAGTGTAAGTACCACTACTTCCAAAGTGTTTTCCAATATCAAGGTTATTGGTAACAGTATTTGTCCCACCAGTCTGGGTAAATATGCCGGTACCCGCAAATCCAATTATTTCAGTACCGGTCGATAAGCTGCCTGTCCCGCTTAAATTATATGACCCATCACCAATGGCATGAATGCCGAGCATGAGAGAGTTTGTGACCGTATTCGTCCCTGCAGATTGAACAAAGACACCTGTACCAATATTGCCAATTTCTCCAAACGCAGCCGATAAACTGCCTGTTCCACTTAAATTATAAGTTCCACTACTTCCGGATTGAATACCAACACTGAAGATGTTACCAACACTATGTGTCCCGCCAGTATGGGTAAATACACCGGTGCCTTCAGTGCCAATAATTGAATTGAAAAAAACTGATAATCCACCTGAACTCATGTCAACATTGCCACTCGACCCAGCCCCCGTATTAGCAAGATCAAAGAAATTAGCAGCTTCACCGTTTTGCGATATCTGTGCCGTTCCGCCGTTGTTTATGGAAGCGTGGGTCCAAGAGTCTGGCTCACCGTCGTCCCAGTTAGCACCTGTGCCCCAGTCACCGGTACCGCCTGTCCATGTTGAAAATGTTGCCTGCTGCGCATTTACAAGATTCGTAAAAACAGCCGTTATTAAAAAAATTGACAGACAGAGTGTTATTACTATACGTTTCATAATTTCCTCCTCACTTCCTTATGATTTATGGTTTTTTGACTCCATAGTCAGTACTTCAAAAAGAAAAAAATAGTTAACCGCGAAGACGCGAAGAGCGCAAAGAAAAAACTTACTGAATTAATATATGCTTTGGTGTGTACTCAAACCGAAACCTTGGATTACATGCATCTCGAAGGAGAGGCAAAATAATACCTTTGCGATCTCCTTGTCCTCGGCACTTTTTGTCCCCGCCTAACAAACTGGCGGACAGGCGGGGAGCGTCTTCCCGCCCGGATGAACCCGTTCGCCAGCCCGACGTGCACTCTGGCGGGGACGGGGGCGTGATGAAAAAAAGTCTCATGCCCCAACAAGGCAATATGCCAGGCAGACCCACAAAACAACAATAAGATGGACCAAAAATTTACAAAAAAAGGCGTAGACGAATACGTTCTTTCAAAGAACTATTCGTTTACGCCTTCGACCCACAGGCTCTTAACCTGCTGACAAGGAAGCCTGTATCTTTCTTGCAAGCTGTAGGAAATGAGTTTACTATCTATTATCTTTATATACTCAATCTTAAAGATACAAAATAGAATCATTGTTTATATGTTCACATTATAAACACAGAACATTATGTGTCAACTTTATTAATAGTATCTAAGTCCCTTTTATCAATGTGGAATTATGTGTCTTTCAGCAAAAGCTCCTGCCAATAAAGATGTTACAGCATTGTCGCAATAGCATTTATAAGATTTAATATTTTACGGCTTTATCGGTCGAAACTGGAGCACATCTAAGGGAGTGCTAGAATTAATCCTTGTACTTGCCATTGCTATCTTTCACTCCTCGCGCCCCTTGAGAGTACCTCAGCTTTCTAACCGGCTGATGCCGTCAAACCCTGACTTCCTTCTAACAGATTAATCCAACACGGCTTAGTTAAGAAGACAATATACAGGTAAGGAATATTTCAAAAAAACAGAAAAAATTTTTGCATGCACGGTTTTTGTCATACCCGAATTCCTTTATCGGGTATCTAAGTGGTTCGTTTATCCTAGATTCCCGCTAAAAGCATGCGGGAATGACAGCTTAAAGACAATAAATGGATCATGCACAAAAACCTAACCGGAAGTTACAGAATCAAACAAACAATTTTATAGAATAAAAATATAATGTGTAGCAGAGAAACGGATTTATTTATTCCCGATTGATTATTCACATAATATGTGATACACTTGATCCCTTATTATTTGATTTGTTTAGAATCTCTTGCAGGAGCAGATTTATGCCAAACATTACCATGAAAATTGATGATAAATTATTAAAAAAAGCCAGAAAAATTGCTATTGATAAAGATACTACCCTTACCGGAATGATCAGGATTTATCTGAATAATCTGGTGGTTAGAGATGAGATGTCCAGGGACGCTGTTATCAGAGAACTTGAAGAGGTCTTTTCAACTCGCGGAGTAGAGATAGGCAAAACAAGATGGTCAAGAGAGGAGCTTCATGAACGATAAATATTTTATTGACTCAAATATTATCGTATATGCGCATGACATTGCAAATCAACATAAGCAGGAAGTTGCAAAAAGGCTTATATTTGAAGGATTAAAGAGTGAGACCGGAGTAATATCTACCCAGGTATTAAGTGAATTTTTTGTAACCGTAACAAAGAAGATAGAGAAACCACTTCCTATCGACATTGCGCAACGGGAAATACAGTTGTTGGGAAATCTTACCGTCATAGAAATCGAATATGAAATGGTCCTTCAGGCAATTGAAACTCATCGACAAAATAACATTTCCTACTGGGACTCCATGATAATTGCCGCAGCACAAAGATCACAATGTTCAAAGCTCTATTCAGAAGACTTAAGTGATGGACAGACTATCAACAATGTACAAATAATTAATCCGTTTAGAAAAACAGCTTTATAAATTCTCACGCCAAGCCCCCCCCCGGACAGACAGAGCCGAGGATAAGCGCCATGATCACCAAGCTACTACTTTTCCTCTCTTTCGAGAGGATTCCACGTCAGTCCTTGTGCGGAATCCATCCAGTTATCTCTACAGGTCAGGTTTTTCCACGTCTAAAAGCCGGACATGCATACCTGACTATCAATATACAATACTGCAACAGGACATTAAAACGGCGCGTATGCCTGCCCGAACTGACTGATCAGGCGTGGAAAAGCACCCTACATATCTTAATTGATGCTTCTCTCCTGCATTCCCTACTGAGTCGGACCTGAAAGTTGCTTCAAGGGGCGCCTTGGGCGGTCTGGACTCCTTATCGTTGTTACTTTTATAGCTACTAATATTAATTTTTTATAAGGAAACCAGGAATCCAAGTTATTGTTTAATTAGCTCTCTCTATTCTTATTTATGACTCCGGGTACAAGTTCGGTGAATAGTTACTCATCTATTACAAATTACTATTTACTCACATACATTTCGCCACGCAAGTGAAGCAGGGTGAAGTTGAACTCTCCTGCCAGTGTTATGGCGGCAGCTGCGGCTGCAAACTCTTTTGACGTCCCTATTCCCATAAACTTAAGGACTTCCCTGGCTGTAGGGCAGATCGGCCCTTCTCTGTTAGAAGTGGCACCTACTTCAAGGTTAGGAAGTTCTACTCCGAATATTACCTCTTCTCCCCTGATTTCAACATAGACATTTTCAGTACAAGAGACGTTATACGGACGCGGGTTGACTTTAGTTCCCCGGTAGAGTGCGGGAATTATTTCCCCTCCCATTCCTGAGTAAACAAACCCTCCCTGTTCCTGCATAACTCCCTGACGGTCAATCTCCATATACGACATCAATTTATCAATACTAGTCTTGCTCATTTTCTCGTAAGCCGGTATAGGCACTTTAACCTGTGCGGAGACATAACGTCCACGCCGGTTTCTCGGTGACGGCTTCAGGTCACCATCAAAGCCCATAGCGATGAGGCTCTGAATGAATGCAACATTATTAGCACCGAATTCCGCATCCAGACGGCCCCGGGCAAATCCTACTGCTGCTGAAGTAACACCGTGTCCACGAGCATGTTCAAATCTGGTATAGAAACAGATGTAGATAAAAAACTGTCCGTGGTGTTGACGCCTGACAAATTCAACCTCGTAAATCTCTCCACTGAATTCAGCAAGGAATTTCTCCTCCATCTCTTTTCTTAACACCGGAAGCTGTTCCTTCGCTACCGTAACCGCTTTTTCGCGTTCCTCTTCACTCTCAAAAATATATCCTAAATTACGAGCAGCACCGGCCCACTTCCCTACTTTTACTTCCGCACCACCCAATTTATTTACTCTGAAACAACCGACACTGATCCCGATAGACCCAAATCCGGGACCATAGGCTAATAAATTAGTAAAGGTTTTATCAACATCCCCAAAGACCTTTATCTGACCAGCAGAGGAGTAGTACTCTTCTTTACCACCGATATAGTTATTTACCAGCGGTAGAAATCTATCTGATTCAGATCTATGCGGTTCCAGTACGGATCCACAATGAGTACAGACGGTATCCGTGTCCCTCGCTTCCAACTGCCAGATAGAGTTATCTTTTGGGCAGCGCCATTGCATCAAGTAAGGTTTTTCCGGCAACTCCAAATAATTAAACTTATGACCGGTTAACTCCTCTATGCACTTCCTTCTACTTAATGCCGCAATTTGAAAATGATCGGGAGCACTGACATTATATTCTTCAAGCAGGACTGATTCAGCCTTCCAGGGCTGGACGTCACCTGTTTTAATTTTATCTGCAAGTTCTTCAACAAGTTTTTTATTATCATTCATTATACATTTCCTCTAAGAGTCTATTTAAAGAAACAAGTACCGTGGGAGACGCCCACCATACTATCTGGTTCCTCAATGCTCCAATTCTTAAATCCCTGAATCGTAGTTGTTATTTTTTCCCTTTGCGTTCTCTGCGAACTCTGCGTTAAAATTTGTTTTTTTAGTGCTAATTCGCGTCCAAGCATTAATACTTATAAAATCCTTCTCCTGTCTTTCTGCCAAGCGTACCTTTCTCCACCATCTCGCATAGTGTTTTGCATGGCTTGTATTTGGGCTCTTTGTATCCTTCATACAACACATCCAGAATTGCCTTACAAACATCAAGACCGATTAGATCTGATAATGCCAACGGCCCCATGGGATGATTAAGGCCCAGCGTCACGGCCTTATCAATGTCCGCTGCTGTTGAAGTACCATCGGCGTATTTATCTATAGCTTCATTCAAGAATATCAGAAGAAGTCGATTTACAATAAAGCCGGGAGCGTCGCCGGTAATCACCGGTGTTTTATCCAACTCGAACGCAACCTCCTTTGCATATTCGACAGCTTCATCAGATGTATTTTTTGACTTTATTATCTCAACCAATTTCATTCTCGGAACCGGATTGAAAAAATGAAGACCTACAAGCCTGCCAGGATCTTTCAGAACCTCAGATAACTCAGTTACAGAAAGCGAGGAGGTGTTGGTCGCAAAGATGGTATCTTTGGAACACTCGTTATCCAATTCCCTGAAAACCTCTTTCTTCAGTTCCATATCCTCCGTTAATACCTCTATGATAAGGTCGGCATGTTCCATCTCATACAGGTTGGTTGTCGCCTTGATCCTGCTGAGAATTTCCTGTTTCAAATCATCTTTAGTATTTTTAGAAAGTGCTTTATCGATCTTTATGAGTGCCTTTCTGGCGGTCTCTTCATGTCGGTCAATCACGAGAACATGATAACCTGTTTGAGCACAAATTTGAGCAATACCGCTACCCATCGTCCCCGCACCCACTATTCCTATAGTCCTGCTTTTAGCTACCTTTTTAGCTTCTTTCGGCACCGCCTCTATTATTTCACCCAAATCATGATCTGAAAAAGATTTCCTTATTTCAAAGTTTCCATATTCGTCCTCTAACAGAAGATCACAATAAGGGACTCTGGTGTGTCCGGGTGAAGGGATCTCTATCTTAGTGATTCCTCTTACCGTGCTCTTGCTTGGCTCCAGTTCTACGACATTCCCCTGGCAGAAGATGCATTTTTTTACGTTATAATACCACTGTTTCTGGCAATCTTCACACTCGTATACCACGTTAACCCCTCCTTTCAAGAATATGTATTACGGCCGTCCCACCGACGCCACCAATATTGTGCGTCAGGCCAACCTCAGCCCCATCTACCTGGCGCTCTCCAGCTTCACCTCGGAGTTGGGTCGTAACTTCAAACACCTGCGCGAGACCGGTAGCACCTATTGGGTGACCATCCGCCTTTAAACCTCCATCAGTATTTATAGGTACGTCACCTTTGATAGATGTCCTCTCCTCCCTGACCCAATCTTTACTCTCCCCCGGCTTGCATATGCCAAGATCTTCCATAGCAACAAGTTCGTTGATCGTAAAACAGTCGTGGACCTCTACGATATCCAGATCTTTAGGAGTAATCCCTGCAAGTTCGTATGCCTCTTTACTCGCCACTTTTGCTGCCTCAAGAGAGGTGTGTACTTTTCGGTGAGACAAAGAGATATGGTCTGTAGCCAGAGCCGACCCCCTCACTTTCACATCCCTGTCGCCTCTTTTATTTTTCGAAATTACGACAGCTGCTGCACCGTCTGAAATCGGTGAGCAATCAAATAGGTTCAACGGAGAAGCTATAACGGGTGCGTTTTTTATCATTTCAAGGCTTACATCCTTATGACTGAAATGAGCTAGTGGGTTTAGCCTGGAGTTATTGTGGTTTTTAAATGCGACCAACTCGAGGTCCTCATGGGTAGTACCATATTTCTGCATGTGCTGTTGGGCTACAAGGGCATAATGCGCCGGGAAAATCAAACCCTGCATCTGGTCTGCCATTCGATCTCCAGCCATTCCCAGGTTCTGAGAGCTTTCAGAAGAAGTCGTATTGCTCATTTTTTCTACACCAACTATCAGAATATTTTCGAATCGTGATAAAGCGATTATCGCCTGATAGAGAGCGCTGCTACCGGACGCACATGCCGTTTCAACACGTATAATCGGCAGTCTCAGCTCAGGAAGCAGACTAGATACTACTGAGTTCAGATGCAACTGTTTCTGAGACGGACCGCCAATAAAATTGCTGACATATACAGCCCCTATATCTTCAATGGAAATAGGACTATCATTTATAGCGTTATACATTGCCTGATAGATTAGTTCCGGCATAGTTTCTGTTAGTGCTCCAAACTTTGTTCTGCCAATTCCGGTAACATACATCTCTCTTTCCTCCATTTCTGTTTGATACAAATTATATTGTGTTTCTGTATCGTCTATTCTATAAACAAATCACTCAAAGTCATTAATTTTCTTTAATTACGGAACATTATATGATTGATTTTTATTATAAATTACAAGAAATAGATCAGGCTTTTTAGTCTTGCAATTCCTTATGTATTTGCTAAGGTACACGAAGTAAAAGATGTTGTAAATCTTTAGTGTTTTGACTAATTCCATTAAGTACAATTTATTCAACTTATTTAATAGGGGATGATTAACCATATGGAAACTTTGAAGATTAAGATAACGAAAGCGGAATGGGACTTAAGAGCAAAAACAAAATTCCTGAGGGTTGATGGTATTATAATGGCTGACTCCTTTGATGACGAAGTGATTGCAGAACAGGACGACGAACATGCAATTAATGAAAAGATTTTAACAATTAGTATTACCATTAATCCGAGTGGTGGACCGAAGCAACGCCAACCATTACCTTTCCATTTCGTAAGAATGACTGACGGTGAGGAACCATGGACTCATGTACAGGCAAAAGACAGAAGTGGTTCGAGTGTGAATTACCCTATAACCAAGATATCCTATGCTTAAGCATAAAGGAAAAGGGGGTGTTAAACATTACCGGTATCGTCTCTCCAACAACATTTTAATATTTCCAGAACAAACTAAATAAACCAAAAATAAGGAGTTCACATTATGAGTGATTCTGACAGTGAGAAAGAAGTATTAGTGGTTACATCAAAACTAAAAAATTATATCCGCTCGTCATCAGGAATGAGCACATCTGCCAATGTTGTGCCTGCGTTGTCGGATACTATTAGAAACCTGTGTGATCAGGCAATTGAGAAAGCGAAGGCAGACAGTCGCAAGACGGTAATGGATAGAGATTTTTCCTGAGCCTTACCACATGGCAGTAAAGGTGGATTTAATAAAATTGTAACTGTCACTTGGCAGGAACTTCGTAAAATAATTCCATGCAGAGCAAAAGTAGGAACAGCGAACATTTGATAATTAATTTCGCTGTTCCTATTATACACTTACCATAAAGGAGTTCATGGCTATTTGAGATTGAGAACATAATCTATACCGCTATATGAAATAATAGAACAACCCGCTTAATCATACCATCTATCTTGTTTCATTATATTTCTCAACTAGTTCCTCAACAGAGTGTTTCTTCAGAAGTGTTTTAACCGTCTGCTCGTCTACACCTTCAACTCCCATCTCACTTGCTCTTCGAGCTATTTGTTTGGAAACGACATTTTCAACAATTCCAGGGCCTTTTGTTTTAAGTGAGCTTATGGCTGCTGCAACTAAATAACATATGACAAGAAGGATTAGATAAAATGTTATACTACGCTTTGTTATCCGGCTCTTGGCCATCCTTCTGATTCTCTTTTTTCGAACCACATTCTCTCCTCTAAATAATTTTACCGTGTAACCTATTTAGTGTGAAAAGAAATTTTATTTCCATCTGAATCTGTAATTTCCATACACATGACCTGAATTATTTCGACCCATTTACAGATGCCCGTTAAACTGAATTTATTGCTATCGCTTGTAATGAAATCTTTCGTTATCTTGAAATACCGGTTATGGTAAGACACTTTCTGGCTAAACTATGTATTATTGACTAAAAATATCTTTTTAGTAATCCTTCCAGGGTTTTTGCATGACGAGCTTCATCTTTTGACGACTCATCAAAGAAATTTCCTGCTTCTTCCACGCCTGCCTCATTTGCCTTTACTGAAGCGGCTTTTTTACCTTTGTTTGCACCTTGTTCACCTGCTAACATTTTCTCTAAATTCTCTTTTGTAGATTCACTTATTTTTCCATTCAGTTCGGCAAAACGGGCTGCGTGCCACGCCTCATCCATCGCAAGTGATTTTAACGCTTCCCCTATCTCCGGAAAGCCTTCTCTTTGCGCCTGTCGAGACATCGCCAGATAAAGACCAACCTCAGCAGTCTCACCCTGAAAATTCGCATTTACCGCATCCTCTACGACACTCCCTTTAGCGCTACCAAGCTTATTAACATTACCTAATTCTGCCATTTTTGTTTATCTCCTTAATAAAAAGTTTAAAATGTATAGTATCTGTCACCAGTGATAACAACCTAGCATAATAATCAATAATCGTTACAGATAAAAGATCCGGAAAATATCATATTTTATTATGTAAGTCAATAGTGAATAGTACTGTATGGCCTCCCTCTTTAATGTTAAAGTGAGATCCATACAACAGATTCTTCCAGATGAACAGACAACCGAGTTTGAAATGTCTTAGGTGAACTAAAAGTTCCAAAAAATGACAATCTAAACCCTCTATATGTAGTAATCAGGGGTATATATCATCACCCTTTTCTTCTTCAGTTCTGCAGTCCCATGTGGACCATGGAGTCCAATACACACATTTCCTTCCATCATTTAGCCAGAAAACATTCCCTTCTCGCTTGCGAATACAACCCTGCTTACCAAAAGTTCTCGTATGTATCTCCTCTATATCAGCCTCCAGAATGAAGTCGACCTGATGCCACTCAAATGGTGTTTTATCCACAATCTCCCATAGCTCAATATCTGCCATAGTAAGATCTTTTGCCTCATATTTACTCTTTTCAACTGAAATTTTATACTTAATATTATTTTCTACTTCAATCAATTCCACTTCCGGCATACCAGGCTCATCATCTTTGGCCACATCTTTTTTATTCAAATTATTTGGATTATTTGGCCCCTTGTCCTGGTAAAGATTGAAAACATCGGTATGCTGAGCATGAACACTTTTCAATATCAAGCCATCAGCAGATGCAAGAAAAACAAAAACAGCCAAAACTATTTTGACTTTTATTATACCCTTCATCAACAACTCCTTTCATTCAATTTAAGTATACTACTGTTTATTTTAGATCAACGAGCACTATACATATGCAAACAGCAAAGAATTTTACCCCCGCAATAAAAATGCACGGCTTGTCATATCCTTGTGCTACTTTAGTACTCCAATCTTTTTTTCTACTGACGAAACTATCTTACCATCGTGAACCAGATTATACATCATTTCTATATCATTTGAAATGATTCTATCTTCTTCAAGGTGAGGAACATGTTTTCTTATTACTTTGTAAGCATCAATGCTTCCGGTACCGGCTTTGAGATTTGTAAAGAGATCAAGGGCCTGAGCCGCACACAGTAATTCGATAGCAATTACATTTTCCGTATTATAAAGAACCTCCCTGCACTTTCTTGCCGCAATAGTACCCATACTTACGTGATCTTCCTTGTTGGCTGATGTAGGTATAGAATCAACACTTGCAGGGTGTGATAAAACTTTATTCTCTGAAACCAGAGAAGCCGCTGTATATTGTGCTATCATAAAACCTGAATTAAGACCGGGATCGTCAATCAAAAATGCAGGTAAGCCACTCAGTAGAGGATTTACCAGCCTCTCTATTCTTCTTTCTGATATACTTGCAATCTCTGATAGGGCTATTGCAAGAAAGTCCATGGCTAATGCAACTGGTTGCCCATGGAAATTACCACCGTTATTAAATACCTCTTCGGTATCCTGAAAAATAAGTGGATTATCTGTTGCAGAATTCATCTCTGTCTCTATTATATTCTTCACATAATTAAGGGCATCTATAGAAGCTCCGTGTACTTGAGGACAACATCTTATCGAATACGCATCCTGAACTCTTGAACAATCCTCATGTGAGGACATTATATCACTATTTTCAGTTATTCTTCTTAGATTATCGGCACTGGTTGTTTGTCCTTTATGTGGCCTTGCATTATGAATCCTCTCGTTTAGCTCAATACCAGAACCCAGTAACACCTCAAGACTCATTCCTGCGGCGATATCAGCACTCTTCAGTAATTTGATAGCATCAGCAACCACTATTGCCCCAATACCGGTCATCGCCTGTGTACCATTAATCAGCGCCAAACCTTCACCTGCTTCAAGTTCACGTAATGCTATTCCCGCACTCTTCATCGCTTTTTTACCCGAAAGTGATTTGTCTTTGAAAACAGCTTTACCTTCTCCGATTAATACCAAAGCCAGATGTGCCAACGGCGCTAAATCACCGCTTGCCCCCACTGAACCCTTTTCCGGAATAACCGGATGTACCCTTTTATTCAACATTTCTATCAATGTCTGTAATGTTTCAAACTTGATTCCTGAATGACCTTTCGCAAGGTCATTTATTCTCAGTAGCATTATGGCACGAACAACCTCCTCATCAAAACAGTCGCCAACACCGGCTGAATGGCTCAAAATTATATTCTTCTGTAACTGTTTTCTTTTGTCCTTAGATATGAAGGTCCCACTCAACGCCCCGAACCCAGTTGTTACGCCGTAAATTACTTTTTTTTCATCTAACGCCTTCTTAATAATTCTCTGCGCAGCGCTCACCCTTTTCTTCACATCTTTATCAAGAGATATCTTCGCTTCACCTCTAACGACATACTCAACTTGAGAAAATGTCAGGTCCTCACCATTTATTTTTATGTTTTTCATAACTCTCTCAGATTGCAGCTCTAGTCATTAGTTATTTGTCACTAGTCACTAGTCAATCATCAATCGGCAATCGTCATTCGTGTCTAGTCCACTCCCGGCAAACAAAAAACGTCATCTATTGACGAACATTGTACCGGATAATCTATTTCTTCTCTCTTGATTATTACGATATCAATGCAAGAGACTCCAGTGCTTTCATTTTATTTTCCTCATTAGTCATAATTGCCTCCTTCCCCTTTTCAATTATTCCTAATAAGCTCTCTTTTCCTTCTCTAGATATTCTTCGTACAACCGAGGAGCAACATCTTTTACTAAATCAGCTGCATCTTTATTAGCGTCAAATATCATCCTTAATGAATCAAGTGTTCCTAATCTATAACCTTTTACAATATTATTTAAAGCAATATCGGACAGCAAAAGCATTTCTTCATCGCTTATAGAATAATTATATTTTTTATTGTATTTATAAAAAAGATTGGGAAATAAGCTGTCGTCAAAAATATGCTTTGCCTCTTTAGAGATTTCTTCTGCAAGGTTATTGTGCCCCGTTGCGGCAAGGAATGCCCACAATCTTAAAGCTTCGCCATATTTTTTATAAATATCATAAGAAAACATATCCATCGCAATAGATTCTGACGTTATGATGTCATCCTCATTTTGGATGAATGAAGTTTCTTTCTCTGCCAAGATTAATGATGGACATAGTAGTAAAAACATAATAACTAGAATAATTTTTTTCATCCTACTCCCTCCAATAATTTCCATTTCTTCTTACGAGAAGCTCTGATTGTCCACCCTATAGCCCGTCCCGCTCCATACACAAATCCGATAGGCATGAGTCAACCCAGGTGCTATGTCAGTATGGTACATTTCCACACTAAACAACCCCCTATGATTGATTGAAAATAGTTTTATGCATGCTGACTACACCCCGGCAAAGATAATGAATGGATGATACGACCACTAATCTTTTATATCACACTCTCTTAAAGAAATCGATTAGCCTATCTTCCTGATCATATTACCAGCTGACCGTTCTCTGATAGCATAATATCCGCTTAGTGTTATACCTTCTTTCGGGTCAACTCTCCTGTTAAGAGATTTCATCTAATATCTCTTCGTCACCATCAATAGAATATTTAGAATCGGCCACATAATCGAAGTCAGTATTAGCACCTGTCCATGGGCCGTACGCTGTTTCCTGTGAGTCTATTACATGCATTTGCGTTGTCTTATACTTTAACCTTGCCATTCTTAGAGCGTTATCCGTTTCTTTTGCCCGCACGATTAACGTACCCTTAAAACTGCTTCCTTCCCAAACCTTAGAATCTGGGTTCCTTGGCATTAGCTTGTATATTTTCATTATCTTGTCCTCCTGTGTATGTTAAAAAAGTGGTAAGTTGACAACATCTTTCTGTTTTGTGAATCACCATAGTATCTCTTTTTCTGTCAAAATCCCTCTGTATACCCTCCTGGTACTCCGCTCATAAACTCTTCAACAGAATCAGGAATTTCTCTCACATATAAATATCCTCATAAAACTCGTCACAATTTGATCCGTAAATGATTATATTAAAAATTAAAAAGCTGTATGTAAGGATTATAGACAAATCAGGAGACTAGACAAGGAGTTTTTAGGGTTAAATAAAACCTGAATACTCTTGATATGTGAATGGTGTTTAAGTTGTATGATAGTAAAAAAGAGTATTGTTACTATTTTAAATAGTCTTGAACTGTATATTATTGTGGAATGATGGGATATATTGTGCAGAAGAATTTAAACATCTGGATTCACAGGAATATTACTGATGAGATGTGGTTCGAGACTGTATAGAGTAATTCTTATTTTATTTGGCTATCTATTGCATTACTAGGTTTTATTATGATAACACTTAAGTAAGAAAATGACGCGTTCATTACCAACTACTAATATGTGATTGAAAGTACCAGTTAAGATCTTACGATACTACATCACTCAGTATGTTCAGCTTTTAGTGGTCAGGATTTACAATATAATATTTATCACGGTCTAGACGATCCTCTGTCTTCGTAGAGTTAACAAGATCTTCCGCCTTATCTTTAATAATATTGTCTTTCGTGTTAATTACACTCTTCGTATTATCAGGCACTTTCAATTTAATACGATCTTCATTTACACGAAGCTTCTCAGTCCATCTAAGGAATCTTTCCTTAGTTTTGTCAGCTTCATTTTGCACCCCTCGTCTTCCCATTTTTTATCTCCTCTAACTACATTTATAACTAAATATTCCATCACTTGATGGTTTATAATCCAGCAAGGAACTAAAATTAATATTGCGGAAATTTTTGATGTGCACGAGTACCATTATCGACAAAGTTATCTTGTGGCCTCACACTTTGCCAGTTACAATACATACATATCTTGCAGACTATAAGCATCGATATGATTTGTCAAGATAATATTGAAGTATATTAAGAAAATTGAAGTATATATAGAAAATCAATAGATTATGACATTTCAGTTTTACCACCTGATTACGGTTGATATGCGAATGGTGTTAAAAAATGATATAAACTTCATTACTGTCAAGTAATTGTCAAGTAACCAATTCAAAACAGACCAATGCAGAAAGTAAATCAAACACATCAACATACATGCAACTGGACAAAATAACTTTTGCCTATTCTTTCTTGCTCGACAAGCAAGGGGTCATTAAACCCTACCTGGCCTCTAGAAAATTGACATACATGGACTTGTAACAATAATAAGGTTAATGAAACCCTTCTTAAACTCACGTAATCAATTTGCTGTCAACTTATAGTTCCAATCTTTCACGTTAAATACAACTTGAAATTATTCCTATACCAAGAGATGCTTATTAATATTTGCTAGGGACAAGTCAATCATCATCCACCTCTTTTCTTAGTTTTGAACACGAATTAATTCCTGCAATATTACCAATAAATACCTTGTCAACATTCCTCCTGAGTTTATAATTCACTCATCTTAGTCATTATCAGGTTCTGATGTGATGTTAAGAGATTCTGTAATAACAAGCATAAATACAATGTTTTGTCGAATATGTAACACACCATCATCTCAATACTACAAAGATAGTCGTGTCTTTTATAAGTGCCCACAATGTTCATTGATATTTACAGACCAAACCATTGACAGAAAAGGGCAAGAGAAACACTATAAGGGACAGTGGAAAAACAGCGATAAAGAGCATATTATAAATTCGGCTGACTCACTTCTTACTATCATCAATAAATATAGAAAACCATCTAGAATACTTGATTTTGGTTCCGGATCAGGGGAGCTAACGGAGGAATTTCTAAAGAGGGGAATTGCAACAACACCTTTTGAACCCATGATACACGGTTGCCTGGAAAACCAAAACTAACCTGATAAATTTGATGTGGTTATAGCAACAGAGGTTATTGAGCATTTACCAAATCTTCGGCAGGAGCTGCAAAATATAATGGGAGTATTGACCCATGATGGTATTGCGGTGTTTACAACCCTCATGACTAATACGTTTATTGACGCTCCTAATGAACAATTTACTTTCAGGAAATGGTGGTATAAGGATGACAAGACACATGTCTCATTCTTTTGCAACCGTTCTTTGGGGAAGTTATCAGAAATGGGGCACTTCAACCTCCATGTATACGGTAATGATACCAGCAGCAATACTATTGTGATTTACAAAAACAAAACAATATAGCATCACTTATTAGACAAGATAGAATACCGCATTTTATCATAAGCAGGCGCATACATTCCTGAAACGCTGAGGAGTGTAGGTTTTTTTCATAACAAGAAATGGATCACTGGTTCAAGTCCGATATCGCCCATATCATAGTATGCTTTACTGCTATTTAATCGACGAAGACTTTAACAAACAGGTTCTAACCTCGCCCAATAAAGGACCCTGCATTTTTACATCTCTTCTCTGCAATTCACACCTTTCGAAGTTTAATGATGAAGTGGGGTGGGGTAGATATAAAGAAACACCTACACTCTTCAGTGCATGAAGAATGCAGGCATCCGCATAATGAAGTAATATTGGTTAGGTAATTTAAGTAAATATTTAATTACCTAACCTTAAAATAACGTTATACTTCCCTAAATATCAAATCCAATTAGTTTCGAATTTAACCCAGATATATTATACATCTTTTCAACATTTACCGTTTTAATTTCTTCAATTGCCCTTGATAATGGAACATGAGTGATCTTGCCATCACTATAACTAATCATTCTGCCTGATATCCCCTTTTCAATCAATTCAACAGCAGCAACACCAAAGTGGTTGGCCATATCTATATCATAACCATTTGGATCTGCCCCTCTAAGCAAATGACCTAAGCTTATTGACCTGATTTTCTGGTCTGTCAAATCTTCCAGATCAGATGCTAACAATTGACCGACATGATCAAATTTCACATGCCCAAATTCATCTCCTTTTGCAGCAGAAGACCTATCTTCATAATCTCTAATTTTTGTGCCTTCAGAAACAAGTATGATATCATACGATACTCCTTGTTCTTTACGCCTCATCAATATTGTCTTGATCTCTTCTAATGAAGGTGAATACTCAGGAATAAGAACCATACCAACATTTGTAGAATGTGCACCTTCATAAGCAAGCAATCCCGAATGTCTACCCATTGTTTCAACTACAGTTGTTTGATTATGTGATCTTGCAGTACCATCGGCAATTTCAACATTTTTCTTAATCACACCAACAGCTGTTCGAAAACCCAGGGTATAATCTGTTCCAGGTAGATCTCCATCAATTGTTTTTGGAATACCTATAACATTCTTTCCTAAGTCTGATAGCCGATATCCTACAGTCTGAGTGTCCTCTCCGCCTAGTGCAACTATGTAATCCAGACCCAATTTTTCAATATTCTCAATTAAGATTTTTGACCTATCATTACCCTTTGCAAATGGATTTGTTCTGGAACTTCCTAAATTTGTTCCTGGCTTCTTGCCCCATTTGCTAACATCAGATTTAGATAAAGGCGCAATTGATAATCTAGCATTCTTAACAAGATCCTTCCATTCAAACTCATGTATTCTATTCTTAATCAATTCCATTGCTGAGACCTCTAATCTTTTTTGCAAGTCAGAACCTAAATCTGTAATTTTTTCAATTCCTGGTTCAAGTAGCCCTTTCCAACCATCTGTAATACCAAAAGTTTCATACCCTACCTGAGATGCTTTTTTTACAATGTACTTTATAGCAGGATTAAGACCTGGAGCATCTCCCCCACCGGTTAAAATTCCTATTCTTTTTGTCATGTTTATTCTTGCCTCATATAATGTTTATTTTGCACATAAATAATTAATTTTAAGAGATTTTGTAAGATTCGCAATATAATTACCATAATTCAAGTATTTTTTTAATATTATGCTCTGAATTGATCTGCTTTAGTAAAAAAGTGGATGAGAATAGAGTTTACTGACACTTCAAACTTATCACATAATTACACTTGATATATGGGATTTCTTTCAATCTTATTTATGCAGCTTCCAGTAAACAGGTTCTAACCTCGTCCAATAAGGGATCCAATTCTACTATAGTCATAACGTAGCCAACTTAATCATTATCAGCAGAACGCTACAGAAATCACCAGAATTAAAAGATCGATGTAATCTATGTTAAGTAGGTTGAAAGCAACATAACAGACACAAAATCAATAGTTATGATTTGTTAAACAATTAGACTGCATTTTAGTACAAAAAATAAGCATTGTGGGGAATTTTTTGTTGTTAAACCGGATATTATTTCCTAACAAAAGCGTAACCTTCTCATTATCTTAAATGAACTACATATCCTAAGTGCCATATTATCAATACAATACAACTCCACGCTCATAACACATTTCAGTGGCATACAAATTGCGAAACTACTTCTACAACGACACGCAAACAAACGCTACTTAAGTCTGTGCAATTTAAGAGAGGGAAAGCAATGAAATTACAACTAAATCAATTAGATGCACCAATGTATAACGGTGTAGAGAGAAGGAAGTATCCAAGAGTTGAGAAGCCTGTTATTATAAGGTTTAGAGTCAGCCCCAATAATGATCTGGAAATGACTTCTTCTCAATGGGACATGGTTGCGGTACATGATTTGAGTAATGGGGGGTTGTTTTTTAATTCCAGCTACAATATACAAGGCGGCACTGTTTTGGACCTGAAGATAGGGCTTTCCACATCTTCAGATCCCGTTATGTGTACCGGGATGGTAACCCGCATAAAAAAGCAACCAGACACATCTATATTTGGTATTGCTGCAGCATTTAAGGAGATAGATGGAGAGGTAATAGATTGATAAAACAGATATGTCAATAAGACTTTACTTTCATATCCTACTGGAATAAATTGGGTATATATATTGGCTACGATCTTGATCTGTCTCTCGAAACCAAGATTTAGTTTTTTGAAAGGCCAAAAACCGAACCAATTTTAGTATATTAGACAACAATTCCAACTATCATGTTTTATATAATTATTCTCCCGCAAAGTGGAAGTTTGTCGCAAAGCCACTTCTTCCATCATAATTCCACTTATGGCTGCCCTCCCGGAACCTGTGAGTGGAGGCTTTTCCCATGTTAAGCGTTGTATCAAACTCGTCAGCCCAAACCGGAAAATTCTTATTAACAATCTGTGTTGGCTTGTCAGGATTCCCCGTGCCCCTTAACAACTCAATATCTAATGTCAAATTATCAGTAACCACTGCCCTCTTACGCCACTCGGTTGACTCCACATGAATCGGTAAATACCTTACCGTAATTCTCTCAACCGGGACCTTTGCAAAACCAAAGACATGATGTTTGAAGATATCTAATAATGCATTGTTTCTGATACTCGAAGATCCGTCACCACTGATATAAAAGACGATCCAATTCTCATCAGCCCCGGCAGTCAAATCAGTAATTCCAATTACCGTCTGTCCATCCAATGTATGTTGACCATAATTACCGGATTTAATATGAAACACACCGGTGATTATGCACGTTTTATTGTGAGTCGGTTCACTTCCGAAAAGGCACGGGCATCCGGGATTACACGTACACCCCTCAAAGTATTCACCTTTGATAGACCAGGATGGAGTAGCTGAAACCTTATCACATAAACTGATGCAAAATAAAAACATAAATATGCCTATCCACAAACATCTATTATTAGAAAACATCAGCGCCCTCCCACAAAAACAATTTACAAATATATAATAGTTTCTAAAATATACAGAGAATCAAAAAAAAAGCAACTCAAACATACGAAATCATGAATCAAATAACTTCTTGACTTGTCTACTTGAATACTTTAATAATAATTTCTTTATTCCAGTAATAGATATTCCATAAAATATGAAAATAGGTATACCAAAAGAGATTTATGAGGGAGAAAAACGAGTAGCTATTGTACCAAAAATGGTCACACAACTTATAAATGATGGCCATGAGGTATTCATTGAAACCGGTGCAGGAGATAAATCATATTTTGTTGATGCGAAATATGAGCGGGCAAATGCGGTTATTGTTAAAGACAAGCAACTTCTTTATTCAGAAATTGATGTGATTTTTAAGATCCAGCCTCCTCAAAGAGAGGAATTTGAGATGATGAAAGACGGTACAACTTATATTGGTTTCCTCTCTTCTGCATTAACTGCTGAATTTTTTAAATTAATGAATGAAAGATATATTACCAGTTTCGCTATGGAATTTATTCCCCGTATTTCACGCACACAAAGTATGGATGCGCTCAGTTCTATGGCCAGTATAGCAGGTTATCGAGCTGTATTAACAGCGGCACAATACCTTGGGAAGTTCTTCCCTCTCTTGATGACTGCTGCCGGAACAATACCACCTGCTAAGGTACTGGTAGTGGGCGCAGGTGTCGCCGGGTTACAGGCAATCGCAACAGCACGCAGATTGGGTGCAAGGGTGGAGGCATTTGATACCAGGCCAGCAGTGAAAGAGCAGGTAGAAAGTCTCGGGGCGCAGTTCATAGAGATGGAACTTGTTGCAGACGCCGAAACAACCACCGGTTATGCAAAAGAGATGACGGAAGAGTTCATGAAAAAAGAACGCGAAATCATTGGTGACAGGACGGCGCAAAACCATGTCGTGATAACTACTGCCCAGCTATTTGGAAAGAAAGCACCTATCCTAATAACAGAAGAGATGGTAAAAAAAATGCAGGAAGGTTCAGTCATTATAGATCTGGCCGCAGAACAGGGAGGCAACTGCGAAATCACAGAACCCGGAAAGAACATCTGCAAACATGGTGTTACCATATGTGGTTTATTAAACCTTCCGTCAACGCTCCCCATTGATGCCAGCTCTATGTATTCCAGAAATATCACACAATTCTTCAGGCATTTGTACAGTACAGAAGATAGAAAACTGGATTTTGAAGATAAAATAACGAAAAGTTCATGTGTTACACACAATGGAGAGATTGTAAACGATTACGTTATTAAGGCTATCCGGAAAGGAGCGAATACATGATCGAACCATTGTTGGTTTCAGTATACATTTTTACCCTTGCGATCTTTGTCGGGTTTGAAACAATTACCAAAGTCCCCCCTCTGCTGCATACACCACTCATGTCAGGCACGAATGCGATCTCTGGCATAACGCTTGTAGGGGCCCTGATAAGCGCCGGTGCAGGCCACTCGACTCTCAGTACAGTACTGGGGCTGCTAGCCGTAATAATAGCGACGATTAACGTTGTCGGCGGGTTCATGGTCACAGACAGAATGCTGGAAATGTTTAAGAAAGGAAAGAAGAAAAACTAAACAGATGAATATTATTATAGCGCTAGCGTATCTCCTCTCATCTATACTATTCATTCTCGGCTTAAAAAACCTTGGTTCACCTAAGACCGCTCGACGGGGTAATCAACTTGCAATGACTGCAATGCTGATAGCCATCATCGTAACATTAACAAAGAATGAGATACTTGATTTCACTTTAATAATTATAGGCCTCATCATTGGCAGTGCAATCGGTGCCATAATAGCCAGAAAGGTTCAGATGACCGCCGTGCCACAGATGGTGGCCCTCTTTAACGGACTTGGGGGTGGCGCATCAGCACTTGTAGCATTAGCAGAATACAATCGATTTTCCGGAGATCTAAGGATCGACGTCATCATCTCCATGGTTGTAAGCCTGTTCATTGGTACTGTTACTTTTACCGGCAGCCTTGTCGCTTTTGGCAAACTGCAGGGCCTTATCAGGTCGGCTCCTGTAGTGTTCAAAGCCCAGCGGTTTCTCAACATATTGCTCTTTACCCTGTTTCTGATTATGGGAATTATTGTCATAATCAATCCTGCTAACAGTACAGGTTTACTTATAATCCTTGCAATAGCCTTAATACTTGGAATTCTGTTCGTCATGCCAATTGGCGGAGCAGATATGCCTGTTGTAATATCAACGCTAAACTCCTGTTCCGGTCTGGCCGCTGCTGCCACAGGCTTTGTTCTCTCCAACAACATACTCATAATCTGCGGTGCATTAGTTGGCGCATCAGGATTTATACTTACACGGATTATGTGTAAGGCAATGAATCGTTCTCTTGTTAATATTATTTTTGGACCAGTCGGAACTGTTTCAGTAAATAACAATAATAATGATAAACGTAAGGTTATTAATTATACCGAAGAAGATGCATCTATAATGCTTGAGGCTGCTAAAAAGGTTATTATCGTCCCCGGTTATGGACTTGCAGTAGCACAGGCACAATTTGCCTTACAGGAACTTGTAACAATGCTCATAAACAAGGGCATACATGTCCGCTATGCAATCCACCCTGTCGCTGGACGCATGCCCGGGCATATGAACGTTTTGCTTGCAGAGGCAAATGTATCGTATGACCTGCTTTTTGATCTGAACGGTATTAATGGTGAATTTAAAAATACCGACGTAGCATTAATTGTTGGCGCAAATGATGTTATCAATCCCTCGGCGAGGACTAATAAAGAGAGTCCACTTTATGGCATGCCTATTCTTAATGCAGACCAGGCAAAGACGGTGGTCATCTGCAAAAGAAGTTTAAGTCCCGGCTTCAGTGGTGTAGACAATGAGCTTTTTTATCAGGAGAACACCCTGATGATTTTTGGCGACGCCAAAGAGAGTATTAACAAAATGATCCAGTTACTTAAGACTTGATTTTATAGAATAATTACATTTTGTACAACTAAGGCAAGCACGACATTGTTGGCATTTTATTTGCTACTTTTAGCAGTTTATATTCTAAATCAATATGAAATGTACAAATTTATGACGTATACCATATCAAAATCTATACTTATTGATGATTGCTGTCTATTATTTGACTCTGAAATTATCAATTACGTCGATTTTTTAGACAATCTCTCTCCTGGAAAACTTAGATCCGCTTACAGGAAAAAAGCATTTGCAACACATCCTGACAGATCGCAAGCACTTGGTAAAAATAGAGAAAAACTGGATAAATGTTTTAAAGAGATGAGTACAGCATACAAAAGGCTGGATTCTATCATACAGGGTGAGAAAAAATATATTATAAAAGAGGAAGTTCCGAAAAAAAGAAAAACGAGAAGTGCAAGTCGCAGCACTCCAGCAAAGAAAGCAAAGGCGCCAAAACAAGCAAAGGCGAAAAAACAAACTAATTCAAGAAAGCAGACAAAATCAACAAGTCAAACAGAGACGACAAAGCCAACAAAGCAAAAGAGCACCGCAGGCTTTTCATTTATGAATAGTGCCAAAAAAGCCTGTAGTACGCAGATGACACTGAAGGCTCAAGCGACTATTTCAGACCGATATTTCACCGGTAACGTTCCAAGACGTGAACTGTTAATCGGTCAATTTCTCTACTACTCCGGTCTCATCTCTTGGAACGCCCTCAACCAGGCTATAGTCTGGCAAAGAAGACAGCGCCCAATCATTGGTAAAATTGCTCTAGATTGGGGGATACTGTCAGCAGAAGATATTCAAAGAATCATGAAAGAACGGAGTTATAAAGATCATTTCGGCGAATACGCCCACCGCAATGGATATATAACAAAATTTCAACATTTAGCCATTGTCGGAAAGCAAAAAAATCTGCAGCCCCCCATAGGCTTGTACTTCATACAACATGGACTCCTTGGAAATTGTGATATAAAAAAGATGATAGAATGTCTCAGCACACATAACAGAAGCAATAAACGACCAACAAGAACCATCTCACAATAAATGATAATTTGTCATTAGTCATTCTACATCTGTCAATCTACTTACCATATAAATATTTTTTATTGTTATTGTATTTAATTATTGTTAGATTACCGTATGAACAGGATATATGAGTCGGATAGTAGCAATAATACATTATTAAGAAGACGAACAACGACTTCAACAAGTATTCACTATTTTCATAAATATATACTTTATGTTTTACTGCGGGCTTAACTTTTGTAATGTAAGATAAAATAAGGAGAACTCTATGGGAGCGACGGTAGATACTTTTAAATCAACACACCAGACAGCAACCGGTTTATTAGAACAAATTGGGTCGGCGAGCGGACAACAGAGAATTGATACACTAAATAGTTTAAAGGAGGCTTTACTGTCCCATATTGGAGAAGAAAACAGTGTCATAAAGGAAGTGATGGATAAGCCTGAAACAGATGGATCTTTTAAGTCATCAGCACAAAATTTTCTGGATGAACTCGGCAACATTGCCCAATCAGCGTTATTACCGTTTTTTGATAAATACTCATCATCCGGTACCGTAGACAGTCAAGAATTCATGGGTGATTTCACCGGTTTAAAGGGTGCAATTTTAGATAGAATAGCTTTTGAAGAAGAACATTTCTATCCGGAACTTGAAAAGCTGGGCTATTGAACAAAAAAATTTGAGCGGTTTCGGCAAAATATCAGAATTTAGGAATTGGGGCATTGAGGAATAAGATGAATTCCTCAATGCCCCAATTCCTAAATTCATCAGTATAACAACTATCCGCCCTACTGGGTTGTTCTCCACCTCGACAACCATTCTGGAGAGGACGGGCCGACTCTCCATTCTGGTATAGATACTTTAAGAAAAAACTTCTATTCACAAAAGTTATCCAGTTAAACATCACCAGTAAAACGGTACTGACATTGCACATCAAAACTCATCATGCAAGTCCTTTTCGCTAGAATCACCCAAATGTTCACTACCTGAATTAATATGGACTGAGTCATTCATTGCAAACACATATATACGCCCATCAGCACCATGATTGGTTTTGGCAACATTTCTAATTGTCCTTATTACATTGTCAACTTTATTATCCGGGACAACAAATTCCAGTTCTGCTCTTTGAACTGCATCTACCCTTTGTTCATAAACTCTTCCACGATATATCTGTTTTACTATTTTTTTACTTTCTCCGTAACCGTAGCACTCCGTATTCATAATCCCATGATACCCTGAATCAGCTAAAAGGTCCTTCAGCGCCAATGCCTTTTCCGGTCTCGTAATAGCTCTAATAAGTTTCATAATACGTTACTCCATTCTCGAAAAATGATATTGTATATTAAAAAGCGACTCAAGTCTTTGCTTCAGTTTATTCAAGCATAAATTAAAATAATTTAGGCTGAATCAGAAGACATATATAAATAAGACTTTATATTGAACACCTAAATATCACCATAAAAACCAGTCTCCGTGGAGTCACCTATATGCCTGTCACCGGTATGGATGTGAATTGATTGTTCTATAGGAAGCACGTATACTCTCCCATCACCACCCTCTTCAGTTTTCGTAACACTTCTGATGGAGTCTATAACGCTTTTTACCCGGTAATCTGCCACAATAAATTCCAACTCTTCTCTTTTTACTGCGTCTACCCTTTGCTCGTAAACTTTTCCACGGTATATCTGTTTTACTATTTTTTTATCTTCTCCATATCCAGCAGTATGTTTAGTCGTAATCCCATGATACCCTAAATTGGTCAGTAAGTCTTTAAGGTCCATAGTCTTTTCAGGCTTTAACACAACTTTGATAAGCTTCATCCCCCCCCCCTTCTTAAAACAAAATAATAATGCTTCATATTATGAAGCATCTCCGTCTATTTGCTCCCGTTTACTCATAACCGGAGCAATCTATTAAATGCTCACTTAGTTGATCTATATTTATAGCTATCACTCAGAAATGTGCACGGTACTTCTGAGAAATGCCCTTGTCAATAATATTCTCCCCTTACATGGATTAAGCTGTTCAAGCATATAATTGTATCCCTGTAAAAATTCCCTGTCAAGAGATACTATTAAGGGTTAATTTGTATAGAGACTTGATTAATTGAATCATTTGCCATTTGGAAAGAGCAATCTGTTCTCAGTATGGAGTTTCTAATTCGCAATGTCAAGTCCTCTCGACTTCCATCGCAATCACGCCTTGACCCTTCGGCCAGAAAGGGTGTACGGGAAAGTCTGGCTCAGATTCAAATGTTTTGACAATTGAACAGGCAATGCCAGCTGCCTCAGAGCCTTTATTGATCTTATGAGTGAGTTTATCTGCTGTGCCTTGCATGGTGTTGTCGGTGACAAAGAGACGACCCTTTGGAGACAAAATCTTCAAACACGAAGCCACAAGTTTATAAAGATCACTTTTGAGGAAAAAACGTCCTGTGCCAGCGATGGAACGCACCGGCGGATCGAGAACGATACGATCATAAGATTCAGAACGATTCACCATCTTTTCAATGTAATGAAATACATTATCCTTGATGAAACGAAATCTTTCCTCTTCAGGATCAAGGTTGTTGAGTAGGAAATTTTCCTTGGCCCAACTATGGCATTCCGGTGATGTATCAACCGAAACTACCCGACTCGCCCCTCCTATAGCAGAGGCCAGGCTGAACGCTCCAGTGTAGGAAAAAAGATTTAAGAGACTCTTGTCCTTTGCATTCTGAGCAAACTCTTTCCTTGCTCCCCTCAAATCGAAAAAAAGTCCTGTGTCCAGGCTGCCCATTGGCTGCACGAGATAACTGATTTCACTCTCCTGAACTCGAATCTTCTCTTCCGTAGGGATCCCAAGCAAGGTCCTCTCCTGAAGTTTGCCTTTGACTTTTCGTCCTTTCTCACGAATTTTCAGGACGATGTGCTCGGGGTTTAAAGTCGCCATAACTTTATGAAGATTATAATCAACCATGTCAGCCAACAGAAAGCTTTCCAGTGAGAGTATCAGAGTACTGCCATAAGAATCGAGAGTGAATCCGGAAAGATTGTCACCAGTCCCGTTAACAAGACGAATCACTTCCCCCTCTGATATTTTCAACTCAGAGCGTTTATTAATTGCATCTTCAACCCGTGAGGCAAAGTCAATGTGAGGATCTTTCTCACTGCTGGAGATGAGATGCATGGCATTGTTGAACATGTCAACGACCCCCCATCTGAGAAATCCGCCCTGGCTATCCAGGACCTTACACCAACCTGAATCTGTTAATTGCTGGTTTTCCGGTAAGCGATCGAGAATAAGACGGGGCAGACCCTCTTTAATTCGAGTAGTAAGAGGAAGTGAAGGGCAAAGCGTTTTATATCTAGGTTTGGTTGATTTTGATTTCATAAAGTCTTGATTCCCATCTTATAAAAATTTATTAAGGTTACCTTGTTTCTCTGTTCTCACACCATCTCATCGTTATTCCATTTTCCCTTGTGTTTAGTACCGTCTGCCAAAGTCCATGTACCCTGTCCATTCCGCTTATCACCTCTCCACTCACCTATGTATTTATCACCATTTGCCCAGGTATATTCCCCTTGTCCATTCCTCTTGCCATCTTTCCATTTGCCTACATAGATATCACCGTTCGCGAAATTTGCCGTTCCCTCTCCATCTATTTCATCACCTTTCCATTCACCAACGTATTTATCACCATCTTCAAAAACAGATGTACCTTGACCATTTCTCTTGCCTTCTTGCCATTCACCCACATAGGTATCACCGTTTGCATACGTTTCTGTCCCTTGTCCATTACGCTTGTCATCTTTCCACTCACCTACATACTTATCACCGGTTGCCCAAGTATATATTCCTTGCCCACTCCTCTTGCTGTCCTTCCATTCTCCGACATAGATATCATCATTTGCATACGTTTCCGTACCTTGTCCATTACGCTGGCCATCTTTCCACTCACCCACATATTTATCACCATTTGCATAGGTCTCCGTACCTTGCCCCTTACGCTTGTCATCTTTCCATTCACCGATGTATATAGCACCATCTACCCAGGTATACGTTCCCTGCCCTTGCCTCTTACCTTCTCTATATTCTCCCACATATATATCACCGTTAGGCCAACTGCATGTACCCTGTCCATGCTTTTTATTATCTTTCCTTTCTCCCATATATTTAACACCGTTTGGCCAGGTATAGGTACCATGACCATTCTTCATGTTGTCTTTCCATTCACCGATGTATATAGCGCCATCTGCCCAGGTATACGTTCCCTGTCCATTCTTCTTGCCATCTCTCCATTCACCTACATAGGTATCGCCGTTAGGCCAGCTATAAGAGTCCTGTCCGTGGACCATCGCATCTTTCCGTATCTGCACATGTAGTTCATTGACTTCTTCAGAGAACTCCTTCTTGCCGGCTTCTTTCGTTTCTTTTATTGTTTTCTTTTTACCAAACCACATTTGTAGCTCCTCTCTATCAACTCTTTAATTTACTGATAAAGTTTCTTAATCTTAATAGATGATTCCGGAAGCATCGTTATACACTAAATCTAAAATGCATAATATCGCCATCTTTTACCACATAATCTTTCCCTTCAATCCTCAGGAGTCCATTTTCCTTCACCTTCAGCTCCGACTTGTGTGTTGCGAGGTCATCGTAATTAAAGACCTCTGCACGAATGAAACCTCGTTCGAAATCCGAGTGAATCACCCCTGCCGCCTGTGGCGCCTTTGTTCCATTGTCTATGGTCCAGGCACGCACTTCCTTTGGCCCCGCGGTAAAATAAGTGCCGAGTCCCAGTAATGTATACGCCTCGCGTATCAATCTCTTGAGCCCGGACTCCGTTATTCCCATATCCTCATAATATTCCGCCTGTTCCGATGGGTCCATTCGGGCGATCTCCGCTTCGACATCACCGGAGAGGACAACACATTTTGAATCCTCATTTTGTGCATAAGCAGTAATGGTATCGATATATCCTCTGTCCTTCTCGAAATCAAAGACATTTATGACGTACAATACCGGTTTAGCGGTAATGAGATGCAAATCTAACGTGCATAATCGTTTTTCTTCCGAAAGAGGTAACAGTCGCATCGGAGTACCGTTATTCAAACCTTCCAGCACTTCTTTAAGAATCTCAATCTCCTCCAATAACTTCTTGTCTCCGGTTTTCGAGAGTTTTTCGTTTTTCAGTATGCGCTTCTCTACTGTGTCTATATCCGCGAGGAGCAGTTCAGTATGTATGATTTCAATATCCCTGATTGGGTCTACCGAGCCCTCAACATGCACAGTATCCTCTTTTTCAAAGCAGCGTACAACGTGTAAAATGGCATTTACGCTCTTTATATGTCCTAAAAACTTATTTCCCAGTCCCTCACCTTTACTGGCGCCTTTTACCAGACCCGCAATATCTACAAACTCGACCATTGCGGGGATGGTTTTTTCGGGGGGAATAAATTTAGTTATCTGTTCTAATCGTTCATCCGGTACTGCCACGACTCCGACATTGGGGTCGATGGTACAGAACGGATAATTTTCCGAAGCCGCACTGGATGACGTTAAAGCATTAAAAATAGTTGATTTGCCTACATTAGGCAAACCGACAATACCACAGTTTAAACCCATAGTCTGAATTCCTTTTCCTTATTTCTTGTTAAAGATAAAAATGTATAAAATTTTCGAATTTGTCATTATAGCAGAAAAAACAGCATTGTTTAATAGTTAAGTCATGAACAGACTGGATTCATTTTGTTCAGAGAAGGACAAAGATAGGAATTATCCATGGATAGGCTCAGATTTACCCTAAAAGTGCATGGCAAAGAAAAATATTGGATACAGACAGGCACAAATATCTGCCTTATGATTGGTTTGGCGAGTTTAATCGATGTACCCAACCGAAATTGCTATTCGGTACGCGCAGATTGGCTTTCTCTATGCGTCCATAGATTTGTTAAATGTTGACAGGCTGTCCGAGAATGATTTTGAATTAATTGTGCTTAAAAAAAAGCTTTCAAAAACACCCCTAGAAGCGACGATCTCTCCTTCGGGAAGGGTTTGGCTACCCCCTAAATTAGTGACATTTTCTATTCTCGGACAGCCTGTCAAGGTGTGACCCCAATAATTAACAATTGCTAACATTAATGAATTGACTCAATCCACTATACTTCCGGAATTTGAATATACACATGTCCCATACGCCACAGACTACGGAGGAAGTTGCGGAAGAAAACAATCAGGTTTTCTTCAGTCTCTCTAATTCCACAATTTGACACGATTTCCTTCACGGTTCTTCTGCCGTCAAACAGATTAAACAATCTCACCTGCGAGTCGTTGAACGGAATTGGTGGATAAGGCTTACGGGTGATCATAGCAGGCTTGTTTGCCGCAGGATCAGCAGCGGCAAATTCATGTATACGCTGGTAAGGAATAATATCAGGGAACTGAGGACCGTTAAAGTCAATGGTGTAAGATTCGGGTGACACTTCTTTTTTACCGACATAAAACAGATGCATCCGGATCTGACTATGGAGCAGCTCCATTAACTTCCAGATATCTTCTTCCGGTAAGGATTGTATTCGTGAGAAAAGAGGACTACTCTCCGAGACCTGGCCTTCAGGATAGTAATCATACCGGTTAATCCAACCACGAAATACCAGACCACCCTGCTCTACAAAGTCCAGACAATCCTGAACGGTATAAGGCCTGTCCATTCCATGCAGAAAGGAATCTACTACTCCGGCATCAAACCTCATGTCGCTGTTAGCATTCATGTAGTGATGTGCGAGATGTTGTGGATGAAGATTCTGCAAGACCTGCTTGATCGCCCGAACATCTTCATCTCCCTGTGAGAATCCCAACTGGTGAAAAAGAGATTGAAGCATATAAGTTCCTACCCTACCATAAAGGCCATAGAGCATGAGAGCCATTACGCCATCTGGCTTTAGAACGCCTTTGAGCGCGGCGAGGCCAGCCTGTGGATTCGGCAGGTGATGCAGTACACCGGAGGATTCTATAAAGTCGAATTCCTGATCAAGATCAGACACTGATTCTATACGCATCTGATGCAGCGTCAGGTTCAGTAAATTATGTTTCTTTCTGAGAAAATCTGCATGTTTCAGACTGGTCGCACTGAGATCAATTCCTACAATATTAGATCTTGGATGCTCATAAGCAAATCTTGCCGCGGCATTCGCACCACACCCCGCGATAAGTATGTTTAGCCTTTTATCATAGCGCTTTACATAGCTACCGTCAGGCCAGTACATCAAATGTACCATGCGAACACTTGTCGCATCAGTCCTCCCTTTAGCCCTGTCTTCCGCCAGGTCGTTAATGGGCTCTGGATAGACCCACTTCTCATACTGGTTTGCAACAATATCTTCTTTGTGCTTTTCCATACAATCTTTTTTTCTCCGTTTACATGAGGGCAAGCTTTAGATTTTTTTTCTTGTTATAAAAAGTTAAAACGGCCTAAAGTGATGGCCTAACACAAAACTTTTATTTTTTAACTTTAGGTACTTTAGTTCACTTAAGACACTTCAAACTTTGTTACGGCTTTGCCGCACGGTGTGGTACGCAGAAAACTACCACATTGCGATTGGAATTGCAAACAAAAGAGATTATTCACCGCTCCCCGGACAAAAGGCGCCGAGGACAAGAAGACGCGAAGAACGCAAAAAAAAACAGGAATATAGATGAAAAGGCGAGAGGCAGTGGGCAAAATATATTAGACACGAATTTCACAGATTGACATAGAAATTAAAATTGAAAAACAAGATGCCAGAAGTAAAAATTATGATTCTCGCCTAACAAGCTGGCGGACAGGGAGGAATTAAGGGATTTAAGAATTAATAATTAAATATTGTGTGTCTTTAATAATTGGATTGTTTATGTTAAACCTAAACAGCAGTTAATTCGCGTGTGGGCATTTCGTCCCACGTAACACCATCAAGAACCCTTCCATTTTTCTTCTTATGAATACCGCCCCATTGTTTGAAAAAGAATGGCACATTTTGTTCGATACATTGGTCCCTTATCTCTCTTGCCCAGTCTGCTTCAATGGAACGCGCTCGTGGACCAGATTCCCCTCCAACAATAACCCAATCAATGCCTGACAGGTTTAGCTCGCCAAGAGATCCGAGTAAAGGCTCTAGTGAAAGGAATTTTGTTTTTGCAGGTGCTTTTCTAAGATATTCTATACGGTATTTGAAAGTCTTATTCTCAACAGTAACCCCCATCCAGATGTGACTATCCCATTTGATCATTTCTGATAATTCTAATAACCGCTTTGCACGCTTGGTTAAAACCTGATAAAAATGTTGATCTGCAATGTTCATTACACCAAAAACCTGTCTTATAAAATCAAGAGGTACCTTTTCATGAAAGAGATCTCCCATAGAGTTTACAAAAACCATATTCGATTTTTTCCACTTTAATGGAGCATCCAACATATGGGGATGACACGCAACTTCAAAGCCATTAATATAATTTTTCTGCCCCATTGCTTTTAGTCTTTTTGCCATTCTTTCTGCATAACAATTATCACAGCCTTCACTGATTTTGCTGCAACCAGTTACAGGATTCCAGGTAGATTCTGTCCATTCAATTTTGCTTTTACTCATTTTATAATACCTTGATCTTTTTGATCTCTTTACTTTTATGGCACTTATTGTAACTTATATTAAAACTAAAAACCTAGGAAAAGGCATAAGGCAAAAGACAGACACGAATTTCACGAACTAACACAAGTTTCGAGCCTATTATCATTTCAGGGTGTCCAGTGAATGTTACGACCTTCAGGACCAACGGGGATTCCGGGATCTACGCCTTTGTACCAGACCGTATTTGTTTCCTTATTATACTCAATCCAGTTGCAAGGATGAGAAGGGCCAAAGTTTGAATTTACAACGCATACATCTTTCCAGTACTTTTGGCTATCGATCACCTCGATAAGTTCAAAACCCAGTTCTTCCCATCCATCGAGCAAGTCGCTCAACACTGAATCATCCATACATCCATCTCTCCACAACAGGCCATCGTTCCAGGTTGTGTCTGTATTCATTGAATATTTGTCCTTAAAAACTTTGTCCCCAAGTTTCTCCTTTATTTTTGCAACCGGCACTATAATATTACAGAATTCAAGTTGAATGGTCATAAAACTTCCTCTGTTGATAAATATTTACCCTTAAAGAAAAAAAGGAGATTAGCGTTTTATTGGGCCCTCAGTTCTGACCACTTGATCTCATTGTTCTGAAGCTCTTCCAACGCATCAACCATACACTCTATTCCTTCTGAAGTAAGGGTGAAAGCAACTTCCCGAAAATTATTTCCTTTGAGTGACATTAAGAATTTTTGTAAATTTGAAAGTGACGGATACGTCTGATAAGCCAGAGCTAAATGTGTCCATCTCTTTACCTCTGATAAATTTACTGTCGTACCTGCAAAATCAGCTGTCTTAACCCGTAACTTAGAGATTTTTATATAAACATCAGACTCATCATCGTCATGAACAACCCAATCAAGAGTATCCATGGCACCAGTAATATCACCTGCTTGCACTTGTACCTCAACGATTTTCATATAAGCCAGGATGCTACAAGCAAAGACGGAAATATGATCGGCTGTATTATTGGCACGTACTACATCACCTGTCTTGGCCTGCACTGCCGCTATTTCCGTATAAACCAGGGACCTGAAAAAATTTCCTGAATTATCTTCGGCTATTTTCTTGACCAATGCAAGGTTTCTGCGGGAAGCAGCCATATCACCTGTTCTGGCCTGCACAGCAGCTATTTCCATATAACACCGGGATCTTTGATCGTCGTCTGTAACACCATCGGCTGCTTTTTTGGAAAGTTCAAGGTTTTTGCGGGCACCTACCGTATCGCCTATTCCGGCCTGAGCAACAGCTATCTTTAAATAAGCCCAGGACTTTTCATCATCTTCATTAATCTCAGCTGCCGCATTCCTGGCCAGTGCAAGGGTTTTGCGTCCACCTTTTACATCACCAGCCGCAGCCTGTACTTCGGCAATTTTCATATAAGAATTCGACTTATTGTCAGCCTCAATAATTTTTGCAGTCACTTTTTTTGCCAGTACAAGGCTTTTACGTGCATCTGGAATATCATCTGTTCTAGCCTGCAATGCGGCCATTTCGCGAAATGAATCATGAGATCGATAATCGTTTATCTCTTTTGCGGCTAATTTCACTGCCAGTTCAACTGTTTTACGTGCACCTGGAATATCATCTTTTTGTACCTGTAGCCTGGCAATTTCCCGATATGCTTGAATTTTATCATAATCATCGGTAATGATCCTGGCCGTAACCCTGGCACCTTCACTATCACCAGTCTCGGCCTGTACTCTGGCGATTCGTACATATGCACGGACCTTATAGCGATTGGAATAAATCCTTGCGGCAGCTTTCCTGGCCAGTGCCAAACTTTTGCCAGCACTTTCTCTATCACCTGCCCCGGCTTGAACTGCAGCAATCTCCCTATAAGCATCAGACATATATGTATCTGAACAGTAATCATGTTTCACTTTTTTTATATTTATACTCTTGGCGGTATCCATGGCACCTTCTATATCACCGGTTTTTGCCTGTTCAGCTGCTATAACAATATATACCTGTGATTTATCATAATCGTCTGTAATTTCTTCGGCTGTATCTCTGGAGCCTGATATATCACCGGTTTTTGCCTGCGCAATCGAAATATCCTTATAAATCCATGACTTGGAATCACTGTCTGTAACACCATCGACTGCTTTTTTGGCAAGTCCAAGGCTTTTACGGGCACCTGCCATATCGACTAACTTTATCTGGACATCGGCGATTTTCAGATAAGTATCAGACCTGGCTTCATTATCGGTAATCCCTGCGGCTGTATCTCTGGCACCTGCTATGTCACCGGTCTTTGCCTGTTCAATGGCGATTTCCCTATAAACACGGAACGTATCATCATCATAACGTGGCAGCGTTATTGAAGAGATTGGTAAGGTAATATTTTTAACTGAGTCCAGGGCACCTGATATATCACCTCTCTTTGCCTGTACAGTAGCGAGATTCAGGTAAGCCTCAGACTTACAAAGACTGTACCTACCATTACCGAGATGTCTTTCGGGTATGTTTTCGGCTGCATTCATTGCTCCGGATATATCTCCGGAATTTACCTGCACAGCGGTGATGTACTGATAAATCAGGTCTTTATCATCATCTTTAATCTCTGCAGCAGTATCTCTGACCAGATTGATTAGCACCCTTACATTTGCCTCTACTTTGACCTCAAGGTTAACAATTCCCTTACGCACCTGATCAGCATTTGGTGCACTTGGTGCAACGGCAAGATAGGCCCTGTACCATGCAATAGCAAGGAGGTCCCGCCCCCCTGCATTGGAACAGGCAAATGCAAGATTGAAGAGGATTTCGGGGGACTCTGGTGCGACCTTCTGCGCCTTACTGAAATACTTGATCGCCAGTTCCCATTCACCTTGCTCTGCCGCCGCATAACCACGCTCGTAAGCCTTCTGTACCTCTGCTGAGAGTGCATTGCCGGACGTCTGGGCCAGTACGAATGTTGATGTAAAGACCCCAAAGGCTAAAAAGATGGTTAAAATAAACCAGGCCGGAATTGTTTTCTTGTTGTAGATTGAATTCTTTATGGTTAACTCCTTGTTAATAGAAACAGTAGATTCCAAATCGATAAATTTATCTTTTAGTCTTCTTTACGAAATAACTACTTAAAGACTTCATCAACGTATTACTGCATATTATCTGTAGCCGCTGCATTCCTAAGTCTTTTTTCATACGTTTCACGAATTAACTCTTCACGATATATCTGCTTAAAGAATTCATCAAGGTATTGCTGCGTATTACCTGTATCCGCCGCCTTCTTAAGTCTTTTTTCATACGTTTCACGAATCAACTCTTCACGATATAGCTGTTTAAATACCTCATCAAGGTATTGCTGCGTATTATCTGTATCCGCTGCCTTCATTGTGTCTGCAATAGCATCACGTATAGCTTGTTTCTTTTTTACATCCTGTTCTTGAGCAAGCTTATCTTCCAAATACGATATGCTATCGTCCCATGTCTTTCCGGGTCCCAAGGCTTCAAGCAATACATCAACCTTTGGATTCGATATCTCACCCTTAAGTCTTCCTTCAACCGTTTCACGAAACAACTCTTCACGATATAGCTGTTTAAAGACCTCATCAAGGTATTGCTGCGTATTACCTGTATCCGCTGCCTTCTTAAGTCCTTCTTCATACATTTCACCAAACATCTCTTAACGATATATCTGCTTAAAGAAGTCATCAAGGTATTGCTGCGTATTATCTGTATCCGCTGCCTTCTTTGTGTCTGCAATAGCATCACATATAGCTTGTTTCTTTTTTATATCCTGTTCATGAGCAAGCTTATCTTCCAAATATGATATGCTTTCGTCCCATGTCTTTCCAGGTCCCAAGGCTTCAAGCAATACATCAATCTTTAGATTCGATATCTCACCTTTAGAATCCTCCGCAGTTTGTTTACCAGTGGACTGCGTCTGTAGCTGCTCTCCTTCGGAAAGAGGCGGATACCCCACGAGAGGTTTGTTTAGAGGCATAAGTCTTAGATCAACTGGAGCAGAGTCTTTGGTACCTTTCTCAAAGAGGCGGGCGCCGACAGGCCTCATTAATCTCAAACCTGAAGAGTTGGATGACTTAGAGGTGCCAGTAGAAGCGCCTAACTTTTTTGCCAGACCATCAAGCATATTATTTACCCTCTGTGTAGCCTCCTTGAGCTTTTGTTCTGCCATTGCCTTTGCAATTCGCTCCTCTTCTTTACGCTTTTGTTCCAGTACTTCCTTCGCAATCCGCTCTTCTTCTTTACGTTTTTGTTCCTCTATTTCTCTCGCAATTCGTTCTCCTTCTTCACGTTTTTGTTCCTCTATTTCTCTCGCAATTCTCTCTTCTTCTTCTTTACGTCTTTGCTCATCCTTGCGCCATTGATCCTCAAGCTGTATTGACTCTGCCTGCTCTCTCTTTCTCTTTCTGGCTTCAGCAAGGTTTCCCCTGGCTGTTTGATCTTCAGGATTAACCCTTATCGATTCCTCAAAATAGCTTATAGCGCTGTCATAATCTTCATTGTTAAAGTATTCAAGTCCCTCCCTGTTGATTATATGACCCTTTGCCACTCGGATATTCCTGCGTCCGTTCGGATAGTCCGGGTTAAGCCTTAGCGCCTCTTCAAACAATCTTAAAGCACTCTCATAATCTCCATTCTTGTGGAGTGCTACACCTTTGTTATTTATACCATCCTGAAGATTTAGAAGAAAAACTCTTTCATTCGGATTAAGCCTTAGCGCTTCTCTATAGGATTTTATAGCGTTATCCCAATCACCACTCTTTTCGTAACTGAGACCTTCTCTGTTTGCAGCACTAGCCTGTTGTTCCTGTGGAGACGGTCCTGGAGTATAGCCACCATAACCTCCGCCGCCACCACCACCGCCTCCTCCATGGGGGAAGTGTGAGTCTGGCATATCCCTTCCACAGGTCGGACACCAGCCGTATCCCTGTGAACCACCATATAACGGATAAGCAAAGCAAATACCCAGCATAATGGGTAACAGGAAAAGAAAAAGGCAGGCAAGCCATTTTGAGGGCTTAAATTGTATCATTACATACCTCCCTCAATAAGGGATTGATAGATGATATAAAATTGACGATCACAGGCATCTTTTAAGACCTTCCACGAACGAGATATTTTACTATATTTAAGACATATACATATTCAGACTTAACATTATTTCACGATTTTTACAAGGTATTCAGCTTCTTTATCTTGTTATTTTACTTCTGGTGGTTTTTCCACAGAAGGGAGAACTGTCTTTCCTATATCGTTAAATATAGGATCAACCGGCTTTGTTATTTGTTCCCGTTGGGCATCTCCCGGAGCATTACTATCGCCACAACCCGACAATATAAGGACGGTAGCTATTAGGATAATTGTTGAAATCATTTCCAATGAAGAACTCTTTAATCGCTTTGAAAACAACATGTTTCATCTCCTTCATCTAAAAGCCTATGTCTGTATGGGATAAGCCCAACAGATAATAGAAATTCTTGAATTTATAATACTCAAGCAGTTAACAAAATCAAGAAGATAAGTACGGTTCCATATTAAATCTCTCCTTTAACTCTTGTTGTGACATGCATCTATTCAATTGCTTTTGCAAGTCTGACCAGATTACGAAATTCCTGCCGGTATCCAAATTCATCTTTGCTCACTGTTGATTCTGACAGCTTAATGATATCATCATAGGTAAATTCAGCCGTGTAGGTCCCTCCTCGTAAAATCTGTCCAAATCCTGCAACGGAAGCTGCAAATCGAATGTCTGCTGGAACCTGATTAATCTGAGTAAATTCACTTTCTTTCTTTACGGGTGCAGTAATCAATTCACTCTTTTCGGAACCGGGCAGTTTATAACGGATCTTTAGAAATGCATACTCACCGTCACTTAATTCACTCTCAGTACTCTCTTTCTCTTTACTACTATAACGAAGATCATCAACCAGTCTGTCTTTGCTTCCAACCGGTATAATTTCATAGATGGCCGTAACCGTATGTCCTGAACCAATGTCTCCCGCGTCAACTTTGTCGTTATTAAAGTCCTCACGTTTCAACATCCGGGACTCGTACCCTATCAAGCGGTACTCGGCAATCAGCTTCGGATTAAACTCAATTTGTATTTTTACGTCCCTGGCAATAGCAAACAGTGTAGAGCTGGCTTCGTCAACCAGTACCTTTCTTGCCTCATTAAGGTTGTCAATATAAGATGCGTTTCCATTTCCGTTCTGAGCCAACTTCTGCATCAAGGCATCATTGTAATTTCCCTGACCGAAACCCAGGACAGACAAAAAGATTCTACTCTTTCTCTTTCTATCTATAAAACTTTTTAACTCTTCCTTATCATAGATTCCGACATTAAAGTCTCCGTCTGTAGCTAATATGATACGGTTTACACCCTCTTTTTTGAAATTTGCTTCCGCAAGGTCATATGCCTTTCGAATTCCTTCTCCACCGGCGGTGGATCCCCCGGCATTTAATTGGTCCAGGGCAGACAGGATCTTTCCTTTTTCCTTAACACTCGTCGGTTCGAGAACTGTACCGGCAGCTCCGGCATAGACCACTATTGCAACCGTATCCTCTTCATCCAGTGAATTAACAAGCAGACGGAATGAGTTCTTTAGGAGAGGCAGCTTATCCTGTTCATTCATCGAGCCTGAAACATCTAACAAAAATACAAGGTTTGATTGCGGTTTCTTTTCAGGAACAATATCGTATCCTTTTATTCCGATATGCAGGAGTTTTGAGTTATCGTTCCATGGTGTAGGATAAACAGCAATTGTTGGTTGAAATGGTTTTATCTTGTCATCCGGAACAGCATAGTCATAATCGAAATAATTGATTATCTCTTCGATACGTACCGCATTTTCCTGCGGAAGCACTCCATTATTTATCTGACGACGTACGAATGAGTATGACGCGGTATCAACATCTATTGAAAAAGTAGAAACAGGCTCATCTTTTACCTGTTTAACCGGATTTGTCTCTATGGTATCGAATTTATCACGTCCCGTTTCCTTGTTTTGTATATGCCCTTCCTGTTCAGATGAAATCGGATCACGGGGAACCGGTAAACCTATCCGATTTTCATATACGACACCAGGTCTTGAATCTGATGAAACACTCGGTGGGTAATATGAAGGCATACTGCTTTTTGGTGCTCCAATATGATAATTGTATGCTACAGATCCACCACTTCCCTGCGCTGCATAAGACCGTTTCTGCTTGTTTGCCTGTTGACGTGTCATTGCCTGTTTTCTACCTGTTAGTGAAGAGACTCCGTACGAACCATCTGAAGTTGATTTTTCTGACATAGCATATTGATCAGCAATCTGCATTTCCTTTTTTTGCGGACTTACAGATCCATTTACGACAGCAGATTCTTCGATAACAGCTAATTTACTTTCTTTGTGCGTTGGCACAGTGAGAACATTTATAGGCTGTGGTGCCTTATTCAGATCTACTGACAAATAGGTAAGACTAACTACTAAGATTGCTACACATGCTGTTACGCCACCTGCAATAACATATGACCTCTTCATGGCATATCCTCCTAAAAGGTTGAGAAATATTTGGATTCTGCCAATTAGACGCCGTTCGGTTTCATTTCCTTTGATGTTTTTTTGTAAAGATTCCCTTTGCCGGTTAAACTCATCTACAGATGCTTTAATCGCAGCATTCTTAACTGCTTCATCCGGTTCGGGAATTTCCATTTCCTGCAAAATTTTATTTATGTCTTTCTTGTCTACCATAAAACCTCATCAGTTTTTAAATTACTCTTCATTTTTTTCTTCACCTCATATATTCTCCATGAAACGGTCTTTTCAGAACAATTCAGTATAACTGAAGCCTCTTTATGGTTCATACCTTCACAGAACACAAGCAGTGCCGTCTCTTTCAGCTTATCCGGCAGTCGTGTAATCAGATTATGTACTATCTCGGATATTGAATCTTCTTCCTGATTTGACTCACTATCTATTTCCTGCTGTTCTGAATAGGCCATCTCCTTTTTTCGTTTTCTACTACTCTTTTTTACAAAATCTTTAGCAGTATTGATAGTCACTTTATATAACCATGTCTGAAAAGTTGATGATTCTTGAAAGCTTTGTATCTTTCCGGCAAGCTTCATAAAAACATCCTGCGTAATGTCTTCTGCATCTTCCTTAACTCCACACCACTTGTAGGAAACCTTGTATACGAAGATATAGTTCCGTTCAACCAGTTTTTCAAACGCAACGGAGTCCCCCTGTTTAGCCAATACTACTAATTCAATATCATCCTGGTTTTCCATATTTAGGTACTGTTCTATTTACTTAGACTGTTCCGTATATTAGACGATACGAAGATACAAATCCTTTGAAAAAAAATTTAAGTTCCAAGGTTATCATGGTATATAGCAATTATAATAATAACTAACCAGTTAATTTATGAAAAGGCAAAAGAGATACCTCATACAAAGCCGCTGAGAAGGCAAAGTGATGAATAAAAGACAAAGACGGAAAAACAGGAGAAAAGAAAAGACAAGAAGCAAGATACCAGTGGCAAGATATTTGATTTACGAATTACGATTTCTGATTTACGATTTAAGGACTAAAGGATGAAGAATTGGAGAATTGGAGAATTGGAGAATTGGGTCACACCCGCCACACGAATCATCTGGCAGGGACTTCCCCGGACAAAGGACGCCGAGGACTTTCCCCGGACAAAAGGCACCGAGGACTTTTCACAGAGAAATACCGAAGTTAAAGGCAGAAGAAATAATTAAGGTATTGATAAATTAAGAGATTTACGAATTACTCTTGACTAATGATAAATAACGATTTCAAATTTACGATTAACAAGTGTCTAATTATCAGCTGAAATGCTTGCTACACACGGTTTTACCAGATTTTTGAAATCTTCATAATGCAGGGTAATCAGCTCAGTATAGGAACCCGCGTTAAAGACAATTTCAGTCTGTTCGGAAAGTTTTTCATCCACTATGACCTGCATTTCATAAAGATTTCCGAATGGAGGGATAGCGCCAATATGACAGCCTAGAAACAGGTCCGCGAATTCTTGTTCGCCGGCAAGTTCAGCTTTACTCGCTCCGGCAGCTTCCTGTATGAGGTCAAAGTCCACCTTGTCGGAGGCGGACAAAACAGCCATAGCCATCTTACCATCAATCTTAACCATAACGGTTTTTGCTATTTTTCTTCCTGGTATGTGAGCAGAAGCAGCAACTTCTTGTGCAGTGTAGGCATTCGAATGAAAAGATGATATATACTTAATTTTATTATCATTAAGAAACGCCTTTAATCTGTTGACAGCCACGACAATCTCCTTATTACGTTATAATAGAAATTATTTTCCTGTTAGTATTGAATGGTCTGCATGATTAATAGTATTATAACTTATTACTATGTGTAGAAATCTATATTAAATAGGTATAGTGTCTCCCCGATTGTTACTATTCTCATACATCTCTTCACGCATTTTTTTAATGACAGGGCTTTCCAGATATTCATCAAAGGTCATTTTTTTATCTATAACACCATAAGGCGTTATCTCTATTATTCTATTAGCTATTGTTTGCATAAACTGGTGGTCGCGAGAGGAAAACATAAGAACGCCCTTATATTCGATCAACCCGTCATTTAACGAAGTGATTGTTTCAAGATCTAGATGATTAGTGGGTTCATCCAAAATCAGTACATTGGCCCCACTTATCATCATCTTTGCCTGCATACAGCGTACTTTTTCACCACCGGATAGTACATTGGCCTTTTTTAATGATTCTTCACCGCTGAAAAGCATTCTACCCAAAATGCCTCTTATAAAATTGTCGTCCTTCTCTTTGGAATATTGACGAAGCCAGTTAACTAAAGTGACATCGTCATTAAAGAATTCTGAATTATCTTTTGGCAAAGACGATCGAATTGCTGTTCCACCCCAGGTGTAATCACCACTATCTGCCTTAGTCTCACCCATTAATATTTCAAAGAGTGCGGTTTTTGCCAGGTCATGCGTACCGACAAAAGCGATCTTATCATCATTGTTGACCGTTAATGTTATATCATTAAGGGCGACTTCCCCATCCACTTTTTTGGAAATATTTTTTATTGTGAGTACATTGTTTCCTATTGGCCTTTCGGGTATAAAACGGATAAAAGGAAATTTTCTTGATGAAGGCTTAATCTCCTCTATGACCATCTTCTCAAGCGTTTTCTTCCTGGAAGTGGCCTGCTTTGATTTGGATGCATTTGCACTAAACCGGGCGACAAATGCCTCAAGCTCTTTTCGTTTAGCCTCTGTCTTTTTGTTCATGTTTCTTGTCTGCTCCAAAGCCAGCTGGCTAGACTCAAGCCAGAAATCGTAGTTGCCGGTATAGATAGAAACATTTCCGTAATCTATATCTGCAATATGAGTACATACGTTATTAAGAAAATGTCTGTCATGTGAAACGACAATTACGGTATTCTTAAATTTTATCAGAAATTCTTCAAGCCAGTCAATGGATTGAATATCCAGATGGTTTGTAGGTTCATCAAGCAACAAAATGTCCGGACTTCCGAAAAGTGCCTGCGCCAACAAGACCTTAACCTTTTCATTACCTGAAAGTTCAGCCATTTTCTTTGTATGCAGTTCGTTTGCTACACCAAGTCCACTTAAAAGAGTAGACACCTCACTTTCAGCCTCCCATCCATTAAGCTCAGCAAACTCATCTTCAAGGTCGGAAACTTTCATTCCGTCTTCATTGCTGAAATCACTCTTTGCATAAATGGCGTCCTTTTCAACCATAATTTTAAAAAGCCTTTTATGCCCCATTAACACCGTTTGACATACTTCAAATTCGTCAAACTCATACTGGTTCTGTTTTAAAACGGCAATTCTCTTGCCCGGAGAAACACTTATATTTCCGGATGATGGCTCAATATCCCCTGACAAAACGTCAAGGAGCGTTGATTTGCCCGCACCATTGGCACCAATAACCCCATAGCAGTTACCCGGACTGAACTTTGTAGTTACATTTTCAAATAGTACACGTTTTCCGTACCGTAAACTTATATCATGTGTCTTTAGCATAACCTTCTCTTTTCGTAAAATAGGTAAATTGTTTATATGTTAAAATCTGTATTTATTAACAACAGGAGCTTTAGTATATGATGATTCCGCAGTGTGCAACGTGGCCAAAGTGAACTGATACAGCTGTCTATTGACTTTGTATTATATATGAGTCAAGATGTTTTGCAAGATAAAAGATTGTTCACCGCAAAGCTGCTAAGAACACAAAGAAAAACTAAAAACCTAGAAAAAGACAAAAGACAGACACTGATTTCACGAATTCCCCTGGACAAAAGGCGCCGAGGACAAGAAAACACAGAGATTACTGAGAAGAGCAGAAAGTAATTTATGGTTTACACCCCTTAATGACTCAAAGATATAGCTTAATGACCACAAATATTTATCTTGTCTTTAATTTTCATTCGAATTATTATCAACTATAGATGAACGCATCCCCAGATTTATTTCTCGTTAACATGTTGCCAATAGGTGGAAGGATCTTAGCTATGAGTGCAAGGAAAGATTATTTACATAAACTGGATGTTGAGTTAAGTGAGTGGGAAGACAAAATTTGCAAGCTTGAATCCCAGGTTGAACAGGCTACGCCGGAGGACAAGGTGGAGTACATTGATCATATTGAACGCCTGAAGACAAAGCAGAAACTTGCCAGAAAAAAGCATGAAGAACTGGAGAAAGCACATGAAAGCGTATGGGAAGGCTTAAGAGATGGCATCGACAGTATATTTGATGATATGATAAGCTACACTGAAACAATTATGTCTAAATTCAAGGATTAGACACAATTTTCGCGAATTTCCCCGGACAAAAGTGCCGAAGACAGAATGCTATAAAAAAAACAAAATGTTTATGCGAAGGCTCTGATGAAAACGGTTAATATGCTTTAAACCTCCTTTTGTTGTTAAAATCCCTCCTGTATTTTATTAAATCTACATACCATTTTTAGGAATATCTGTTTATGTCCAGAGAAAGATTATTGACTAAATCAAAGTATATAAACGGGCTTCAGTGCCCCAAGTATCTTTGGGTTAAGCTGAATGAACCTGATAGGGTTCCCAGGTTTGATCCATCAACACGACACGGGTTTAGTCAAGGACTTTTAGTCGGTGAGTTTGCAAAGAAACTGTTTCCTGATGGTATCGACATCCCGGCTGATGATTTTACGATCAATCTCAATCATACTGAAGTACTTCTTAAAGAACGCAAACCACTGTTTGAAGTAGGCATCATGGTTGATAATACTTTTTCCAGGATTGATATCCTGAAACCAGTTAGTAAGGATGAGTGGAATATTATTGAAGTTAAGAGTTCTACCAAAGTTAAGAATGTAAATATTCATGATGTTTCCTACCAGAAGTATTGTTGTGAGAATTACGGCCTCAAAATCAGAAATTGTTTTCTTATGACAGTTAATAACGAGTATATAAAACAAGCTGATATTGATCCGGCGGGATTGTTAACCATGACGAAGATAACGGCTGGAGTCGATCGAGCAACTGACGGAATACGGCAAAGGGTAGATAGTATGGTCAGTACAATTGCTTCTGAAAAATGTCCTGACGTCACTATAGGCAAACAGTGCAGTAGCCCACACGAATGCCCTTTGAAAAAGGAGTGCTGGAGTTTTCTGCCTGAAAACAGTATCTTTGATATGTATGGTAGCAAAAATCATGCATTTGAGCTGTTTGAAAAAGGCATATACTCCTTCAAGGATATTCCTGATGATTTCCCTCTGAGCGGAAAACGGGAAATCCAGAAAAGCTGTGAGATTTCAGGAAAACCACATATTAAAAAAAAGCGTATTAGTCAGTTCCTGGACAACCTGAAATATCCATTATATTATCTGGACTTTGAGACATTCAGCGGTGCCATACCACTATTTGATGGTACAAGACCATATCAACAAATTCCTTTTCAATTTTCACTGCACGTTGTTGATAAAGACAATGCAACGGCCAGACACTATTCTTTCCTTGCGGATGGCACAGGTGACCCAAGGTCTGAGTTTATATCATCATTAAAGAGAGTACTGGGTGCTAGCGGCAGTATCGTTGTCTATAATCAGATTTTTGAGAAAGGCGTATTAAGATCACTTGCAACAATGTTTCCTGAATACAAAGATTGGGTCGAAAAAATGAATGACAGGATAATCGATTTGCTGGCACCTTTCAGGTCTTTTCATTATTATGATGCCAGGCAAAAAGGAAGCGCATCTATTAAGAGGGTCCTTCCCGTTTTAACGGGAACAAGTTATGATCATCTGGACATATCAGATGGCATGAATGCAAGCCTTGCCTTTTTAGATATTATTTCAAATAGTGACTCAGAAGAGGGAAGAATTAAAATCAGGGAAGATTTAGAAAAATACTGCGCATTGGATACAGAAGGTATGATATGGATTGTAGATAAGTTGAAAGAATTGACGAATGACTAATGACAAATTTGGCCACAGATTTTTACAGATAAACTCTAAGGTCAAAAGCAAAGAAAAGATAAAAGAAGATAATAGTTTTTACCTTTTGTGTTCTGTAAGAAATTTACGGATTTAAAAAATAGAGAAACTTTACATACAGACAAATACCTTCTTTTACTCTCTTGTCTTGACTTTGCTACGTAGATTCTCGGAAAGCTTCAACAGAACAATACCTGGAATCACCGCAATTGCCATTGCGATGTAGTTAACTGCGTTAGATAGACTCAGCAGGTCTTGAACACCTGAGAATCCGTCCTTTATCCAGACATTAGATATCCCCACCAAGATCAGGAGGCCTGTCGCCACTAGCCAGACATATCCGAGTACTTTGCAATAAGTCGCCCAGAACTGCATTTAATTCCCCTTTAATGAAGCAGTAAAGAAACCGTTCAAACGGTTTAAGCGGATCAAACCGGTTAAACTGTTAAAAATAAAGTTACTCATCCTTCTCCTTCTTTGCCTTTATTTGTTCCACCATTTCATCAAGTTTTTCTTTTGAACTTTTTTGTTTTGGCATTTTATATTTTGTCCCTTTGTATGTGCCTTCTTTAAGATATTCGATAAAGTTGTTAATCATGATGGAGAGCTTTCTATCGTTATCTATTAGTTGCTCACATTCTTTTTTGTTCATATAACCCTGATCCATGACGACATACAATTGTGACCGTACTTCACCACATGACGCTTTGGCAATTGATAGAAACTGTATAAATTCCTGATTGCCGCATCTCTCATATCTCTCTGCAATGTTAGACATAATTGAAACGGCTGCCCTTCTTATTTGATCACGCAGTCCGAAATCTTTTGCGAATTTACCATCATTACTTATGTTGTAAATTTTATTCGTTAATTTTCTTGAAAGCTTCCAGATTTCTAAATCCTCGAAATATTTTACACTCATTGCCTTACCTCCTTGTATTTAAGTTACCGTTTAAACCGATCAAACAGTTTAAGCTGTTTGAGTAATAGAAGAACTATTCAAGCAAGAAAAGAATCGTTTATGTAAAAACCATTTAAACTGTTTAGTCCGTTTAAGCGGTTAAAATATGAGGATGACATTGATATGGTTAGTATAAAACAGCAGACTGTTGGGCAAATGCAATGATCTTTGAAGGGAATATACCGAAATAGATTGTACCGCAGATTGTTATGAGAATGGCAAGAATGATTAGCGGTGATAGTGAAAGTGGAGCGAATTCACGTATCGGCTTTTTCATGTATATAACGACAGTAACTCTTAAATAGTAGTAAACAGATATTACACTGTTAATCATACCAATAATAGCCAGTATGATAAAACCGGATTTGATGGCAGCACTGAAGATGTAGAATTTTCCGATAAAGCCTATCAATGGTGGAATGCCCGCCAGTGAAAACATAAATATGCACATCGCTACTGCCAAGAGAGGATGTTTGTAACCGAGTCCGCTGAAGTCTTCAATATTAGCATTTTCCTCTCCTTTTTTCCCCAGTACGATGATTATAGCAAATGCTCCCAGGTTCATAAGAGTATATGCCAGCATATAGAAGAGTAAACTCGCAATCCCAAATTCACCTCCTACTATAATAGCAACAAGCGCGTATCCCGCGTGCGCAATACTTGAATATGCCAACATCCTTTTTATGTTTGTCTGTGAAATGGCCACAAGGTTTCCTACTGTCATGGTAAGGACAGCCATGATCCACAACACGATTGACCACTTCGGTTCCAGATCAGGCAGAGCCACGAGGAAAACTCTCAGGAAAACAGCAAAACCGGCTGCCTTTGGCCCTATTGACATAAAAGCAGTAACCGGTGTCGGAGAACCTTCGTAAACGTCAGGAGACCATTTATGAAAGGGCACACAAGCAATCTTAAAACCAAAACCGACAATAAGCAGTGAAGCACCCACAACAATCATTGGATTTGATAGTCCCGAATTTTCAGCAATAAATGCAGCAATCTCCTTCAGATTGGTAGTTCCGGTTGCTCCGTATAGCATGGCGATACCATAAAGAAGAAAACCTGTTACAAACGCGCCAAGCAGAAAGTATTTCAGAGACGCCTCATTTGAACGGACCTTATCTCTTGTGAAGCCTGCCAGCACATAAAGCGAAATGGACATTATCTCAATACCGAGGAAAATCGTAAGCAAGTCCGCCCCACCCGCCATCAACATCATACCCACTGTAGCAAACAGTATCAGTGTATAGTATTCACCATAGTTCACACCTTCCTGT